>PEWQ01000186.1 GCA_002780065.1 Candidatus Hydrogenedentes bacterium CG07_land_8_20_14_0_80_42_17
CTCAATTCCCAATTCCCTGCAAGCTCGTATTATTCTTACAGCAATTTCTCCTCTGTTCGCAATCAATACTCTCTTGAAATTCGGCATCATAAAATTGACTCGGAAACAATTTTCATTAGGGCCTGCCCGTATTCAACACCCATTCCAGCCTCTACAAATAACTCTTCTATCGTTCCCGAAATCGGAGCGTTCACCGCATATTTTACGTCCATGACTCGGAGCTCGCCTAACGGTGCTCCTGCTTTAACTTTTTCACCGGCTGATGCTTTCGTCAAAAATATCCCCACTCTCGGAGAAGTCACAATCACCTTGCCTTCGTCGATAACTTCTCCCCGCTCAGATTGTGAAGGCTTCTTGTTCAGAGCACGTTCTATCGCAACAAAATTCTGCCCATCCATAAGTTCAAGTTCTCCGAGCTCACGCGTCTCCATCAAATCAACCAGAGATTCCAATCGCTTTAAATCGAACTTCATTCTATTTTTTCTCCCCTTATCACATACTTCAAAATAAATGCCGATACCGGCACTCCTAGCAATAGCCCCCAAACTCCGAATAAATGCTCGCCAATAAGAAGAATAACCAATACCACAATTGGATGCATCTTCATGTGATGACCATAAATTAAAGGATTGAGAGCATAAGTTTCTACCGTGTGGACAATCAGAATTACAATGACAAGCAAAAATATTTTTATGATGCCGCCGGCTTTAAATGCAAGTATAGCTGCAGGCAAACTTGAAAGTATCACTCCGAGTACAGGAATGTAAGAGCAAAAGAAAACGATTGTAGAAAGCAGAGCTATTGATTTCAAGCCGATGATCCAAAATCCAATCGCGGTCAAAACAGCATTTACAATTGCAATACCCGATTGAGCCTCAAAAGCGCGGCCTAGAACCGTTCCAAAGGCTTTTAAGCTTGGAGCAATCTCCGCGTAAATTTTTTCAGTTTTTCCTTCCGAAAATGATTGTGCCGCCAAAATTAGGTTTGGAAGGTCCCAAAGAATAATGAAGGAAAGGATTAATGCCAGAGCAAAATGAAATCCTATAACTGCCAAATGATTAATAAAACTCTTCACGGCATTGACAATTACAGGGACAAAATCTTCTACGGCATTGTCAATTTTTATTAGAAGTTCATTATAGAGATCTGAATTTTTGAACGAAGCAAAAGATTCAGGATCGAGAAGTGGCTGGAGAGTTTTATCGAGATAATGTCTCGTTTCACGCCTAACAATCGATTGCTCTGCTGTATCAGTTTCAACAGCAATCGAAGGCTCCATCTTCAAATGTCTATGATTCTGACTTTCGGTAATTGCCTCTAATTCTGCTTCGCGCCGCACTTGCTCCGCCAGAAAATCTTTTGCCAGATTTCGAGTTTCGCTGAAAACTCTCGGAATAACTGCGCCTGAAAATCCTACTATCGCTAATAAAAATAAAACATATATTATTACAAGATTCAATCGGCGGTATTTTAGGCGATAAGCCATCAATTTCAGTAATGTATTTCCTATGTATGTAAGAATAAAAGTTAGAAAAATTATAGCGAAAAGTTTGCTAAGCAATATTAGAATGCCAATCAGGACTATCCAGATAGCAGTCTTCTGAATCTTTACTCCAATATCTTCCTTCAAATTATTTCTCCTTGGAACCCTGAATATAATAAACCTTGGAATATACTCCAGTCGAGAATTTTATTGAATCACTCCTCCTCCAAGCACTAAATCGCCATCGTAAAAGACACAGGCTTGTCCAGGAGTGACATTTTCCTGAAGCTCATCAAAAATCACTTTTGCTGTATCTTCATCCGCAATAATTATTTCCGCCCAAGATCCTTTATGTTGAGACCGTATCTTCACAACGGCTCTGAATTTTTTTTTAGCCGCACGCATAACGAGCTTCGATACTGAAAGCTCTTTTGAAATAGGTCTATTACCAACTCTAATACTATTTTCAGAGGCGTTAAGCTCAATTACATATTTGTCTTGATAATCTCTTAGCCCTAATCCTTTTCTCTGACCTACCGTAATTTTTCCTATTCCATTATGTCTGCCAATAATGATCCCGGTTTCGTCCAAAATATCTCCCGGCATCAAAGCAGAAGGAGCGAAGCGTTCAAAAACTTTTGTAAAATCTTTATTCGGAGCGAAACAAATCTCCATGGAATCTTTACTGTCCTTCGACTCCAAATAATATTTTTTTGCAAGCTCTCTAACCTCATCCTTCGTAAGTTCTCCAAGCGGAAATATTGTTTTACGCAGAACTTCTGAAGAAAGTCTGTATAGAAAATATGACTGGTCGCGCTTCTTATCTCGAGCTGAAAAGAGCATTCCATCATTGCATAAAGCATAATGGCCGGTAGCAATCATCTCCGCGCCTTTTTCCCGAGCCTTTTCAAACATCATTCCGAACTTCATCTCTTCATTGCAATCACAGCACGGATTCGGAGTCTTGCCCGACGCATAAGTCAGAGCAGTAGGAGCAAGAACTTTTTCTTCAAACTCTTTTTCCAATTCAAATATGTAATGTTTGATTCCATATTTTTTGCAAAGCCTTGACGCCGACATTACAGCGGCTCTAGAACAGCATGAGCCTTCCCATAAATCAAAACATTCATCATTCAAATGGCGCATCGTAACGCCTATAAGATCGTGTCCCGCTTCTTTCAAAAGCATCAGTGCTACAGACGAATCCACTCCGCCCGAAAGCGCTACTGCAATCTTTGCCATATTTTTCCTCTTTCATCAAATTGTAGAAATCAGTTTAACATGATACTATTATATCAAGAAATTTTTAAGGCGGTTTAATGTTCAGATATCTTTATGTAAGTCACGGGAATGCGGGGCATGGAAATACAAGAACCGATTTTGACGCAGTAGGCTCGATTGCTTTGATGTGGCGAAGCGCTTTGCTGAAAGGATTGCAGAAGGGCGAAGATTTCGAAGTTTCAATGATCGATTATTATTCGCGCGGCATTGAGCAATTGCTCAATTTTCACGATGCAACAATTCTTCTCGCTGATGTGCCTCCAGAGGCTCTGGCGCGCTCAGACGAACCAGATAAGATCACTGCTCTTTCTGCTGCGCTCTTGAAACTTAAAGCGCAAAATGTTCTCTTGAATTTCATAGATCATCACGCTCACGATTATTCGACCGGCAAAAGATTTCTTCAATACGTCGAAGACGGACTGCTGGAGAGCGCTTATATTTCGTTCATGGATGCCGAGACGGATAGAATCAAACCTCTAATTGAAAAACGCTCTGCGGCGGAAATGGTTTTAAATTTTTTGGAGAATAGATATGAGCAGGCGGCTGACGATATCATGCGCACAATAGCCGCTTATTCTCACGATCAGGATTTCGGCATCAGAAAAATTCACGAAGCAAACCGCATCTCGGCTGTAATAGGTTCAGACTTTCCTCCGTTGGAACTTGCAGGAATGCTGGCGCATGGAACGCTATGGAACGAAAAACTGGAAAATGTTTATCAATATCAGCAAGCCAGACAACGGCAAGCTATTCTCAAATTAAAATATGTGTGGAAAAAATGGCGGCAAAGAGACGGGCGAGAAGTTCCCGTAGTTTACGCGCTAATGCCGCAAGGCGATGCTTTGAAGGTCTCGCCGGCCGGAATGCACTGCATAAAAGCCATGGGTGCTGGAGTTGCCGTGCTCGTTCAGAGATATGCCTTCATCTCTCTAAGAATTCCACCCGAGGAAAATCAATTTCACGCAGGCGAAATATGCCGAGCGCTCGGCGGAGGCGGACATCAAGGAGCCGCTTCAGCAGGAGGACGCAACGGTTATTTTCCATATAAGCAAGCTAATGAATCCAATTTTTTTGATGTGGTTAATTCGCTTGATCCTATCCTCTCCCGCGCCGCCGGCGTCTATTCAGTCTGAATATCGTGATCGAAAAAGGCATCAAAGTAATTAATTGCATAACTAATTCTCCCGGAGAAATTTCAGGAGTAAAAAAAGGCGATTCGATCATCAGCGTTGACGGAAAGAGAGTTAGTGATTGTTTGGATTTTTTATATTATTCAGCCGAGCCTGAATTCGAACTGGAAATTCTGCGCCGCGAAAAAAAGAAATGTATCTTCGTATCACGAGATGAAAATGAGCCGCATGGAATTATTGTTGAGGATCCTCCTATCAGAAAATGTGCAAATAATTGTTTCTTCTGCTATGTGAAGCAGACACCGCCTAAACGCAAATTTAGAAAAGGGCTGTCCATCCGCGATGATGACTACAGGCATTCTTTTTTATACGGACATTATGTCACTCTCACAAATATTTCTAAAAGCGACATCGAAAGAATTAAATCGCTCAAACTTTCTCCGCTTTATGTCAGCGTTCATTCCGCCGCTTCGGCTGTAAGAAAGAAACTGTTTGGCCGCGACGTTGGAGCGATAATGCCGCTTCTTAAAGAACTGACAGACGCTGGAATAGAACTTCACGCGCAGATCGTACTTATAAAAGGAGTGAATGACGGCGAAGAATTAAAAAATACTCTGAATGAACTCTATTCACTGTATCCTAAAGTAAAAACCGTAGCAGTAGTTCCAGTCGGACTAACAAACTGGCATCATCCTGAAATAGCGCCTTGGAGAAACGAAGATGCAGAAGAAGCTCTGATCGAAATTATTAAATTCGGCTCGGATTATCCGAAATCATTTGTTCAGGCCGCAGACGAATGGTTCTGCATGACAAGAATTAATCCTCCTCCCGCAAATTATTACGGCAGGATGGAGGTTGAAGAGAACGGAGTTGGAATGATAAGAAGAATGCTGGACGAATGGAAAAAAATTAAATTGCCAAAAAAAATAAAACCTAAATCTTGTCTGATTGTCACAGGACTTTCACCTAAACCTTTCATTGATAAAATTGTTGCAATTCTTTCAAAAATACAAGGTCTTGATATAGAACTATCTGCAGTCGAGAATAAAACCTTCGGGCGTATTACAACCGTGACCGGTCTTCTTTCATGGCGCGACATTCGGCAAACTATTTTAGAAACCGAAAAGGATATTGTTTTTATTCCGGACGTAATGCTGAATTCCAAAAAAAAATTTCTCGACGACATTTCGTTGGAAAGGGCAAGAAAAGAAAGTGGGAAGAATATCCAAGCCGTATCGTCAAGTGCTGAAGGATTTAGAGAGATAATCAAAAGTCGTGATAAGTGATGCATAATATTGAAGCAAGAGTAGCGCCGTTAGTCATTCGTACGTAATCGGGTATCTAGGACTTAACTTGGGGGTATCAGAATGGATTTCTGTTTTCACGAAAACAGTAAACTTATAAGTCTTCATTTATATACTTCTTTACGATGAGCAACCCTCAATATCAGTATATTATTATCAGCCAATATAGAATAAATAACTCTATAATCTCCACTTCTGTATGAAAACAAACCTTTAAAATTGCCAACCAATTCTTTTCCTTTTTCAGGAAATAGAGAAAGTTCTTTTTCGATCTTATTTAAAAGCCTTTTGCATTGTTTCTTGTCAATTTTATTCAAATCTTTTGTAACTGACTTTTTATAATTAATTTTATAAGCCAAGATTTTTTCTCATCTCTTTTGAAGAAATTATCTTATCATCTTTGTCATTAAATCTGTCTATAGCAATTTGATAATCAGCATATTCGTTTAGATAATTTTCAATCGCTTTTTTTATGACAAAAGTTTTGGGTCGTTCTAAATCCCTACATAATTTATTCAAAGGAATCGCTATTTCATCCGGAATTCTTACTGATAATGTTTGTGGCATATTAATCCTCCTATAATATTTGTAATATAAATATATCTTTGTATTAATATTTTGTCTACTGTAACTCTGATGTCAGAGTAATGCGTCAAAACGTGTTGTTGAAAAAACTATGCAATAACTTTTCGGCGGAGAGGGCAGGATTCTCGGAATTTTCTTCAACCGATTTCAAAGATTCTTGATATGCAGAAGAATTTTTTATGCGAGAATTTAATTCATAACGAACTGTTTCCTCAAATTCAAAACGCCGCCGCCTTGAAAAATGATTTTTTCTGCTGTCTGACGACTCGATATAATTTTCGTGTTCATCTATCAATTTAGACAGATCGTAAATACCTTCTCCATTTCGAGCAGAAACTGAAATTATCTTTGGCGACCATCCACAGGTTTTATCGGGCAGAGTCAATTGCAGAGCAGAAGCTGTTCTGTCTGCGGCTCCTAGATCAGACTTATTTACGCAATGAATATCTGCAATCTCCATCATGCCTGCTTTCAATGCCTGAATGCTGTCTCCTGTATTCGGAGTTGAAACCACAATTGTCGTATCTGCAATTTCAGAGATTGACACGTCGTTCTGTCCTGCTCCAATAGTCTCAATATGCACCTCATCAAAACCACATGCAGTAAGAAATCTCGATATTCTCAATACCGATGGTGAAAGCCCTCCTGCAACGTTTTTCGATGCAACGGAGCGAATAAACACGTTCTCATCGAGCGCTAATTCCTCCATTCGAATTCGATCGCCAAGTACCGCTCCGCCCGTCCTATAACTCGACGGATCGACTGCTACAATTCCAATTCTCATATCAGGAAATGATTCTCTTCTCTGCCGCACAATTGCAGAAATCAAGCTGGATTTTCCCGCGCCAGGCGCGCCCGTCCATCCAATAATTCTCGGTTCAATCATCGGTGCTCGCGAAAGCAATTTTATTCCTTCAGGCGATAGTCTTTCAACTTCACTCACCGCACGCGCAAATTCAGAGCGTGAAGCGAATTTCAAAATATTAGAATGTTCATTCATTAAAAACTCTAATCAAGAATTTGAAGTTCCTTTTTCTTTAGAATGTTTTTCGGACGCAAATCTTCTGAACGCCTCGACAATCTCGGAAAGAGAAGAACCTGAGCTAAATACCTTCTTGATGCCCAGCTCTTCCAGTTTGGCGATGTCATCATCAGGAATGGTGCCGCCTCCGATCACTGGAATATCCGGCCTGCCTAATATTTTAATTTCGGATAGCACTTTCGGAAAGAGTTCCATGTGAGCGCCTGAAAGACACGACAAACCTACAAGGTCGACATCTTCGTCCACTGCCACAGCCGCAATCTTTTCCGGAGTCTGACGAATGCCTGTGTAAACAACCTCCATGCCTGCGTCTCGCAATGCTCGTACGATAACGTGCGCGCCGCGATCATGGCCGTCAAGTCCAGGCTTAGCTACAAGTATTTTGTAATGTCGTTCTTCCATATTTGAAATATACAATCAAATGCAGTTTTACTCAATACGGATTCTGTGCGAGAAATATTTATTTCGTATTACGACTTAATTCCCAGCATTTTGGTTAGACCTGCTCCGAAAATCATTCCGGCAATGTGCGCGGCATTATCGATGCCTGGCACAAGAAAACCGAATATCAGCGTAAGGACAATCCAGCGCGTAACAACTCGCCGAACGATTTCACCGTAAAGTCCACCACGAATTCTGGCAATCATGTATAGCGAACCTATCAGAGCGCAAATTGCGCCTGAAGCTCCAACTTGAAAGAGTTCATTTCCATGCACCATCAGCGACGCAAAATTGGATAATACTCCGCCAACCATAAAAATAACTAAGAAGCGTATTTTACCCAAATTACGTTCAGCCTCGATTCCTACAGCTCCAAGCGCCATAGAGTTAAAAAGAAGATGAAGTAATCCAAAATGCGCAAATATTGCAGTAAAAAGACGATACCATTCTCCTCCGGCAAGAACGGAATTTCCCTTCAATGCACCAAGATAATCAAGTGTATTAGCAAAAGAGTCGTCAGGAAAAAATGCGGCCATAAGAGTCCCGCCCCATATCACAGTCAAAACCACCGCCGCCAAAAAATCGATACCCAATATTACTTGAAGAGTTCGAGTTAAAAAACTGTCGCTATTAAATAACTCAGCAACATCTTTTCCATATTTTTCCGCTGTTGCTGACGATGTTGCCGTCAAAACTGCTCCGCATCTGTAGCATTTCTCACTATTTATTGACTCGATTGCTCCACAATTAGGACAGCAAATTGCGCTACGCTGCATTATTCTTCATCCAGCCGACAATTCTCTCAAGTTGTTTCAAAGCCTCGCCTTTTTTTAAAGTCTCAGTGACAATCTCTATTGCAGTCTTAAATCCATAAGTCGTAAGTAACAAAATCGCGGCGGCAGAATTAATGAGTATCGCATTTGTAATAGAAGGATAGTCGTCCGGCGAAGTAAAAGCTTTTCGAATCATATCAGCCGAAGTCTCGGCATCAGCCGCCGATAGGTCTGCAATCGGAACTCTCTTCAATCCAAAATCTTCCGGAACGAATTCTACTTCTACATACCAACTTTCTTTCATCATTATTCCGCGAGTCAAGCCGCACGGTGAAACTTCATCCATCGCCTTTCCGTCATCACTCGTTCCGCAAACGCAAAACGCGCATTGCACTCCCAATTTGTCGAGCGTCTCCGCTCCAAGCCGAATCTTGTCTTCCGAAAAGAAACCTACCAGTTGATAATTTGCTCTCGCGGGATTGACTAGCGGACCTATCAGATTGAATGCCGTTCGTATCCCCTGTTTCGCCAATTCAAGTCGAATTGGATTAACTCTTGAAAACGCTGTGTGATATTTCTGAGCGAAAAAAAATGCAAATCGAGTTTCATCCAAAAGAGCAACATTTTTTTCGGGAGACAAATCGATTTTGATTCCCAGCTTCTCCAGAACATCGGCGGAACCGGATTTTGACGCCACTGCCCGATTGCCATGCTTGGTCACGCATAAAGAATTAAGCTTTTCATCTGAAACTGCATGTGGAACCGCTGAAAGCAGAATCGACGCCGCAGTCGAAATGTTGAAGGTTGGAACACCTCCGCCGGTTCCGACTATATCCAGTTTCTTCGCCCATTTAATTTCAGGTATCGGAATAACACATTCCAGCACTGCGCTCGCAAGCCCTGCTAAAGTCGGAGCGTCTACGCCGTCAATCGAAATGGCATGAGTAAGTAAGAACTCGCGCAATTCGTCTCTTGGAGCATAACCTGTTGCGATAATCTGCATTGCCCTGTTCGCAGCAATGTCATTCATCCGATTTCTTTTTGCAATATTTAAATACTGTATAAAATCAATTGTATTGAACACCATCTTCTAAAACCTCTAGCTTGTATCTATTTTTATACATTCTATTATTTTTAGAAAGCTAAATTTTTTGTAATCGCTCAAGCGAGATCACATGCAAGATGCGTGTGCCTACAAACCGAGACTTAAGGATTACAATTTTTTTACCTTGATAAATTCAACTCTTCATGTCGATTAGAGTTCCAAGATTCTCGTCTTCAGTTTTTACAATCTTTGTATTCGCTTCTATAAACCGTTCATTTTTAATTTGATTAATCATCTCATCGGCAATATCTGTATTCGAACGTTCCAGAGCTCCTGAAAACATTTCACTGCCGCTGACTTTTATGCCCGCACCGGAAGCCGCAGTTGGAACAGCAAGATTGTTTCCGATTTTTTCCATGCCTTGAGAATTTGGAAAGCGAACAGGCTGTATCTTTCCAACTTCTTCACGAGCGCCGTCTCCCCTCAAAACCGAAACTTGTCCGTCTTTTCCGACACTGACGCCTTTAGAATCTGACGGCAACTGCAAAGGCGGTTCCAATCTGTCTCCATTCTGCGTAACGATTTGCCCGCTTCCATCTACAGTAAAAGAACCGTCTCTAGTGAAAGCAAGTCTGCCGTTCGAAGTTCTCACCGCAAAATAAAGGCCGTCCTGAAGCGAAATATCCAATGGGCGGCCTGTAAACTCTCTAGGCCCGGGCAACGTGTTTTCGGAAATTGATCCCGTTTCCACGCCCCTCCCCCCGGGCCCGGAGTATGAATTCGTTGAAGAGGATTTAAAACCGCTTGTATTAAGATTTGCAAGATTATTCGCCGAGACATCGAGCGATGTCTGACCGACATTCAAAGCTGTCTGAGCTATTCGAATACCATCCATGGTTTAAACTCCTATTCAGCTAAATTTATATCACACAACACTGTAATAGTCAAGATTTTTTTGATTCAGAATCAATCGATTCATTTTTAGCTTCGTTCAAAACTTCTTCAACTGACTCTTTAATATTGAAAACACGAACAAGTTTTGTCAAAGCGAATATCTCTTTAATGTAAGGAGACAATCCAACAAGAGTGAGTTTTTTATCATATTGAATGCAATGTTTGTGAATTGAGAGCAAAGCTCCTAAGCTGGGAGTAGAAACTAATTTTACACCGCTTATGTCCAAAATAACTTCTTTGACGTCAAAATTGTCGTAAACACTGCGCTTAATTTCAGAGGTATCGTCGGCTATAAATTCAGAATTATAAATAATGACAAGAAAATTCCCTTTGCGTTCAACAAGAAAATTCATCTCTTTCTGCGCCTCCCGGAAAATACAGGCTTGAAACTTTCTTCCGCCGCCCATGCCACAGGATCGTCGATCTTGCTGTCAGGAACATAATCTCCGCTCCTATTGCCATTTCTAATATAATTATCCTTGAAACGATATTTTTTTTCAATTTTATTAACTTTATCAGAGCTCTTAATAATTTTCTTTTGGTTTGGCGTTGTTTTGACATTTTGAGTTCTACTCTTCTTCTGAGGTTCAGCATGTATAGGCTTTTTATTAAGCCAAGCTGAGATTGCTTCTTCAGCCGCTTTCTGCTCAGCCTCTTTTTTTGATTTACCTATTCCAATTCCATATCTATTGCCTTGAACCTCAACAGCTATTCTAAATAGTTTTGAATGCTCAGGACCAGATGATTTCATCATCACATAATCAGGTCGGCTACCAGTCTCTTTTTGAATTATCTCCTGAAAATGAGATTTGTAATCGCCGACAGATTCTTCTTTCGACATTACACGGATCCTGGATTCCAAATGCTGAAGCACAAATCTTCTAGTCGCAGGTAAGCCTCGATCAATGTAAATAGCGCCGATTAGAGCCTCTACAACGTCTGCCTGCAAACTCGGTCTATCAGCTCCGCCGCTTCGTTCTTCTCCTCTGCCAATAAGAATCATATTCGACAATTCTATGTCTTTAGCCATTTCAGCTAAAGCTACTTCCGAAACAACAGCCGACTTAATCTTTGCAAGCTCTCCCTCTTCATCATCAGGAAAAACCTTAAAAAGATATTCGTTGATTATAAGACCAAGAACTCCGTCTCCGAAAAATTCCAATTTTTCATACTGTTCGTTATGGCTGTATCCTAACTCATTTGTATATGATTTATGCGAAAGCGCTCGATTCAGCAGATTCAAGTCTTTAATACTGATATCGATCTTCTTGCAATATTCTTCAAGCTCTTTTTTTCGCTTAGCATCAACTCTGTCCAAATAATCAACCTTGGGCAGAGGATCTCTCTTATGTCTCTTCACTCACGGCAAAAACAGTTTTAAGAAACTGTTTTCTTCACCACCTAACAAAATTTATTTCAATTTAGACAAAGCCAGCACTGCATTGTGCCCGCCAAAACCTAAATTTTCGTTCAATGCAGCCGTGACCTCGGCTTCGCGCGCTTCATTAGGCACGTAGTCCAAGTCACAGTCAGGATCGGGTTCTTCATAATTAGTTGTCGGAGGCACCTGGTTTCTGCTTACACTAAGTGCGCAGACAATAGTCTCAACTCCTCCGGCCGCTCCAATCATATGACCGGTCATCGATTTCGTCGAACTGACCATAATTTTTTTTGCTCGGTCTCCAAATACTTTCTTGATCGCGACCGTTTCGAATTTATCATTGAAATGCGTCGAGGTTCCATGCGCATTCACGTAATTAAAAAATTCAATCGAGAGATTTGATTCTCGAATAGCAAATTCCGCCGCCGCGGCTATTCCAGAACCGTCATCAAGCGGAGCAGTAATATGATGAGCATCACACGTCATTCCGTATCCAACAACTTCAGCGTAAATTCTAGCTCCCCTATTTTTTGCATGTTCATATTCTTCGAGCACTACTACTCCTGCACCTTCGCCCATAACAAAACCGTCACGTCCCTTATCAAAAGGACGCGATGCTCTCTCAGGTTCATTATTTCTCCGAGACATCGCATGCAATGCGCAAAATCCGCCCATTGCAAGCGGAGTGATGCACGCCTCGGCTCCGCCGGCAATCATCGCGTCGGCATCTCCCCTTTGAATAATTCTGAAGGAATCTCCGATCGCGTGAGTCCCAGTCGCACAAGCTGTGGCAACAGATGTGTTAGGTCCTTTAAAACCGTATCGAATCGCAACGAGGCCGGACCCCATGTTGATAATGATCATTGGAATTAGAAAAGCATTCAGACGTTCCGGTCCTTTACTACGGAGAATTTCGTGCTGAGTTTCAATCGAGCCTATTCCTCCGATTCCAGAACCGACAATCACTCCTACCCGATCTTTAGGATAAGTCTCAGACGTCATTCCAGCATCTTCCAGAGCGAGTTGCGCTCCGGCTAGAGCAAAAATGCAAAACCGGTCCATCCTCTTTTGTTCTTTTTTTGAAACAAATTTTTCTACCGGAAAATCATGAATCTCCGCCGCGATTTGAGTATCAAATCTCGATGCATCGTATCCTTTAACACGACTAATGCCTGATTTGCCGGATAGGATCGAGGACCAAAATTTATCAACGCCTATTCCAATGGATGTGACAGGGCCAAGACCTGTGATTACAACTCGACGACTCATCTGTGTAGATTCTTTATTCTTACTATTTTCGAATCACTTATGGCTATCAACAAATTCGACAGCTTGACCTACAGTTGCGATCTTCTCGGCATCACTGTCAGGAATCTCGACATCAAACGCTTCTTCTAAAGCATTCACAATGTTAGCCTGATCAAGCGAGTCCGCTCCGAGATCGTTAATGAACGACGCTTCGGGAGTAACCTGAGCCTCTTCAACGCCAAGCTGTTCGACAACTATTTCCTTAATCCTTTGAAATGTATCTGACATACAATACTCCTTTTATTAAATCTCTGACTTTTCGGTCTTTGGCCGATTCAGTCCATTGAGAGATTACCAATCTAAAAAAATTCGGCAAGTTATTTTTTTACATCACCATTCCGCCATCGACAGTCAATATCTGACCTGTGATGTAAGAAGCCTCATCCGACGAAAGAAATCTTACAGCTCTAGCAACATCAGAAGGCTCGCCAAGTCGATTTAGGGGGATCAAAGCCTTCATCTTTTCGATAACTTCCGGAGTAAGCTTAGCCGTCATATCTGTCTGAATATAGCCAGGAGCAATGGCATTCACTGTAATTTTTCTTCCTGCAAATTCTTTCGCTAATGATTTTGTCAGCCCAATTATTCCGGCTTTCGACGCCGCATAGTTTGCCTGTCCAACATTTCCCATCAGTCCTATGACTGACGCAATATTTACAATCCTGCCGTATCTCGCTTTCATCATGTGAGTAATGAGTTCACGAGTCACAAGAAAAACCGACTTGAGATTCACTTCTATAACAGCGTTCCAATCTTCATCCTTCATTCTAATTAGAAGCGAGTCACGAGTTATTCCCGCATTATTAACTAAAATGTCGATCTTGCCGTTCAGCTTTATAGCTTCACCTACCATTCTCTTCACATCTTCGGTTTTAGCGACATTTGCCGCAATGCCGACTGCTTTGACTCCGGTCGCCGCAATTTCAGAAGCAGTAGCCTTTGCAGAATCCTCGACGAGATCAACTATTATTATATCCGCTCCGCCTCGAGCCAATTCCTCTGCTATCGATCGCCCAATTCCTCTGGCTCCACCGGTCACAACAGCAGTTCTATTCTTCAACTCAGCATAAGACATAAATCATTCTCCTTTTATTCATTTTGCATTTTCCAATTTCCAATCTTCAATTTTCAATTTCAATCTTCCACTCACTTATTGAAAAATGCAAATTGGAAATTCTAAATTGGAAAT
>PEWQ01000203.1 GCA_002780065.1 Candidatus Hydrogenedentes bacterium CG07_land_8_20_14_0_80_42_17
TACCGAGTTGTTCAGGCTTCAAATGGAATCGAAGCAATAGAATTAATTTTTTCAAGACCATTCTCTCTAGGAATATTTGATGTCAAGATGCCGAAGCTAGGCGGAATCGATGCATTGCGAAGATTGAGGCAAGAGAGAATCGAGATGCCGGTGCTAATCACGACATCGATAAGAACTGAAGAAATAAAAAATGAAGCAATGGAATCCGGAGCCGCTGGATTTTTTTACAAACCGATCGAGCTCGATCCGTTGAGAATTTTTGTAAAGTCGCTGATTGGAGAAGAGACGTCATTGACATTATCTTTTACAAGGGCGATCACGATTAAAATAGAGAGCTAACAAGCAGGAGGAAGATATGGGAAAGATAATAGGAATAGATCTCGGAACAACAAATTCATGTGTTGCAGTAATGGAAGGTGGAGAACCCACTGTCATTGCAAATGCAGAAGGCGGCAGAACCACTCCTTCGATAGTTTCCTACACTAAAGACGGGGAGCGGCTTGTAGGGCAGTCAGCGAAGCGGCAAGCTGTCGTCAATCCTGAAAACACGATCTTTTCAATCAAGCGTTTCATGGGTAGAAAATACAAAGAAGTTGGAAATGAAATCAAACGCATCCCATATAAAGTAGTAGAGCACGACAATGGAGATGTTCATGTTGAGATCAGATCAAAGCGGTACAGTCCTCCTGAAGTTTCCGCAATGATACTTCAGAAGATGAAGCAGACAGCTGAGGACTATCTCGGAGAAAAAATAACTGAGGCTGTAATCACTGTTCCTGCCTATTTCAACGACGCTCAGCGCCAAGCAACAAAAGACGCCGGAAAAATAGCAGGGCTCGATGTAAAAAGAATCATTAATGAGCCGACAGCGGCGGCGCTGGCTTACGGGCTCGACAAAAAGAAGAACGAAAAGATCGCGGTATATGATTTAGGCGGAGGAACATTCGACATTTCGATTTTGGAAATTGGAGACGGAGTAGTCGAAGTCAAATCAACAAACGGAGACACTCATCTCGGAGGAGATGATTTCGACTCAATGGTCATGGATTATCTTGCCGAAAGTTTTAAGAAAGAAAATGGCGTAGATATTAGAAACGACCGCATGGCTCTGCAGAGGCTAAAGGAAGCCGCGGAAAAGGCGAAGATCGAACTTTCTTCATCTGCTCAAACTGAAGTTAATCTTCCGTTCATAACCGCGGACGCCTCCGGTCCGAAACATTTAGTTCAGACAATTACTCGCGCTCAATTCGAAAGAATGGTTGAAGATTTAGTAGAGCGCACATCTGCTCCATGCCAAAAAGCGATCGAAGACGCCGGAGTTAAAGCATCAGAAATTGATGAAGTAGTTCTTGTCGGCGGCGCCACACGCATGCCCTGCGTACAAGCGAAAGTAAAACAAATCTTCGGCAAGGAGCCGAACAAATCAGTAAATCCCGATGAGGTTGTTGCGATCGGTGCAGCAGTTCAAGGCGGAGTTCTATCAGGTGATGAAAACCTAAAAGATATTTTGTTGCTCGATGTGACTCCACTTTCTCTTGGTGTTGAAGTCGAAGGCGGGCTCATGAACGCAATGATTCCTCGCAATACGACAATACCGACAAAAAAATCTCAAATTTACTCAACCGCAGCAGATAGTCAGCCTGCAGTTGATATTCACGTATTGCAGGGTGAGCGTCCTTTGGCAAGAGATAATAAAACTCTGGGATTATTCAAGCTTGACGGAATTCCGCCGGCGCCGCGAGGAGTTCCTCAAATTGAAGTGACTTTTGACATTGACGCTAACGGTATTATCCATGTCACGGCAAAAGATAAAGCAACGAATAAAGAACAGTCTATAAAGATCACTGCCTCATCCGGATTGTCGAAAGAAGAGATTGAGAAAGCTGTTCGAGAAGGAAAAGAACATGAAGCCGAAGATAAAAAGAATCGAGAAGAGATTGAAACATTGAATCAAGGCGAGCACGAACATTATGTAACCGAGAAGATGCTGAAAGAGCTCGGAGAAAAAATTCCCGCTGATGTTAAAGAGAAGATCGAATCAGCGAACAAAAATCTAAGAGAAAAACTCGATACCAAAAAACCTGAAGATGTAAAAAAAGCCATCGAAGAATTAAAAGAAGTCAGAGACGAAGCGGTGACTAAAGCATATCAATCAGCATCCGCAACTGAGAATACTCCGGAGAAATCAGAAAAAGACTCTGCGAGCGGTCCAAAAGATGCAACTTCATCTTCCGGGGAAAAAGTGGTTGATGCTGACTTTGAGGTAAAGTAGGGGCGAACCTATTGACGGTCAAACCGTTTCTTCCGCAGAAGACTTGAAAAGAATGGACATTTATAAAGAACCACGAATGGACACAAATTAACTCAAATTATTTATATATTTATTTTTTAAAATTAATTCGTGAACATTAGTGTTGATTCGTGGTTCAAATACGTCAAAACGGAAGAAATACTTTTATAGCTTTCACTGTAAAATAAGGTTTTTTAAACGCAACTCTTGACAGCTCATCGAAAACCTGCTATAAAGTAGATACAGATATAAAACAAGGATGGGAGGTGGATTCATGGAAGAATGCCGCATTCAGCGGCGAGATAAATCACGTACAATTGTAATAACATAGGCGTTTATTATTGCTTTAACTATTTTTTATTTGGCAATTTTAACGTAAAGGCAATCGACTTTTATATTCGTATCAAATTAAATTCGATGCGATAAAAAGGATTGGATTCACCACACACAAAAAACAGGTGAAACCAGGGAGGGAAAGTCATGGCTATCATTACGCGGACAAATTTGGCCGCAATTTCGGCATACAATGGTCTCGTCTCTGCGACGAAACTATTCTCGGAGTCGTCACTCAGATTATCAACAGGATTAAGGATAAATAATCCTTCGGACGATCCTGCAGGATACGTTTTTTCCGAACGCATGAAAACAAATCTTCGTTCTCTTGAGCAAGTTCAACGTTACAACCAAACATCTCGTTCGATGGTTCAAACGGCTTCAGACGGAATAAGTTCTATCATCGATCTATTGCAGGATATGAGACAATTAGCAGTTGCATCGGCAAATTCTACTCTAACTACCGCTGACAGAACTGCAAATCAAACGCAGTTTTCGAGTCTTAGAGATCAAATAGATTCCGTTGCGAATAACACCTTTTTCAATGCGAAAAGTCTTTTAGACGGAAGTTATGGTTCAGGTACTGCAACTCTAAAATTTCAGGTCGGAGCAGATGCAAATATGACTATAACTTTAAATATTAGTTCACTCACTGCGGCGGCGATTGGAGTCTCAACGTTGAGCGTAGACACTCAGGACAACGCAAATACCGCTCTCACAGGACTCGACTCTGCAATAGA
The DNA here is from genome assembly GCA_002780065.1 of Candidatus Hydrogenedentes bacterium CG07_land_8_20_14_0_80_42_17. GTDB lineage: Bacteria > UBA8481 > UBA8481 > UBA8481 > UBA8481 > UBA8481. The sequence goes on from PEWQ01000203.1 coordinate 3,364, forward strand.
CCTAGTCACCAACGAAGCGGCGAATGTTGCGGTAGTCGACAATAGGCTCGAGAAAGCCGGGGATTTAGTCTCAAACCAAATTGAAAATTCAACAACGGCAATAAGTGGAGTAGAGGACACTGACATTGCGGAAGAGGCTATAAAGCTAGCGTTAACATCAATACTGCGTCAAACATCATCTGCCGCGTTGGCTCAAGCAAATCTTTATCCGCAAACAGTTTTATCTGCGATATTGCCCGGCTGATAATTTGAGCGAGAAACGTTAAACGATTTGCACAATTGCATGAAGAGGAATAATCATGTATTGTAATGGCATGTCAGAGAAGCGGCGCATTGCAGTATATCCGGGTTCGTTTGATCCGCCCACGTACGGTCACGTAGATATAATCAAGCGTTCACTTCCGCTATTTGATAAAGTAATAATCGCAGTACTCGAGAACCCTTCAAAAACAACAGCGTTATTTACTCCGAATGAGCGCGTCAACATGCTTAAAGAAATACTTACCGAAACAAATGAAACTAAATTAATCACCTTCAAAGGGCTGCTAGTCGACTGCATGTCTAACTTTGGAGCGAACGTAATAATTCGAGGGCTGAGATTCGTATCTGATTTTGAATACGAGATGCAAATGGCGCTTATGAATCACTCACTCGACGCTCGAGTCGAAACTGTTTTTATGGTTGCAAGACCGGAGCGAACATTTGTTTCCTCTTCGCTTGTAAAAGAGGTAGCAAAATTAGGAAGAGACATTTCGCCTTTTGTTCCACCTCCGGTGGCAAAGGCTTTAAAGGAGAAATTTGCAATATGAATGTTATAGATTCTGCTAAATCGCAAGCCAAAGATACGCGATTAGTCTTTCCCGAAGGGGACGATCCAAGAATCGCCTCTGCGGCGGCTCGGGTTTCATTCGAATCTTACGCAAAAGAAGTCTTCATTATCGGCAAGGAATCCTCAATCCGCAAAGCAACTCCAAATTCCGATTTTTCAAAAGTAAAATTTATCGATCCTGATATTTCATCCGAAGATAAAAGTCTTATTGATTTTATTCGTTCCACAAAAAAATATTCAAACGTAGATGAAGCCGGAGCAAAAAAGATATTGAAAGAAAGACTATTTTTAGGAGCGGCAATGGTTGCAGAGGGCAGAGCTGACGGAGCTGTTTCAGGAGCGGCTTCTACAACTGCAGATGTGCTCCGTGCAGCGCTACGGGTCATTGGGATGCAGTCCGGCATATCTACTATTTCGTCCATATTCTTCATGACTCTTCCAGACAAAAGATGGGGCGAAGAAGGAACTATGGGATTTGCAGATTGCGGAGTAGTTCCAAATCCTTCACCGAAACAGCTTGCCGCAATAGCAATATCTTCAGCAGATACATTTCGAAAAATACTTGGCAGAGAGCCCAGAGTCGCAATGCTTTCTTTCTCAACAAAAGGTTCCGCTCAGCATCAAGACGTAACAAAAGTAATCGAAGCCACCGAAACAATTCGCCAGATGCGTCCTGACATTCAAGTCGACGGTGAACTTCAGGCTGATGCGGCTCTAATTCCCGGAATTGGCGAGCGCAAAGCTCCGGGGTCTTCAGTCGCGGGTCGAGCAAACATTTTGGTTTTTCCTGATCTTGACGCCGGAAATATAGCTTACAAACTTGTGGAACGGCTCGCCGGAGCAACAGCGCTCGGTCCAATCGTACAGGGACTTTCAAAGCCGATGAGCGATCTCTCGCGAGGCTGTAGCGCAGACGATATTGTCGGGGTTGCGGCAGTGACAGCCGCTCTGGCAAGAATATGATATTTAAATACAAAGCGCGCGATCCAATGGGTCGCTATGTTGATGGCGAAATGGATGTTGATACTCCGGAAAGACTGAAAAGCGAACTTGAAGGAAGAGCTCTAAAAATAATTTGGTATGAGCAATCACAGTCACAGTCGAACCAAAATAATTTTCACTTTGTAAATAACACAAGCTCAACTCCGTTTCCCGAGCATTTTCAAAAGCCTCTCGAATTCGAAGATGAAAAATATGAGAAAGAAGATGTAACCGAACAAGCTAAAGCTCAGCAAAAAAATAAAGGTTGTTCCATGAGTTTCGGAGTAATTCTATTTATCATTTATGTCATCTATCAGATAATGCAGATGTTCAAATAAAATAGGAGGTGCAGTATGGCAAGAGTAATAGACATAGACACAAGAAATCTTGAATTGGGATCGGTAATGAAGCTCTTTCTATCTTTATTCGTTATTCTTCTTTTATTCGTAGTAAGTTGCAGTTCTTTCCATATCGTTCCCGCAGGGCATAAAGGAGTTAAATTCAATATCATTAAAGGAATTATTATGACGTCTCTCGACGAAGGAATCGTATTCAAAGTTCCAATGGTCGAGACAATATACGACATAGATGTGAGAATAGACAAAGTCGAACCTCATTGTTCTGCGGCTTCAAAAGATATGCAGACTGTTGGGACAACTGTAGCTCTGAATTTCAGACCTGATCCAGGAAAAGTGCACGAATTATATCAATCGATAGGCATGTCATATCGTGAGCGCATAGTGGATCCAGCAGTTCAAGAGGCAGTAAAAGCAGTCACTGCTCTTTACACAGCCGAAGAGCTGATAGCTAAACGCGAAGAGATAAAAGAGAAGATTCAATCTTCACTAACAAATAAATTAAAGCAGGAAAACATAATAGTAATAGCTTTGAACATAACCGATTTTCAGTTCTCACAATCGTTTAATTCTGCGATTGAGGAGAAGCAGAATGCCGAGCAGCATGCATTGAAGGCGAAACGCGATCTTGAGCGAATTAAGATCGAAGCTGAGCAGAGAATTACTCAGGCGAAAGCTGAAGCTGAGGCTCAGAGACTTTTGGCCGGATCGATTACACCACAAGTTATTGAACTAAGAAAAATTGACGCTATTCAGGAATCAATCCGCAAGTGGGACGGAAAGATGCCTCAGGTTTCGGGTGGAGCTCTTCCCTTCTGGGATATAATAAGAGGCACCGTTCAAAAGTGAGAGTAATAAATCTGTCCATAGATCACCTCTTGGTGTTGCTCATTATTTCATGGGTATTGATTCTTATTCTGCTCATAAGCAATTTATTCACTTTATTTTTTCAGAAAAAAAAGTCGTTTAGATATCCTATCAGACCTTTAGAGGAAGCTCATCGCGGATTGACAAGAATGGTTGAAGAAGCAGACTGGCTTGAAGGTGAAAAGTTGATTCTTGCAGTCCGGCATGTTGCTATTGCGAAAGAGGCGATAGATCGAGCTGCAGAAGCATGCGGTAAATCCAACCTCGGAATATTCCAAACTCCAACTCCTTTGAAGCATGTGCTGGAAGAGGGCTCTGAAATTCTCGGTGGAGCTTCTTCCGTTCTCACTTTCAACTGCACTGATTGCGGCCAGCAAATGTCCGCAATGATAAACTTTCCAAAAACCGGAGGCAGGCCGGAAAGCGATTCCTCAGTCGTCATTTCAGCCACATCCGAGTGGCGAACAACAGGCTTCACAGCATCGATTCCTTGCAAGAGATGCAAAAAACTTCTTTCAAAAAAATATCTCTACGATTCATTACCGGTGTAGTCATCTCAACACCTTTCTATTTTTTTAACCGCTAACAGACACTAATGTTCACTAATAAATTTTTAAAAAATAATTTGGGTTTATTAGTGGTTTTAGTATTTATCTGTGTTCATTCGTGGTTTTCTTTTTGATATTGCCAAATGAGTCGGTCTTCTGCTCGGCAGAGACTTTTTTGACCACGGACATGCAAGAAGACATTCATCGCAACCAAATATCCTGTTTCCCACAATTATTTTCTCTTCTTCTGAAAGTTCCGATTTTTTTTCGATAGTCATCCATGAAATGCATCTTCTCACATCAAGCCCGAATTCATCCAGAGCTGATGTCGGACATCGATCTATGCAAAGTCTGCAGTTTCCGCAATTCAAATTACTCTTCTTTTCATCAGCAGGCAATTCCAAATCTGTAAGAACCAATCCAAGAAGAACAAAGGGTCCAAATTTTTCAGAAACAAAAATTTTGTTTTTGCCTATAAAACCAAGACCAGCCTCTTTTGCCCACGCTTTTTCGAATATTGCAGACGTATCGACACAAGTCTTTGCTCGGCCTCCGACAGTGTTTATCTCCTTCAACAATCCAGAGAGCATTGCAGAAATAGCAGCATGATAATCATCTCCATCTGCAAACGCCGAGTATCTCTTCTCATCTGCATTCCATTCAAGAGGATGATATGGTTTTACTGCTACAATAATTGTTCTAACCCATTCAGGCGGTGTGCCTCTGCGTTCAAAATTTCTAGCAAGCCAATTCATATCAGCATATCTTTCTTTGCTAATCCAGTCAGCCATAAATTCGATGTCTTGATTTAAAACTCTGCTTCTTGCAAAACCAATCTCGCCAAAGCCCGCGGTAAGCCCCGCAATCACAATTCGTTCTTTAAGTTTCTCCATTTTCAATTCTCTCGAACTAATGTAGCCTATATCCATGGACGAATTCTTCAAGGAACTTCTCAGCACTTCGAAGACTGTTCTCTTAGGAAGAACAGATATAGCTGTCGAACGTTTGATCGGACAATCTCCGCTCAAACTTCTCGCATTTGAAGCCGTAATAGGAATAATAACCGGAATTCACATGTCAATTCAGTCAGCTTCGCCAATGAAGCTGATCGGAGTGCCTCTCTTTTTGATCTCAATAACCATATTGTGGGCATTTCTCTTTGCAATCTTCGGCGAGGTATGCCGAGATAACATGATTGAATTGTATTCTCTGTTTATAGGCTCATCTTTATTTCTCTCGCCCGTAGTAATTCCAATACTCGGTCCTATACTGGTGCAAGCGCTTTTTATCGGATGGCCATTTGTTCTAGCGCGATTCATCTCATGCCGAATGAAAAAATCTCCAGGTAAAATATTTATTCAGCTCACGCTCCCGATAATTATTTTTTGGGGAGCATTAATACTAATTTTTTATGTTGCAGGTAAATTTTTGTTTAATGTTTTCTTAGCATAAGGAGGAAAAGATGGCGTCAAAAAGTAAAATAAGTTCAAAAAAACCGGCAAGCAAAACTATCGAGTGGAGTGAAATAGAGCTAGTAAAACGTCATCCCTCGATCTTTACAAGAGACAATTCCGCTTTACTGATGATCGATATGCAGGAGCGTCTCATTCCCGCAATGTCAAACAGATACGAACTAATAAAAAATTCAGAATTGATTTTGCAAATTGCAAATCTTGTCGAATTGCCGATCATTGTGACTGAACAATATCCAAAAGGGCTTGGGAAAACTGTCGAAAAATTTAACGAGTTGACAAAAGCCGCAACTTTTTTTGAAAAAACATCTTTTTCCGCCGTCGGTGAAAAGAACTTCACGAGTTTTATAGAAGAAAATCACTTTAAAAAAATCGCAATCATCGGAATTGAAACTCATGTATGTATATTGCAAACCGCATTGGACTTAAAGATACGAAATATCGAAGTCACTGTCGTAGCGGATGCCGTTGCTTCGAGAAGAGATGAAAACAAAAAGATCGCACTTGAAAAGATGAAGCAGGCTGGAGTCTGGCTTGCTACTGCAGAATCTTTGATATTTGATCTATTAGAGAAATCAGGCTCAGATGAATTTAAAAAAGCTCATGAATTAGTCATGAAATAAGATGTATAAATTTTTAATAAAATCGAAAAGAGGCAAGGGCTGACCAAAAAGCAGTATTTTGTCATTGCGAGGCGCGGACTCGCAGAGTCATCGCGGCTACCGTTTTTCGATTTCACATTTCTTCCACTTTTTTCACAGCAGAGAGAACTTCATCTACAGTAATTTTTCCTATACACCACTGGGAAGGATATTTACATTCGTCTTGCCATCCAAAGCCGCATTTGCAAGTCGAAGAGACTATAACAGCACGGCTACTATAGGGTCTCCAGCGAGCATAATTTGACGGCCCAAATAGAGCAACTACTCTACAGCCGGCGGCGGCCGCAAAATGCATTGGTCCGGAATCACTGCCGATAAATATCGAGACTGCTCCAAAGAGATTTGGTAAATCTTCAGGGCGGCATCCTTCAATGCTCGGAAATTCTTTAAACTCTTCATGAACTTTATCGCCGGGTCCATACAATAAATGCACGTCATATCCATTTGCTCGAAGAGCCTTCGCGACCTTCAAAAATTTTTCAGACGGCCATATCTTCGATGCAAATCTGCCGCCGGCATGAATTATCGCCGGTCTTTTACCAAAACGTTTTTTCCATCGTGAAATTTTCTCTTCGTCGCGGCGAAGCTCGATTGAAAACTCTTTCGGAGGTTCTATTCCCATTCCTCTCAATAATTCCAGATTCGACTCGACTGTGTGGCGAGAAGCATCTAGATCCAAAATCTTATTCGTATAGACAAAATCAAAACGTCGCCCTGCAAATCCTATTACCTTTCCCTTTGAAGCGATTCGCGCAATAAAACTCGCAGAAGGAGATCCGTGAAGATCAAATGCCACATCATATTTTCTAAATATCTTTTTGAATAAAAGAATCCTTCCTATGTTCGAGCAAGGTCTCACAAGTTCATCGCTCACTCCAATAAAATTCCGAGTAGTATCTTTGAACTGTTCATCTACAAGATAATCTATTTTAACAGACGGTAAATTTCGTGAAAGTTCCTTTGCAATAATCGAAGACAATAAAATATCACCAAGCGATTTCAGCCTAACTAAAAGTATCGAGAGCAAACTGCGTTACCTATATTTAAAACGCGGGCTAAAGCCTGCGGCTGCCTTTTTTCGATTTATTAAAGATAATTTTCTTTTATCCATTTTGCTCTCTCTGCAGATTCTTTTGAAAATCTTCCGCCTGAAAATTTTGATACAAGCTCATCATAATATTTCACAGCTTCTCCGAATCTTCTCATCTCGAGATTGCGGTCATAGAGCCGAGCAATATCATATATCGCCTCCTCAACAGCAGGTTCATTTCCAAAGCCATTCACAATCTCTACATATTCAGAAACGGCTCTGTCATAAGCCTCGTGAATCTCTTTAGCATCCATTCTAGCCGCCATTCTTGCATCTCCGAGATCGCGATAATATTGAGCAATCCCCAACTTTGCATTGCTCATATTCGACGTATCATTTTCACCAACAAAAGAACGCAAGTATTCCACGACAACAGCAGGAGAATCCTGCGGTATGCCACCCTTATAAAACTGTGAGCGGAGAATTCCATGCAATGAAACAGCCGAATGAAACTGAGCGTCTTTTATCAAATCAGTATTCTTAGACTCTAAAACTAATTCCCGAAATTGTTTAGTAGCATGGTCATAATCGTTTATTGCGTTATCAATAGCTTCAGCTTCATTTGCTCCGGCAGATCTTCTCAAGTCTCTCTGCTTAAACGATTCCTGTTCGTACCATACTCCGCGCCTTTCATACGCTAATCCAATTCTGAAAGAAACTAAATCGCGCAGAGTCGAACGTGGATACGTCTTCAAAAATTCTTCATACTGTTCAATCGACTGAGAATAAAGTCCTCGATTGAAAAGATCTTCAGCTAGAGAAAAAAGCTGAAGCTCACCGGGCTTCGTTGTCCCCTCAATAAATAGCGAGGTATCAGGCTGGCGGGTCGAGCCTCTAGGCACTGCTCGCTCTGAGACACGCACTGGAGGATTTGAAACAGTAATTGTAGAAATTGTTTTTGTCTCTGCGGGCACAGACTGCAGCAATATTGAAGGTTCATAGGTTGAACTTTTTTCAGGCTCTAGAAAATTTTTTAAAGGCGGGGTCAGTAAAGGTAAAGGTTTCGGAGGTATAGCTATCGGTTCAGGGTAAGCAGTCGGATTTTCATTGTTAGTGACTTCTTCAGAAGAATTATTTAGCTCAGAGCGCTCATCTTCCTTCTCAGAAATAATTACAGCATGAGCCGCAGGGAGCGAGCCGACATTTGTTGCAACTGAAGGCAATGGCAGTGGCGGCAAAGCAGAATCCGTTCTGCGCGTCAATTCGCTTTGAACCCTATTCTCAGATACTGCTGACTTTTCCACTGTAAGAGCAGGTTTCGGCTCAACTAACAACACCAACCTTCCTAAATGTTCTCTTACAACCTCAAGATGTCGAGTTGCCGAATCAGGCAATAATATCTCAACAAAGTTGCCGTAATTTTTTTTAACTATCGAAGTGTCGCCTGTTAAATTCAAAACTGAATCATCGAGCGAAATTCTTTCGGTTTTTCCGACTTCTAAAGTAATCTTGCGATATTCTGTCCACGATAAAGCATAAGCAGAAACCACCAGAACCGCAGCACCGGCAAATGAAACCAATATTCTCGTCAGCATGGCTTCATTTTATCCTCAATTTCATTCAGCATCTTCATAACTATTCTTATCGGCAAACCAATAACAGTTTGAGAATCACCTTTTACTGATTTAATCAATTTTCTACCGAAACCCTGATATGCGTAAGCGCCTGCCTTGTCGTCGCCTTCACCTGTATCTACATATTCCGAGATATCTTCAGAAGACAATTTTTTGAACTCAACTGAGGCGGAAGCGACTTCAGATAATTTAATCTCATGAAAAAACATTGCAAGTCCGGTATGAACAAAGTGAACTTTTCCTGAAAGCATTTCGATCATTTTTCTTGATTCATTTCTATCGCGAGGTTGTCCCAAAAGTTTTCCATCTTCTGATACCACCAAAGTATCGGCAGCGAGGACTACTTCGTTTTCATTGCGCAACGACAATTCAGCCTTAGCAATAGCTGTTCTTCTGACAACTTCACGCGCAGATTCAAATGGAGATCTGGAATCAAAAATATTGTTAAGGGAGTCTTCATCTATTTGCACCGGCCGAACAATAAAATCCAAACCATTCGCCTTAAGAAGTTCACTTCGGCGTGGAGAAGAAGAAGCCAAAACCAAAATAAGTTTTTCACTCATAGTGTAAGCCCTCTCGTTGGAAGAGGGAAAAAAGAGATCACTTCCAAATCATAGGTCTAGGCACTTTATTGATGAGTTCAGTGTTGGTTCCAGGAAATTCCAATCCAACCTGCGGATATCCTTCCAGAAAATGGAGTCCCCGCGATTCTTTTCTCTTCAATGCCGAGCGCACAATCAATTCCGCGCAAAGCGCTATATTCGACAATTCAAGCAATTCTCTGCGCGAGCTGAAGGCATCTACAAGTCTTTGAATACCATTTCGAATTGCGGTCAATTCAAATGCCGTCTTCTGAAGCACGTCAATATTTCTGAATACGCCCACGTTCTGAGACATAATCAAGTTCAATCTCTCACTGTATAAATCTGTCATGCCACAAGGCGGTTTCGAATTTATATCACCTACAACTTCATCTTCAAAAACTTTTATGTCAGGTTCTTCGCGAGCAGATTGAGCACCGCGATAAGCAAAGACTAGAGCTTCCAAAAGAGAATTTGAAGCGAGCCGATTTGCTCCGTGCAGTCCATGGCTAGCAGTTTCTCCGATAGAATAAAGTCCCGGCACAGTTGTTCGAGCAAAGAGATCGGTTTTCAATCCGCCGCAGGAATAATGCGCCGCAGGAACCACAGGAATAGGTTCCTTGTCGATCTCAACTCCATGAAGAAGACAAGTCGAATATATCGTAGGAAAACGTCTGCGCAAAAATTCAGAACCTAATTGACTTACATTAAGAAGCACATGAGGATCGCCAGTGCGCTTCAGCTCAATAGAAATCGCCCTAGCAACAACATCTCTCGGAGCAAGATCTAGCATTTCAGGATCATATTTTTTCATAAAGCGTTCACCGGATATCGTAGTCAAATATCCGCCTTCTCCTCGAACAGCTTCAGAAATCAAAAACGAACTCGCACCAGGCCTCGCCAAAGCTGTCGGATGAAATTGAATAAACTCCATGTCTCTGACAACCGCGCCTGCCCTATAACCAATCGCAACCCCATCTCCGGTAGCAATCTCCGGATTCGTCGTATAACGAAAAACTCTGCCCAATCCGCCGGTCGAAAGGCAGACAAGATTTGCCGACATCCTTATCAATTTTCCTTCCGGATCAAGCACAAGAACTCCTGCAACTCTTCCTTCTCTCATTATCAAATCCACAGCAAAATGGTATTGCATGACAGTTATGTTCGGATGCTTCTCAACAGCATTCAATAAAATGCGTTCAATCTCTCTTCCTGTTTTGTCTGCACAATGAACAACACGTTTTCGACAATGTCCGCCTTCGCGCCCCATAACCAATTTTCCATTGCTGTCAAATTCGAACTGAGCTCCAAGCTCAATAAGTTCTTTCACACGCGCCGGGCCCTCAGTCACAACAGTTCTTACTGCTTCAGGGTCTGCAATGCCTCCGCCTGTCTTCATTGTATCCTGAATGTGAAGGTCTAAAGAATCATCTTCGCCTAACACTACTGCCACTCCGCCCTGAGCGTAATTAGTGTTAGATTCCACAGCTTCCTTTTTAGTCAATAATAAAACCGAACGATGTTCAGCAAGAAAAAGAGAAAACCTGAGTCCTGAAATTCCACTTCCTACAACTATAGCTCTATTCATAGAAAAAAGTTTACTCCAATATTTTTACTTTGCAACAAAATTAACTTTGTTCCCAGTTCCATGCGGACAGAATTATTTTTCTGATATCTTTTCGAGGTTTCCACTTCAAAATTTGAAATGCTCTGTCAAAAGAAGCGACAAGTTTCGGAGGATCACCTGCTCTTCGAGTTCCAATAAGCATCGGAACTTTCGTTCCTGTAATCTCTTCAATCAGGTCAAGCACATCTTTTACGCTATTTCCGCTTCCTGTTCCTAAATTTACGACTCCCGACTCTTTTGAAAGAATCGCCGCAACATGAGCTTCAGCAAGATCATCGACATGAACATAATCTCTGATAGGAGTGCCGTCTGGAGTAGGATGGTCAGTGCCGAAGATTGTCAAAGGATTTCCAGAACCCATCACTGCCTTCAGAGCCAACGGAATCAAATGAGTTTCAGGATTGTGTTTCTCCCCTATTTTGCCGTCTTCGGCCGCGCCCGCCGCATTAAAATATCTTAGAGCCATCCATGAATATTTTTGATTTGAACATGCACGCAAGCAATTTTCCATAATAAGTTTCGTCTCTCCGTAAATCGAAACCGGCGCGCATTCATCTTCTTCATGAATAACATCTTTTTTCGCCAGGCCATAAACCGCCGCCGAAGACGAAACGACTATTCTCTTCACTCCAGCCGCAGAGATCGCGGAGAGCAGAGAAACGGATCCGCCAACATTTACCGAATAATATTTCAGTGGAATTCTTGAATCTTCACCTATATTCGAGAGCGCGGCAAAATGTATGACGCCTTCGATTTTTTCTCTCACAAGAACCTCAGTAATAAATTCCGTATCAAGTATGCTCCGCTCAAAAAATTTAATTCCCTCTGGAATAAATTCTCTGTGGCCGCGCGAAAGATCATCGAGCACTATCGGTTCAAGACCGTGTTCAATCAGCGCACGCACTGTATGACTGCCGATGTATCCGGCTCCGCCTGTGACTAAAATTCTCATAATTGACTCCGAGTGAATTCTACAGTTCAATAAGGCTCATGATAAGTATTCGTTTTATGTTTTTTTATAGAACCGCAGAAGTGTATGAAAAATTCATCTGAGCTATTATATTCAATCGCGCTAAATTTATTAGAAAATTCGCCGCTCCAGATACGAAAATATATCGATGCATTCGGTTCTCCTAAATCAGCATTAAATAATTATTGCGGAGGGAAATTTTCTAAAGTTGAAATCGAATCCGCTTTGAACCGTGCTAAAGCAGAGCTCGAATCGGCTCATTCAAAAGATATCGCAATTTTATGCGAGTCATCTCCGTCATATCCAAAATTATTGCGAGAGATTCCTGACCGGCCAATAGTTCTCTACGTAAAAGGCAAATTACCTGATGCTCCGTCTATCGCAATAGTCGGCTCCAGAAAAGCTGATGCCTATTGCATGAGTACCGCAGAAAAAATCAGTAAAGAACTTTCAGAAGCCGGCTTCGCTATTATTTCAGGGCTTGCCTACGGAGTCGATGCGGCGGCTCACAAAAGCTCAGTCGCTTCAAAAGGCAAGACCGTTGCAGTTTTAGGTTCAGGACTTTGCGACATTTATCCGCGTGAACACCAATTGCTTGCAAAAAAAATAATCGAATCTGATGGAGCTATTGTTTCTGAATTTGCGCTTCTTGCAGGGCCCGAGCGCCAAAACTTTCCAAAACGCAACAGGATCATTGCAGGCATAAGTTTAGGAGTTATTGTTGTCGCGGCGGCAAAACGCTCTGGAGCGCTCATTACGGCGCGATTAGCAATGGAATACAATCGAAATGTCTGGGCGGTTCCGCACAGATTTGGTGATGAATTGGGTGAAGGCGTCATAGGACTGATGAGAGACGGAGCAACAGTAATATCTAAGTCATCGGATATTCTCGAAGATTTGGCTTTGCAAATGGACATAAGCTCATTCAAAAAAACAGCCCCGAATTCCAAAGACGAAGTCCTAACCTCTATCAATGCTGACGGTTCAACTCTCGATGAAATAGCTCTCAAAACCGGATTGGAGCGAAAAATACTTTATCAACGAATTCTTCAACTTGAGCTGGAAGGAAAAATCATTTCAATTCCCGGCGGGTTATACAGACTGACATGTTAAATAAAAAAATTATTAATAATGTATCCAATTTTTTTCTCTGTGATAAAATTTCGCCTTGCAATTTAATAATATTAAATTCATGGTGATGCTATGATTGAAGATAAAAAAATAAAAATAATGTCCAAAATTGCGGAGATGATGCTGTTATCCGAAAATGAATTAAGTTCTGAAAAAGATATTACAGCAAAACTCCTTTCGCACGGATTTACTTTGAACGAAATTAATGAAGCATTAGAACTCATATCAAAAAGTATCGGTTCCACGATGATAAAAAAAGCAGTGCATAAAACTAGTCTTCCTCCAATTTCCTATAAAGGAATTTCCAGAATGGAAGAAATTAAAATGACTGAGGGAGCAATCACACTGTTTAGTGAATGGAAAAAATTAAAACTTTTTTCAGAAAAAGAAGAGGAGAATATTTTTATGTTGATACTAAATGCTGATGTCGGTGCTGTCGATGTCGAAGAGCTCTGGGATATTGCAAAGGAGAGCGCCGAATTCGGCTCCAAACTTTTCCTCCATGTTTCAACTCGATTTGCAGCGGTGCAGTGAAATGGCTTCAAATCTAGTCATCGTCGAATCGCCCGCAAAAGCCCGCTCGATTCAGAAATATCTTGGAAAAAATTACGAAGTAATAGCCTCAATGGGGCACATCATGGATTTGCCGAAAAAGGAAGGAATAGCCATTGAGAAAGTCGGTTCGAAATGGGTCTTCACACCTCGAATCGAGAAAATTAAAGGCAAAGACAAAACAATAAAAATCATAAAGGCATCTTCAAAAAAATCCGAGCATATATTTTTAGCAACCGACCCTGACCGCGAAGGTGAAGTAATTGCATATCATATTTCAAATATTCTGGACACAAAAAGTAATGTAAAACGAGTTATGTTCCACGAAATTACTCCTGCCGCTGTTAGAGCCGCATTCGAGGAGCCAAAAGAAATAGATATCAAACTTGTAGAATCGCAACAGGCAAGGCGAGTGCTAGACAGAATAGTCGGTTTCGATGTTTCTCAACTGCTTTGGGATAAAGTTGCCAGAGGACTTTCAGCGGGAAGAGTTCAATCGGTCTCATTGAGAATGATTGTTGAACGCGAGCGGGAAATAAGACGCTTCGTTCCGGTAGAGTCGTGGACTATTCATGCTATTATGGAAAAAGACGGAGTGGTATTTGAGGCTCAACTCGCAAGTATTGGTAAGAATAAACCGAAACTTCCGAATCAAGAATCCTCTGCTCAAATTTTAACTCAGCTCAAAGGAAAAATACTTACTGTATCAAACGTAGAAAAGTCCGAAAAAAAACGTTACGCTCAGCCTCCATTTATAACTTCAACTCTTCAGCAAGAAGCGGCAAGAAGGCTAGGTTATCCTGTTTCATTCACAATGAAGCTTGCACAATCGCTTTATGAAGGCATCGACCTTGGCGAAGAAGGACCTACAGGTTTGATAACATACATGAGAACGGATTCTGTCCGCGTATCGGAGGCCGCAATTCTCGATGCGAGAAAACATATCGAAACAAAATTAGGAAAAGATTTTCTGTCCCGCGAACCAATTAGATATCGAACCAGTAAATCTGCTCAGGATGCCCACGAAGCCATTCGACCGACTTCAGTTTTAAGAACGCCGTCATCAGTCTCTAAATATCTCGATAAAAAAGCGCTAGCTTTATACAAACTAATATGGAACAGGTTTGTCGCAAGCCAATGCTCAGCGGCAATATATGAGAGCATCGGAGTCGATCTTTCTGCTGATGATTTTATTTTTAGAGCTACAGGTTCAAGACTTCTCTTTCAAGGATTTTTGAAGGTTTATTCCGATGTAGAAAGCGAAGATAAAAATTTCGAAGCAAATGAATCAATTGATTCTAAACTTCCAAATTTAAAAGTTGGAGATCAGCCTTCGCTCGAAAAATTTGAGCCGCGTCAGCATTTCACTCAACCTCCGGCGCGTTTTTCAGAAGCAATGCTGGTTAAATCTTTGGAAGAAAAAGGAATTGGCAGACCTAGCACGTATGCAAGTATTATTTCCACGTTGAAAGACAGACATTATACCTTTATTGAAAAACGCAGACTTGTTCCAACCGACCTCGGCATGTCAGTATCCGATCTTCTAGTAAAAGCTTTTCCTGATATTTTCAATTTCGGATTTACTGCCGAAATGGAAACAGAGCTGGATGAAATTGAAGAAGGCTCTATCGATTGGCAAAAAGTATTGAATAATTTTTATTCGGAATTTTTGAAGGACATGGCAAACGCAAACAAGCAAATGCCAAATCTTAAAATCGGAATACCCACCAAATACAAATGTCCAAGCTGTAAAGCAACTTTAAATCTACGTTACGGCAAAAATGGAAGATTTCTTGCTTGTTCCTCATATCCAGACTGCAATACCACATTCGAAGTTGAAGAAGATAATAACGGAGAATTAAAAAAACTCGATACTCCTAAATTCGAAGCAAAATGTCCGAAATGCGGCTCAGAAATGCTTTTCAAGCGTTCGAGACTCGGCGCGTTTCTAGCCTGCGGAAAATATCCTGCATGCCGAGGACTCATTCCTCTGAAAAAAATCGAGAATAACAACTACGAGATTGTCGAGCCCGAAAAGACCGAAAGAAAATGTCCTGAATGCGGAGGAGCAATGGAAGTAAAGCAATCTAGATTCGGACGTTTTCTAGCCTGCGAAAAGTATCCTGAATGTAAGGGTGCATTGCCTTACTTCATAAACGTACCGTGTCCTAGAGAAGGATGCAAAGGCGAATTGCGGGAGCGTGTTGCTAAAAAAGGTGTTTATTACACCTGTTCAGCTTATCCCGAATGCAAATACAGAAGCAACGTAAGACCGGTAGCGGTAATCTGCCCTGAATGCTCATCGCCGGCAATGATACCAGAAAAAGACGGCACACTGAAATGTGCCCGTTCGGATTGCAAAGGAATAATAGAAAGAAAACAGTGATTAGTGATTAGAGAAAAAGCTCCAACTCATGTCACAATAATTGGCGGCGGGCTTGCCGGAAGCGAAGCCGCTTGGCAAATAGCGCAAGCTGATATTGATGTCGCGCTATACGAAATGCGTCCAATAAAAACCACGGAAGCTCATAGAACTGATCTTCTCGCAGAACTTGTATGCTCAAATTCTTTCCGAGCCAGCGACTCAATTTCCGCCGCTGGAACATTAAAAGATGAAATGCGGGAACTTGATTCGATTGTAATGCGCGCCGCGGACGCAACCAAAATACCTTCCGGTAAAAGTCTTTCGGTAGATCGAAATTTATTTTCTGCTAACGTCACTGATTTACTCTCTTCTCATCCGAGAATAAAAATAATTCGGCAAGAAATCAGTGAAATACCGGATGGCAATGTAATTATTGCGTCCGGACCTCTGACTTCCAATAAGCTCGTCTCAGCAATACTTCAACTCACAAATTCGAAAGCTCTGTCGTTCTATGACGCTATTGCTCCAATCATTGACTCTTCAACTCTAACCCCTGGTACTTATTTTGAGGCTTCAAGATATTCAGACGAAAAAGATTATCTCAACGTTCCGCTTTCAGAAGAAAATTACAAAAAATTTGTAGAGGAACTTATATCTGCCGAAACTTTTACTCATCTCGATGAAGATTTTTTTGAAGGATGTCTTCCAATTGAA
>PEWQ01000166.1:0-13720 GCA_002780065.1 Candidatus Hydrogenedentes bacterium CG07_land_8_20_14_0_80_42_17
CAAAATATTTTCAGAATATTGTAAAGGGTATCTCTTTGAGCAGGAACTCTGTTCATCGCTCGGATTGTTTTGACAAAATCTTCCGGAGCTAATTCGTCAGGATTATTTCCGCCTGCGGCTCTCGTTATATTTTCGCCCATAAGAGTTCCTCCGAAATCGTTTCCTCCGCACTGCAATGCCTCGCAAGCCAGCTCGATTCCAAGCTTTACCCATGAGACCTGAATATTGTCTATCTGTCCTTGAAGCAGAATTCTCGCAACTGCATGCACCTTTAGATGCTCCTCACGCGTCGCTCCTGCTCTGGCTATTCCTGCGATGAATATCGGAGTTTTCCACGGCATGAAACCGAGCGGAACGAATTCAGTGAATCCTCCGGTTTCCTCTTGTAATCTTCTTAACCTTAAAATGTGATCTGCCCATTCTCTCGGACCGTCAATATGACCGTACATCATCGTGCATGTCGTAGGTATTCCTGTTTCATGAGCAGTGCGAACAATTTCGAACCACCTATCGGTTCCGATTTTTTTAGGAGATAGTTTTTTTCGGACTTCGGGATCGAAAATTTCAGCGGCAGTTCCCGGCATGGAATCAAGCCCGGCTTTTTTTAACTCTGCAAGATATTTTTTTACGCTTATGCCTTTTCGTCTTGCTCCAAAATCGACTTCGAACGGAGAGAATGCGTGGATATGCAGTTCAGGTAATTCTTCTTTGAGCTTCGACAATAATTTTATGTAAAAATTTTCTGCAAGTCCGGCATCTATGCCGCCCTGCATGCATATCTCGGTGGCGCCGCGCTCTTTTGCTTCTTTTGCTTTTTCAATTATCTCTTCAATAGAAAGTCTGTAAGAATCGCTGTCTGATTCGCGCCTTGCAAATCCGCAAAAACTGCATCCGGTTCCGCATATATTCGTAAAATTTATGTTTCTGACATTTACAAAAGTTATTGTATCGCCTTTGAGTTCTCTTCTTACTTCGTCGGCAATTCTGAAAAGTTCTTTTAATTCATCGCCTTCAAGTTTGAAGAGTTCAGTTGCTTCTTCAAGATTAAATGCTTCTTTGGCGACTGCTTTTTTAAGCAGAGCTGAATCCTTTAAATTTGAGTTCATAATTAATTTCCTTAATCTTTCAAATAACCTGTCTTGTCCGCTAATTTCAGAATTTTTTTCTTCGCCGGCTCTAGAAGCCACTCATTTGCATTATGAATATAGCGAGGATACACGGTCAAACGCTTTTTCAAATTATATCCTAACTTTGCGGCGATATCACTCAATCTTTCTATTTCAGGCCAACTCTTTTCAGGATTTATTTCATCTTTAGTCACTGCCGAAATTCCACCCCAATCGTTCAAACCAGATTGAATGTAATCTTCGAGCTTGCCCTGAGAGAGATTTGGCGGAGCCTGCAGACTTACGCTTTCAGGCAAAATAAGTCTTGCCGCTGTTATTGTGCGTAGAATGTCGTCGTGATCAGGCTCATCAAAATTTGCCATTGCGGTTCCTTCATGCGCTATAAAATTTTGAATGATAACTTCTTGAATTGCGCCGTAAGCTTCAGCTATTTTTGCTATGATTCGCAGAGACTCGACGCGTTCGTTAAAACTCTCTCCGATGCCAATAAGTATTCCTGTCGTGAAAGGAACTTTTTCCAGAGAAGCATTTTTCAGCATTTCAATGCGCAGAGCCGGAACTTTACCAGGCGACGCTTCATGAGCAAATCCATGCTGTTGAAATCTCGATGAGTGAGTTTCAAGCATCAGCCCCATCGAGCCGCAATAAGGCTTTAGCAATTTAATTTCATCGCGAGTTAAAATTCCTGCGTTGACATGAGGAATTAAATTTGACTCTTTCAATATTAATTCGCAAATGAAACGAATGTAGTGCACTGTGCTTGAAAATCCGAGTTGATCGAGCTCAAGCTTTGCTTTTCTTGAAACAGATTCGGGCCTTTCACCGAGAGTAATCAGAGCTTCAGCGGCTCCCTTCAATTCACCGAGTTTTACTATCTGCATTACTTCTTCCGGAGTCAGATAACCGGATTCAGGATCGGAATCTTCTCTGCGGAATGCGCAATAACCGCATTTATTTCTGCAGTTGCGAGTTAACGGAACAAAAACTTTTGGTGAATATGTTAATGTTTTTCCAAATATTTTGTCTCTGACTTTTTGAGCTTCTTCACTTGTCATAAAATAAACCACGAATAAATAAACCACGAATAAACACTAAGGCACACTAAAATTTTATAAATAATTCGTGTTTATTCGTGTCTATTCGCGGTTCTAATTTTTTACCACTTATTAACTTCGGGAATTATCTCCTTAATGTAAATATCAAGAATACGTTCTTCGTCATCGGACATTAGATAGAGATTGAATTGATCGACTCCGGCTTTCTTTAAAGCTTTCAGCTTATTAATATGATCCTCGACTGAGCCAACTATGCAGAAACGATCAACAACCTCATCCGTGATCCAATTGAGATGATTTGAATCTTTGTCCGCGTGTTGACGGTAGTCGTAGCCTTTTCTGCCGGATATCGCTTTTGTGAATGCTTCAGGTACGTTGCCGCCGGTCTCTCCATACTTCATAACAATATCTGCTACGTGATTTCCTACCATTGCCGGGAACCATTTGACATGCTTTCTGGCAACCGATTTATCCGAATGAATAAAAACCGGAGCGGCAGACAAAACCTTAATTGAGTTCGGATCTCTTCCCGCTTCTTTCGCTCCCACATGCGCTCGTTCAATAAACCATGGAATCAGATCAACATCGGCTATTTGAAGAATTATTCCGTCAGCATATGTTCCGGCATCTTTCAAAACTTTGGGACCGTAACCTGCAATCCAGATCGGAAGTTTGTAATCAGGGTTTGCCCAGCCGAGCCATTGCTCTTTTCCTTCATAGGTGATTTTTTCGCCTTCAGCCATCTTTCTGATGAAGAGCGAAAATTCTTTCATTGTTTGAATAGTCATCGGCTTTTTACCGAGAACGCGCCTGGAGGAATCACCGCGCCCGATTCCGATGGCTGCTCTTCCACCTGAAACAACATTTAGTCCGGCAAAGGTTGAAGCAACAACAGTCCAATCTCTGACTCCTGGATTCGTTACGCACGGACCTAACTTAACTATCGAAGTATTTGCCGCCAAGTATCCGAGCATTACCGAACTTTCACGCCACAGCACATGCGAATCAAATATCCAGATATACGTGAACCCGCCTGCTTCCGCGCGCTTTGCAAGTTCTATCGTTCTGCCCGGCGCCATATCTCCCTTGAAAGTGATTCCGAAATTAAGCATAAACTCCTCCAATCTGAAATGAATTACACAATTAGAATGAAAAATAATCTGCCTTTTGTCAAATAATTTTATTTTAAATACGAACCACAAAAATAAAATTAGTGCGCATTAGTGAAATTATTTTGTCTCTTGATTGTAAACTCCAGTCCAGTTTTTGTCCGGAGGCGAATTTATAAATTTTTCAGTTAGCTTGAGATAAATCTGCGACGGTCCGTCTTTAGGCGAAATTTCAAGAACCTCTTTGAATTTTTGCATAGCAGAAATAAATTCGCGCTCACAATATAAAGAATATCCTTCACTGAAAAGCTGAAGTGCCTTCAGTTTTAATTCGTCGAACGTATTTTTTAATCCAACAAGTTCGAAGACTTTAAGTGGCTTGATCATGCCTTTTAATATGACTCTGCCGATTTCTCTGAAGAACATATTGCTGTCATCTTTCTCGGCAAATTCTTTTGTTGTTTCAGATATCAGGCAGGTGACTCCAAAATCCTTGCAAAGGGGCTCCAGCCTTGCCGCTGTATTTACCGTGACACCCAGCGCTGTATAATCGAACAATTGATCCGAGCCCATATTGCCGACAACTGCGGCGCCCGAATTAATTCCTATTCTGAATTCAAACGGTTTCTTCCCCTCTTTATTCCATTTTTCATTTAACTGTTCAAGTTCGCTCAACATGTCGATTGCGGTTCTACAAGCTCTTGCGGCATGATCTTCGCTCGGTATCGGAGCACCAAATTCAGCCATCACAGCGTCTCCGATATATTTGTCGAGTATTCCGTGATTGCGGAATACACAGCTCGTCATATGAGTTAGGTATTCGTTTAACATTGACGATACAATCTCGGGATCAATATTTTCGGAATATGTTGTGAACGATTTAATATCGCTGAACAAAACCGAGACATTGCGCCGTTCGCCTCCGAGCCTGAGCTTAGACGGGTCGGAAAGAATATCTTCCATTACTGCCGGAGCCAGATAACGGCTGAACGCGGATTTGATTCGGTTCTTCTCGCGCAGTTCGGTCATGTATTTATAAGTTAGAAGTGTTAGATATGAAAGAGCAACAGCTATTGAAGGAACAGCGATTTCGAGCCATACATCCGCAAGATAAAATATTAAAATGGAAAAAGATATGTAGCCGGAAAGTATCAGCAATGTCCAGATTAAACTTGTGATTGGCTTGAGCCTGAAGCCGATCATTGATGTCAAGAGCGCGAGCAGAACTGATAACAGAGGAATGAACCATGATGGAGTTGAACGTAAGAATCGGTTTGAAAGAATATTTGAGGCGACATGATAATGTATCTCGGAACCCGGAGTTATGGAGGACAGGGGAGTGGCTCTGAGATCGAAAAGTCCTGCGGCGGAAGAACCTATGAATACAAGTTTATTTTTAAAATATCCTTGAGGCAAAAGAGGAGGTTTTCCTTCGGCTGCAAGCAAACTTGAAAGAAGCACATTTACAAAAGAAACTGAAGCAGAATCCTTAGAGGTGTTATGAAATAAAATGTGATAACGGCCTTGCGAGTCCAGAGGAAGAATTCGATCGGCTATTTTGAGGCTATTGTGTTCAAGTTTAATATCTTTTACGGAAACACCGAGATATGCGGCGCAGGCGGCAATAGGAAGCGAAGGAACTAGAATATCCAGATAACCTGAAATAGGATAAGTCCACCTCGAAGGCCCGTCTAAATCAGAATTGAAATTTATGTGAGCGACTCCTTTTGAAGAGAGAGCCAATGCGGATAAAGGCAGAGTGACGTCGTCGAAGACAGCTTCACGCGAAATAATTTTTGAGCCAATAACTTCCGACACAGTTTGAGATAATGCGGATTTTGAAAGTAATCTTTTTTGATTCTCGATTTCAGTATCGGTGCAATGTTGCAAAGATTTTGTAAAGATACTTGCGTAAATTACATTGCCCGCGGCCTCGCTGACTCGAACAAGAGCATCGTCGCCGGCTGAAGGCTTCAAAGAATTTATTTCGGAGCGAAGTTGCCCGATTGAAGATGATGTTTGATGCTGTTCGATTTTATCGATGAGTCCAATCAGATCTTGAATCTTTTTTTCATCAACTTCTTTACGCGCAGTCCGCTCTGAAAAAAGTATATCGAATGCGATTACCTTTGCGCCATCGCGGACAAGATAGCTGATCAGATTTGCGTGAACTTCTCTAGGCCATGGCCAGCGTCCAAGATCAGGTTCAAGATCTTTAATTGCGTCTTCGTTTATATCGATAATTACAATGTTGGATTCATTTGAAAATGGCCGAACAAAATTTCTGAATTTTATATCGAGTGTTTGCCGCTCGAGCGCCTGAATGAAATCAGTATTTCCAACTGCTAAAGCCAATACAGCTCCAAGCATTCCGATAGCAAAAGAAAAAATAATTTTTTTCTTCATAAATGAATTATAGAAAATATTTGAATTAATGCCATAAAACTTGTTCACGGCACTTGAAATAAAGAAATCGTTGACCTAATATTATAATATGAAATTAAAAAATCTGATTTTGCTATTAATCTTTTCTATAACGATCATCGGATGCGGTAAGGCTAAAGTTTCTCCTAGAGTTGAAGAGAATATGGGTTCGCAGGTCGAAGGACTTGCAACTATGGTCAAAGGCACTGTTGAGATTCAAAAGCCTTCTTCAGAGGAATGGGTTATATTAAAAGTCAAAGATGGAGTTCCGGAAGGGAGCCGTTTGAAAACGGGAGCTGACGGAGAAGCAGACATTCTTCTTGCAGATAAAGCGGCAGTGCGAATAAAACCAAATTCCGAATTGGAAATCACCGGCAACCGTATGAAGAACGAAGTGGCGAAGATAGATGTCAAGCTGAATATGGGCAGATTGCTTCACAGATTTGATAAGATGCCGACAGGTTCTGAATATCATGTAACTACTCCGACAGCCGGAGCAGTCATCCGCGGCACTCAGTTTGATATGTCGGCCACAGAGAATAAAACTAATTTCCGAGTTTTAAACGGTAAGGTTGTTGTTTCATCCGCTAACGGTTCTATTGAGGTTAAAGAAAAGGAAGGCACATCAGTTGCGTCAGGACAGGCGCCTGAAGAACCGAAAACTTTAGGTCAAAAAGATATTGATGAATTGATGGAATGCTCTTTGGTAAAATTTACTGTAGCTCTGGAACGAAGTCGTAAGATGGCTACACAAGCCGAGATGCGAAACGTTTCAGTTCCGCTGGAGGTATGGGCGGCTTCTCATGACGGACTATATCCAAATGCTCTTGAAGAGGTTGACAAGAATTTATTACAAGACAATTGGAACCGGCCTTATCGATATCAAGCGATAAACGGGAACAAAGGATTTGTTATAACTTCAAGCGGACCTGACAAGATATTTAATACTGAAGACGATTTGGAGTATCGAAGAGATTAACAATACTGAAGTTTTCCGAAAAATTATTTTGCTACAGAGACCCCGAGCTACGGAGATTTTTTAAATAATTTTTTATCTATATTTTCTCCGTCTCTTTGTGCCGCCTACTCCATAAAGAAAAAAGTTAATTCACACTTAACTAACCCAATATCGCTTTTGTTACCTCGTTAACTTCTGATTCAGTCATACCGGGAAATATCGGTACCGAAATTATTTTTTTGCATAATGATTCAGAAATAGGAAAATCTCCTTCTTTGTATCCGAGATTTGCAAAGCCCTTCATTGTATGAACAGGAAGCTCGTAATGAAGTCCCCATGCAATGCCGGCTTCGTTTAGTCGTTCAATTATCTCCGCGCGATTATCAGCAAGGATGACATAAAGATGATATACATGTGTTCGATTCTTTCCAACAATAGGAACTCTGATTCCAGTCTTACCTTTTAATCGAGAGTCGTACCACCCTGCCGCTCTTCTTCGCTCATCATTCCATTTATCGAGATGGGGAAGTTTCACACGAAGCACTGCGGCTTGCAGTGTGTCAATTCGCGAATTATCGCCCTTCTCGATCGATTCAGTTTTTGAGCCTCGACCGTGAATGCGTATTCTTGCCATTCGCTCAGCTAGAGCCTTGTCATCGGTTAAACAAATACCGGCGTCTCCCATTGCACCAAGATTCTTCGACGGGAAGAATGAGAAAGCCGAGATGATCCCAAATGTTCCGACTTTTTTTCCTTTCCAAGTTGCTCCGTGAGCTTGAGCGCAGTCTTCAATTACAAAAAGTTTTCTGCGGTTTGCAATCTCCATGACAGCATCCAAATCCGCGGCCTGACCGTAGAGATGAACCGGAATGATCGCTTTAGTTCGAGGCGAGATAGCTTTTTCAATCAGCTTCGCATCAATGGTAAAAGTTTCGGGCTCTACATCGACTAAAATAGGTTTTGCTCCTGTGCGTTCGATTGCGCCGACTGTTGCCATGAAAGTGTAAGGAACAGTAATGACCTCGTCGCCAGGCCCGATATCCAGAGCCTTCATTGCAATGTAAAGCGCATCCGTTCCGCTTGCACATCCTACGCCGAATTTTGCTCCGCAATACTGAGCAAATTCTTCTTCTAATTTTGCAACGTCGTGGCCAAGAATAAAACTGTTTGCGTCGATATTTCGTTTCAGCGCGTCCATTATTTCATTCATCAACGGTTTATGCTGCCGTGATAAATCCAAGAGCGGAATTTTAATTGTTTTCTTTTGAGTCATGACATTCTCCTAATTTGTAGATTAGCATTAGATGAGAAACTACTTCCGTCAAACCGAGAAGTCAAATCAGAATTAAGAGCGAGCTGGGAATGTAGAGATACAAAGTATGCCAGGAGATACGGCAGAATAAGGATGCGCCGCAATCACAGGCGAGGCGTCCATTGCCGCGAGGCGTCCATTGACGCGAGGCGCCCATTGATGCGAGGGCGTCCATTGACGCGAGGCGCCCATTGACGCGAGGCGTCCATTGACGCGAGGCGTCCATTGACGCGAGGCGCCCATTGACGCGAGGGCGTCCATTGACGCGAGGACGCCCGTGGCTCCAAGAAAAAGAAATTTCATATTACTTACAAAAGCATTTGCAACTTTATAAAATTTATGGCAAATTATATTTTCACTCATAATGTTGAGTGTAAGAAATTAATGGAGGTAGATAGATGCCGGATGCAATTACAGCACTAAATTCGCTCGGACTTGGACTTGGATTGGGACTCGTTTTGATTGGAGCGGCAAAAGGTATAGCTCAAATCGGAGCGGCCGCTGTCGAGTCATCTGCACGTCAGCCGGAGATTACCGGCAAGTTACAGACAATGATGATTATTGCGGCAGGAATGATTGAAGGCGCGGCGCTTTTCGCAATTGTAGTACTCGGATTCATTAAGTAATTCAGAGACTAAGTTGAGCCTCTTTTACGTTACTCAATTTTCCATTCTTTTGTTGACTGCTTCTCCAGAAGCTGAATCCGGAAGTGCGGCTTTAGTTACGCCTGATTTTGCGGTTACGATTGCGACATGGATAACTTTTTTCCTACTGCTTTTTTTGCTCGCTAGATTTGGATGGAAGCCTTTTGTCAATGCGTTAGATGAGCGGGAAGCGGCTGTTAGAGATGAAGTGAAACGCGCGGAAAATGCCAGACGTGAGGCGGAAGAACTGCTTCAGCAGTATGAGTTAAAATTGAAAAACGTTCAATCCGAAGCTGATGCGATTTTGAATACCTCAAGACAGAGAGCGGAAGAAGTTGGAAATAAACTCGAAACTGATGCAAGAGCTTCTGCTCAGCAAATACTTGAAAAGGCGAAGTTGACAATTGAAGGTGAGCGTCAAAAAGCGGTTTCTGAACTCAAAGGAATCGTTGCAAATGCGGCTTCCGAACTTACAGAAAAGATATTGAAAGAAGAGTTGGACATGAGCCGCCACGAAAAGTTGGTTGAAGAAGTTGTATCTGGAATTGATCGAAAACGGAATTAATTAAGCCGATGCTAAAAAATCCATCTCTTACGAAACGATATGCAAAAGGACTTTTTGAAGCTACAAAAGGAACTATAGATCTTGCTCGGCTGGAAGCGGGTCTCATTGGAAAAGAAAAAGAGTTGTCACGGCCGAGAATGACAGTTAATGAATTGATTAAGCTTTGCGGATTCGAACCGCCGCGGCCGGTAAGAGCTCTTCTTGCTATTTTGATTAGGAGAAAACGGCAAAACTTATTGCCGGAAATCGCAGAGGCATATCGGATAATCTCTGAAGAGATGCAGGGAATAAAGAGAGCAGAGGTGACAACTGCAGTTCCTCTGAACTCTAAAACGAAAAAGAGAATTGAAGAAGAACTGACAAAGAAATACGATGCGAATAAAGTTATAGTTAATAACAGAGTCGACAAATCGATCATCGGCGGTTTGCGAATAAAATTCGGAGACACATTGATTGATGGAAGCGTCGAAACATTTCTAAATGTATTTCGTAGCCGTGCATCGTAATAAAATCTAAAAATGAAAATTGCATTTCATCTGGTGGCATGCACGCTATGCGTCAATGGCCGCTATGCGTCAATGGCCGCTCCGCGTTAATCGACGCTACGCGTTGATGGACGCTACGCGTTGATGGACGCTACGCGTTGATGGACGCTACGCGTCAATGGACGCTACGCGTCAATGGACGCTCTCGCCTGTGCAAGCTACCTAAATAAAAATTTTAGACACTGACCGATTCGTTTTCTCCAGAAAATTTCTTGATGAAAATGACCGTCTGCAATGTAGCCGAATAAATCTTTTCCGTCCGTCATCCATCGCTCTCTGCAAATTTTCAACAGCTTCAAAGTGATCAACGTGTAGTCATCTCTGTGTGGCTGATCCGGCGCCCAACGGGTGCCGCAGTCTATGTACGCTCTTCTGAACGGCCTTTTATGAAGAGCCTCGATCTCTTTCAACTGCGGGTTTCCGCGAATGTAAGCGAATGAAAGAGCTCCGATTAATCCGAATATATCTCCACGCCTCAACCCTGCATAAACGGAGACGTTTGCTCCGTATGAAGATCCAATCATTGCGATATGATATGGATCTGCTGAAATATTCCATTTTTCTCTAAGAAGAGGTAGCAATTTATTCGCAACCCAATCTATGTAGAGGTCGGCTCTGCCAAAGGGCGGCGGAAGATATGCTTTATTTCTGAACCTGTGGCAATTGATACCGACAAGTATTATTTCAGTCAGAGATCCTCGCTTGACTAACATTTCTGCGATGGAATCTGTATGCCAACCGTTCATTGCTCCCTTATTTGTCCATTGATTCTGTCCGTCATTTAGGAAAGCTATTGGATATGTATTTGAGTTATCGTAATTTCTAGGGAGCTTTACTGTCACTCTGAATTCATGGCTAAGTTCGGGACAAGGCACGGTCAAATGGACAAACTGAGGTTTTATTTCATCTATTGGCGGATTATAGGAATAAAAAATTCCGTCACGAAGCCATAATTCCTTTAATGCAGGTTTGTAACACATTCCGTATGAAGGATGATCCTCTCCTGATTCGCCTTTGATGAAAAAACCTCTTTTTGAATTCATTTCGAATGTAGATTTAAATAATTTTTCATATTGGATTCTTCCTTTGCCCGCTATCTTCATCATAAAGTCGTAATTCTTTTTTTCTTCCACGACCGAAATTATAGGTTTCGACCAGCCTGAAAAATATTTAAGATGAGTCAACACAGACTCTTTCTGCAGCACAAGATATGATTGTTGATTTTGCTTTGATGAAAAATATTTTTTCCTGCCTATAGCACTTCTCTGAAGCACCGGATCGAATGCTATGGTTTTGAAATGCTTCATGATTCCTGTCGGGCATCCTGACGCAAGCCATGAGAGAACCATGCGGGTGATTCTGTCAGCTTTCGGATTGATCAGTAAACTTCCATGCGAGTATCCTTCGAAGGCATACCAGCTCATCTCCAATTCTCGATACATAATTTTATGGACAACATTGTTGGGATCGATTCCAAGTATTAACGCCGGGCAGTCTGCTTTTTTGATTTCAGGTCTTTCTATCTCCATCTCACGAAAAGCTTTGCCGGAAAGAAAAGTTTGTTTGAATAAATTAAGTTGCTCCTGATATTCCTTATCTGATACTCTGCGCCCCCACATCTCTTCGACTATCGCTTTGGAAGGAATAAACTGAATCACTTTTGGAAGATTGCCTCTCGAGTCGGTAAAATCTTTGGTCGGAGGAATTTTGGCAAGCATTGCAATTTCACGTGCCGGTGAAGGATCATAAAGCAATAACGCTTTAGCTCCGCCTTTTTCCGCAGAAAGCTGCGCCAGAAGCCCTCCGACTGAGTAGCCGAGAATAATAGTGTTTTCCAGTTTAAGTTCTTTTCTCACTATCGAAACGTCTTCGAGATAATCTCTGATTGAGAGGTTTGCAACGTCATTGAAAATACTTTTGTAGTAGCCGCGAGGATTCATTGAAAAGACCGGCCAGCCGAGCGCCGCCATAATCGGAGCAATTCTGGAAAAGATCCACGAGCCGTCAAATGCTCCTGGAATGCATAAAATAGGTTCTCTAGCTGCAACGGTTGAAGGATAAAAAGCTTCCACAAATAATTTGTTCGGACCTATTGTGTAAGTTCTGTATGAATATTTATCTTTTAACATAAACGAAAAATTATTCTATCAATATTTAAGGCAAGAGGCTATTGCCTTTAAATTATCCCTCAGCTAAAGAACGGTAAGGGCATGGTTCAAGCTTCAAAGCATCGCGGACAAGTTCTACATTCTTCAGCCATTCGCCGGAAAGTATTCTCCAATTGATTGGATCAACAATTGATTTTCGAGTCATAATGTAGATCAGCGGAATTCCTTCGTCACCGTATCTCGGATGACCGATTACAAGATCGTCCCACGGCACTCCGTTTGTCAAAACAAACTCGTCTTCATTTTGTGTATCCGAAAGAGTCCAGCCGTCACGGAGCCGAATAAGTCGCTCTCCTTCAAATCGATACACTCCCGAAGTAATGCCGCCAGTTGCTCTGAACGTTCCTTTATCTTTCGAATAAATAATCACGGCTGAACCTTCAACATCAGGCAGTTCATCGTTATAGGCGTCAATATCTTCCGCCTTCACGTCCAGTTCTAGATACTCCGCAAGATGAAAGAAAGTTAAAGGCACAATATCTTTCATTGCCTCGAAGTCAGCCATGTATTGGGATTCTCCGACGAGTCTGGCATTTATCTCACTTACGAATATTTCTTTAAGTTTAAATTTTTCATCGACAGTTGTAAGAAAATCGACTCCGAAATTTCCGCGATATCCGTTCGAGCCGAGCCACAAGCCGATTTTTTTTATAATTTCAAAAACTTCTTCGCGCTCTCCGCTCGTAAGACCTTGCCGTGAAAAATCAGAACCGATATACATTGCAGGATTTGTTACTAGTCTTGGATCGCCTACTATTTGTATATCCGGAGGCGATACAGCGACTGTTCCGTTGACTACACAGCCGGTGCAATTTAGGCTTGGCCCGGAAAGAAATGGAGTTATCTTGACCGTGGTTCGATCAAATGACTTGCCGAGCATATTTCGTTTTTCTTCGATGACTTTTTGATAGTCGCCTTCACTGAAAATAAAATCTGTTCCGCCTCCATGCTGAGAATGCGGAACCTGAATGACGTAACCTTCTGGAAATTGCTGAATCAATTTTTGGTGAGAGACATTTGAGAACGGAGAGAGCATTGCTTGCGCAGGCAATGGGATTCCGATCTCTTCGGCTTTCCACGCAAGTAATGTTTTGTCCTCAAAGTAATCTTGAATTACGCATGTGTTCTGGAAGAACTGAAGTCTTGGAGCTTTTTTGAAGACGAAGTCGAGCAGCGTTTGAGAAGGTTGAAAAGGAATCATGAATATCTCGCCTTCTACTCTGTCCAGCGCCGCAAGTATCTCTCTCTCGTGGTCCTGATAAAAATAATTAATAAAGAGAGAGGATGTGCTGTGTCTTACTCTTTTATTTTTTTCGTATGAAAAGACAGGAGTGCCCCAGTCGCTTTCAATATGCTTTTGAACCTCTTCGCCATAATACTCGGCAATGACTGCCGCAATTGGCAGAAAGTGTTTGAACATGTGTGCTCCGAGCGGACCTAAACCATTGTAAACTACGGAGCGATTTCGAAACCAACCTTTTTGAGAAGAAACCTTTTTGAGTGTTGTAAGACTTTCAATCGGACTTGACATTTCTTACCTCCCTACTGACCTAATAAAGTATAGAGGCAACTACTAGTTTTGTGAAAGATAAAAAAATTTAGCAAACGTATCTCTAAACCGGGCTCGTGCAAGTAGCATTTTTGAACCACGCAGTTACCAAGACACTGAGATTTTTTATTTTATCTTTTTTTCCTTGCCTCCAGCCTATCTTCCAAAGAACGTGTGAAATAATTGAAAAATGAAAATTGGAAAAATAAAATTTTCAATTTGCACTTTTCAATTTGCACACAAATCAGCAAATCAGGGGACACA
>PEWQ01000166.1:13732-13874 GCA_002780065.1 Candidatus Hydrogenedentes bacterium CG07_land_8_20_14_0_80_42_17
AAATCAGGGGACACATTGGAATCAGGGGAATCAGGGGACACATAACTTAATTCATTGACATAACCATATTCCTCTCCGCTGTAATTTTCTCTATGGCAAGGAAGGCTTAGTTCCTTTCCTTTAGACGGAAAATATCTTTATG
>PEWQ01000007.1 GCA_002780065.1 Candidatus Hydrogenedentes bacterium CG07_land_8_20_14_0_80_42_17
TGCGAGCGCCGAAGGTGCGAAGCAATCTCTTAATGTTAACAGATTGCTGGTATGTTATTTTATTTGAAATTGCAAATTGAAAATTGCAAATTGAAAATTTTATTTTTAAGGTCGTGTGACTATTTCCTTAAATCTTACATCGATATATTCTTTTGTTTCTCCACGGGAATCAAAAAGTTTCATTGCCCTACGCAACCGTTCTATCTTCGCTTCCATATCTCCTCTTCCCATTCTTATCACTACAGGTGTGCCAACAGTCAGAAGAGTCAAACCGGTATTAGAGTCGAGTCTAATTTCCGAAATGCGCGAGACTAAATCAGGCCGCAATAACCGAATCACTTCGAGCGCTTCCTGAATCAATTCTTTTGAATCACCTGCATTTTCGATTTCAGTTATTATCGGAGCTTTAACATCTTCTCGAGAAGTAATAAGAGGAACAATTGTTCCTTCTGCGTCAATGCCTTTCATCTCGCCGCCGATCTTTACAAGTCCGATCGGCACCCTCTCCTTTATTTTGATAAGAACTTTTCTAGGGAGATGCCGTTCAACAGCGACGTCAGCAATTCTAGGATTGGCCTTTATTTTCTGAGCAATTTTCTGAAGATCTATTTTAAGAATAGGCTGATTTTTTTTAATTCCTGAAAGCTGAATAATTTCATCAGGAGTAAGCACTACAGTTCCATCTACATCAATATCTTTCACTATCAATCTATCCTGTGAAAGAACATAGTTGTAAGCTTTATTACCAAAACCGACAACCACTATTCCAATCACAGCGACAAGTAAAAAAACTATAGACAAGGCAATCACTGTTGCCAGGCGATCGACAACTTTCGAAGTAACCTGTGCAGTTTTTCCGCCTCCGACCCGCTGATTGCCGAGAACTCCTCTTGAACGTTTACGTCTCATCTGCTCTCTTCCAAACCCAAATGAATAATTTTGTCAACCAGCTCATGAAACTCTATTCCTGCGGCTCGAGCCGCCTTCGGCAAAAGCGATGTCTCCGTCATTCCCGGTATTGTATTTACCTCTAAAATTTCTATTCCATCTTTTCCAACTATCATATCTACTCTGCTCATTCCTGAGCATCCTAACTCCCGATAAATTGCAAGTCCTAATGCCTGACAATCTTCGATAACATCTTTCGGTAATCTTGCCGGAATAATATATTCAGTTGCACCCACAGTATATTTCGAGGCGTAGTCGTATCTTCCTGATTTAGGAGCAATTTGAATCACCGGCAAAGCAGTTGGCTCATGATTGCCGATAATCCCTACTGTCACTTCTGAACCGGAAACAAATTTTTCAATAAGTATTTTCGAGTCGTGACACAGCGCAGTTTTGATCGCCAATTCAGTTTTAGAAGAATCTTCAACTATCGTCATTCCGATAGATGAGCCTTCTCGAGAAGGTTTCACAACGAACGGAGGTTTGAACTCAGGCATGCTGTAGTTAATTCCTCTTTCGACAACCGCGAAATCCGGAGTAGGCAGACCTGCAGACCGAATAATTCTTTTGGTAAAAATTTTATCCATTGCCGCAGACGATGCCAAGACTCCAGAACCCGTATAAGGAATATCTAGAATCTCCAAGAGTCCCTGAATCGTTCCATCTTCACCAAATTTCCCATGAAGCGCAATGAATACAATATCCGGTGAGGCATCAAGTATCTCACGAGCAACTCCCCTGCCCGGATCGATCGCAATTCCCTCATAACCCAACTTAAGAAGAGCCGACAGCACCGCCTGACCTGTTCTCAGCGATACTTCGCGTTCTCTCGACATTCCTCCAAGCAACACTGCTACGCGCATTATTAATCCTTTCCTTCAGAATTTTCCGAGCATTCTAACTTCAGAACGCAACTCTATTCCAAACTTATTCTTCACTTCCATCTTAGCAAGGTCAATAAGCGCTTTAACATCTTGCGCTTTTGCATTGCCTAAATTCACTATAAAGTTTGCGTGCATTGTCGAAATCTGAGCTCCACCAATTGTGTGTCCCTTCAGACCTGCTTCTTCAATCAAACGCGCCGCAAAATCATTTTGCGGATTTGCAAAAACTGATCCGCAATTTGGAAGCTGAAGCGGCTGAGTATTCTTGCGATGTTCCAAAGCGGTTCTTGCCATATCTTCTCTAAAAGGTGAATTGCCTAATCTGACAATAGCAAAAAGAATAAATTCACCGGTATGCTGAAATCTAGATGTTCGGTATCCGAAACCACATGCAGTCGCATTAGTCTCGCAAACAGTTCCTCCACGTCCTTCGACTATGACCTTCTCAATTACATCCTTCATCTCTCCGAGATCAGTTCCCGCATTCATGAATATTGCACCGCCAACAGTTCCTGGAACTCCAAAAGCCCATTCCAATCCTGAAGCGTTTCTGTCTTTGAAAGCTCTTGCGAGATCAGGCAATCTAACTGCCGCACCAACCTTCATCAAACCTGAATCCGCATCTTCTTCAAGCGAAGTGAATGCTCCGCCAAGCTTTATCACCAATCCTCTTAAGCCTTCGTCAGAGACAAGCAAGTTCGAGCCGGCGCCAATGATGAACATTGCCATTCCTCTGCTTCGAGCAACAATTCTTGCAACAGAAAGATCATCAGGAGTTTGAGCAATAAAAAACCAGTCAGCAGGTCCGCCGATTTTAAAGTGCGTATGTTTGTAAAGAGGCTCATTTTTTACTGATCCTAAAAGATTCATCACCTCTTCAATACTCAAATTATTAATCGTGCCGCCGTTGGAGCCGAGAAAAATTTTAGTGTCGCTCATAATTCATTCCTTCAGCAACTTATCGCCTAATCCAGTGATACTGCCCGCTCCAAGAGTAATTACAATATCTCCTTCGTTAAGTTCCCCTGCAATTATTTCCGGGCTCGGCTCATCTTCAATCACTTTGAAATTGATATAACTTTTCAGTTTCAAAGAAGAAGCAATGAGTTCTGAAGTCACTCCTTCCCGAGGCATCTCGCCTGCGGGATAGATAGGAAGAAGCCAGATAAAATCAGCCGCAGTAAGAGCAGTTGCA
Organism: Candidatus Hydrogenedentes bacterium CG07_land_8_20_14_0_80_42_17; assembly: GCA_002780065.1. Taxonomy (GTDB): domain Bacteria; phylum UBA8481; class UBA8481; order UBA8481; family UBA8481; genus UBA8481. The sequence goes on from PEWQ01000007.1 coordinate 3,028, forward strand.
AATTTATCATAAAGAAGAGAAGTCCTCGAATATCTGTGAGGCTGAAAGATAACCACTATTCGTCCTCTGTTATCATTGAGAAGGGTTTTTGCCGCCGCAATAGTAGCTGTAATCTCTGTTGGGTGATGCCCGTAATCGTCATAAACCGACCAGCCTTTTTTCGATCTACCTTTGAATTGAAGTCTCCTGTCCACACCTTTAAAAGCTTCGAGCCCTTGAATGACCTTATCGGGCTGAATTCCGAGTTCAAGCCCCACTGCCGAAGCGGCAAGCGAATTCGAGACATTGTGAAGACCATGAATTTTCAAAAAGACATGTCCCATCTTTTTTCCGCGATAGACCAAATCATATTTTGACCCGTCTCTGACAATCTCGATATTTTCAGCCTGCACATCTGCGCCGGCGCTTAATCCGTAGCTTACCATTCGTCTGCTTGACAAAGTCATAATGCTCGAAAGTCTGATGTCGTCTTTGCAAAGAACTCCAAAACCGTAAAACGGAACCTTGTTTGCAAACTCCTTAAACGCAGTTGTAAGCGATGCCATGTCTCCGTAATGTTCAAGATGATCGTCATCGATGTTTGTAATTACAGAAACTGCGGGTGAAAGTTTCAGGAACGATCCGTCCGATTCATCCGCCTCCGCAACAAAGTAATCTCCCAAACCGCGCTTAGCGCCGCTTCCAATCTGTTCGAGCCGGCCTCCGATAACAACAGTAGGGTCCAAACCTCCTGAAGAGAGAACAAACGCAGTCAGAGAAGTAGTAGTAGTTTTACCGTGAGTTCCCGCAATAGCAATTCCGTACTTCATTCTCATCAATTCAGCAAGCATCTCGGCTCGAGCCACAACGGTAATGCCGCGTTCGTAAGCTGATCTGACTTCAGGATTTTCTCTTCCAACCGCAGAAGAGACAACAACAGCGTCGGCAGAGCCGATATTCTCTGCTCTATGTCCAATCGCAATCTTAGCTCCAAGAGCATTCAATCGATCCGTGACAGCCGACTTTTTTATATCGGAACCGCTCACTTGATACTTCATCGAAAGCAAGAGTTCAGCAATTCCGCTCATTCCGGAACCGCCAATCCCGACAAAATGAATTCTTTGAACTCTGATCATTCCTTAGCTCCGCTTTCAATTACTTTTTCAATCTCATCAGCCATTTTTTTTGCCGAATCCGGATCACAAAAACTGCGCACCGACTCGGACATTACAAACCTTTTTTTAGAATCATTAATCAGCATTGAAATAGAATCATACAACTTTTCAGAAACTTCTTCATCGCAAATCATCTCCGCCGCATTACTTTCCTTCAGCTTAAGAGCATTTGCTTTCTGATGATCGCCGGTCGCGTATGGAAATGGAACAAGTATCGACGGAATACCAATAGCGGCTATTTCAGCCACTGTCATCGCTCCGGAGCGAGTTACGGCGATATCAGCCGCTGAAAGTGCAGCAGGCATATTATCAATGTAAGGAAGAATCCGCATTTTCTCGCTTGGAACTCCGGACATTCTCATAACATTTTCAAAATGTTCAGTTCCCGTCCCCCAAATAATAAAAATTTTCTCATCGGCCAACCGTTTCGCAATCGCAGAAACAGCCCTGTTGATCGAAATAGAACCCCGAGAGCCTCCAAAAAAAAGAACGGCAATATCATTTTCTTTTAGACCGAATTCTTTTCGAGCCAACTTTCTATTCGTGCAAAAAAAATCTTTTCGAACAGGAAGCCCGATTTTTTTTACCGGACACTTCCAGAAATTTTCTTTCGGTTCCCATGCTGAGATACACAATGCCGCAAAATTGCTTAAGATTTTATTTGCCAATCCGGGCACTGCGTTCTGCTCATTGATGATAACAGGTATTCCGAGACTCCACGCCGCAAATGCGGAGGAAAAGCTCACATAGCCTCCAGTGCCCAGCAGAGCCTGCGGCCGCTTCTTTTGCAAAATGTTGCGGCCGGAAATAATCCCACGCAAATTTTGAATTAATTCTGAAAATATAAGCCACGGTTTTTTTCGTTCTATCGGAGCCGCCTCGACTACAAAAAAATCAAACCCGGCTTTAGGAACGATGCGATTTTCAAGACCTCGTTCAGTGCCAAGAAAAAAAGATTCTCCGCCGCGGTTTCTTAACTCTTCAGCAACAGCAATTCCAGGATAAACATGTCCTCCGGTTCCTCCGCCTGCAATCGCAAGCAATAACTTTTTTTCTTTCATTTAGTTACGACACTCGTCTCGAAATTCCCCAAAGTATACCGAGTGAAGACATCATGAAGATAAGACTCGTTCCGCCGTATGAAACAAAAGGCAGAGGTACTCCGGTCGTAGGCGCCAATCCTGACACTACCATCAGATTCAAGCCTGCCTGCATGCTTACCATCGCAGTTATTCCTATTGCCACATATCTTGCAAACGGAATCGATTGCCTAATTGCAATTCGATATCCTTTCCATGAAATTATTCCGAAAAGCACAACGATCAATGATGCAATAACAAATCCCAATTCCTCCGCAATAACTGCAAAAATAAAATCAGTGTGAGCTTCAGGAAGAAAACCCAATTTCTGAATTGAAGCTCCGAGTCCCTTTCCGAATATTCCTCCACTTCCCATTGCTATCCAGCACTGAATTATCTGATAGCCTTTTCTTCTCGGGTCAGACCATGGATCGAGAAACCCCATAATTCTATCCATTCGATACGGTTCCTTCCAAATAAGCAGAATCGCAACCAGAACTGCCGCTCCAGCTCCGATAAGCACATACCGCCATGGAACTCCAGCGACAAAAAGGATCACGCATCCTATCGCCAAAACCGTAAAAGCTGTATCGAAGTCAGGCTGAAGAAGAATTAGAAATGAATAGATCAATGGCAGAACCATGCATTTTAATATTCCTGATAAAGTGCAAACTCTTTCGCTAAACTTGGAAACATACCGAGCCACCATCAATGCGGAAGCCAGTCGTGCAAATTCCGAAGGCTGAAATCTGAATCCGAATCCTAAATTTATCCATCGGCGCGCGCCTTTTATTTCGCTTCCAATTCCCGGAATTAATACAGCAATCAAAAGTAAAAGTGTAAGCAATCCAAAACCTACGGTTATTTTTTCCAGCTTCGCAAGCGATATTTTAGAAAAGTAAATCATTGCGAATAGACCAACTAGCGCCGAGCAAAATTGTCTTATCAGAAAATGGCTCGATGAGCCGTATGTTTCGAAGCCCTTTGATGAGCCTGCAGAGTAGACCGAAACGATTCCGATTGCCACGAGAATCATCGTAGTAGTCGCAAGAAGAGAATCAGGCGGAGCTAAAAGCTCATCTTTCGGCAGAGAGAATACTGTCTTGGCAGCATTTTTTCGTCCAGAATAATTCGGCTGGTATTTTTGTTCGGAAGAGCTTTGCCGTATCATAAATCTTTTTCCATTTGTAATTCAGAAAAGGCTTTTTTAAATCGTTCGCCTCGTTCTACATAATCCTTAAATTGGTCGTAAGACGAACACGCCGGAGATAAAATCACTGAAGCATCAGGTTTCGCAAGTTCATACGCTCTCTTCACTGCAGAATCAAATTTAAAAACTATTTCTCCGCCCAATATCTTTTGAATTCGTTCCGCGGCATTGCCGTAAGATACAACGCATCTGCATTTTTTTCTTACAAGATCCAATATTTCGGAATAGTCCTCGCCTTTGTCTTTTCCGCCCATTACAAGCACAATCGGCGAATCAAGCCGCAATAATGCGGCCTCAACTGAATGAACATTCGTTGCCTTCGAATCATCGTAGAAAACTACATCTCCAATCGATCCTATCTTCTCGATCCTGTGGGGCAAGCCTTTAAATTTTCTGAGCACTTCCATCATCTCATCAAAATCAACGCCTAAAATGTCTGCCACTGCAACTGCGGAGAGAAGATTTTCCGGAGCTTTCACAGCTTCTAAAATTTGCGAATTGAATTCACGGCGCAAATTATAATCAGCTTTTTTTTGAGCCGACACTTTCACAACTTTTATGTTTCTCAATTCATCCGCAAGTCCTGCAGTGTATTCATCGTCGATATTCAAAACGGCAATGTCTTCCTTTTGCATATTCATAAAGATCCTGCGTTTTGCTTCTGCATATTCATTAATGTTCGAATATCTATCGAGATGATCCGAACGAAGATTTAGAAAGACTGCGATGTCAGGTCTAAACTTTTCTATAGTTTCGAGTTGAAACGAAGAAATTTCCAGAACGCACAAATCCTCCGGTCTTGCAGATAGAGCTGCTTCTGATGCCGCCGTTCCAATATTTCCTCCGACATAAGTCTTACCATTTTTATAGCATTGCGAAAGAATATTTCCTAACAAAGTTGTCGTAGTGGTCTTTCCATTGGTCCCTGTAATTGCTACTGTCCTGCACGGCAAGCTCCGCCATGCAAGTTCAAGTTCGCTCCATATTCTTCCGGTATAATTCTTCAATATAGGAATCGAAAGCGGTATTCCCGGAGAAAGAACAATCAGGTCGGCAGAAAGAGCTTTCTTCGTATTATTGCCCGACTCATGCTCGTAATGATTAAGTTCTATGCGCGACTTTTCATCGAGAGCTTCTTCCGGTTTCGCTTCAGAAACGAAGACCTTTGCCCCGAGCTTTTCGCATAGCCGAGCCGCGGCAATTCCAGATCGCGCCCAGCCTAAAATTGTCACGTTCTGTCCGGTCAAAATACAATTTTCTTTCAGCATCTCTACCTCAGCTTCAACGTCGCCAGAGCAATCATCGTAAGAATGAATGAAATTATCCAGAATCTCACAATCACTTTTGGCTCTGCCCAGCCGGATAATTCAAAATGGTGATGAAGCGGCGCCATCTTGAAGATACGCTTACCTGTTGTTTTAAAAGACGCGACTTGAATTATTACCGAAAGCGCCTCGGCAACAAAAATTCCGCCGATAATTACCAAAAGCAGTTCCTGTTTTATGAAGATTGCAACGGTGCCCAACGCTCCGCCGAGCGACAGTGAACCGGTATCTCCCATAAAAACTTCCGCAGGATAGGAATTGAACCAGAGAAATCCTAACAGAGCTCCAATCATCGCTCCGAGAAAAACGGTAATTTCAGCGGCGTCGCGGATATAAAGCACGTTCAAATAAGATGAAAAGTTATAGTGCCCGGCCACATACGTCAATCCTGCCAAAGAGACTGAGCATGCCAGCATACAGCCTGTTGCCAAGCCGTCGAGGCCGTCGGTCAGGTTCACAGCATTCGACGAACCCACTATAACTAAAATTACAAAAGGAATATAAAGCCAGCCGAGATGCAGAATTACATTTTTTATGAAAGGTATTGTGATGCTTGCTCCATAAGCGGTACTCACAGTTTCGTTCATCCATATTTTTCCCGCTTCGCAAGGCAAAATAAAGAGCGACGCGGCGACCGACCCTGACAGCACGATTTGACCAAGCAATTTATATTTTGCGGACAGGCCTTTCGGATTCCGCTTCGTGAGTTTCAAATAATCGTCAATAAATCCTACCGACGCAAGTCCGACCATTACCAAAAAGAGCAGAGAAACGTATCGGTTCTGAAGATTGCCGAAGAGAAGAATTGAAAAAGATATCATGCTTACAATTAAAAGTCCGCCCATTGTCGGAGTTCCCAATTTATGAGCGTGAAAATTCAGTTCGTCCCGTTCACCTAAATGCGCAACGCGAAAACGTTTCAGCGATTCTATAAAATATGGTCCAATATAAATTGTAAGAATGAGCGGAACAATCGTTGCAAGCGCAGTTCTTACCGTGATGTATTGAAAGAGCCTCAAAGGCCCCAAATGATGCGACAACTGAGCTAGATAGAAGAACAATTCTTCACTTCCTCATCGATATTACTTGTGCTCTTGTAGAGCTAATTTTCCGATCGATAACTTTTCTTACAACTTCATCAAGTCTCATTCCATGAGAAGCTTTAACCAAAATCACGTCGCCCTGACGCATAGTCTTTAATATTATCTCAGCCATCTCATCGTTGTCTCTGCATTCTATTTTCTTGACGTTCTTAGACTCTTCAGCAGTAATCGAAGTTTTCTCTCCGCGATAAATCAAAACGTCGATCTTTTTTTCAGAAATCAATCTCCCGATTTTAGCGTGCTCTTCATTCGATTCTTTTCCGAGTTCGAGCATGTCCGACATTACAAGTATTCTTCGTTCGGCCTCTTCATCACTAAGCATCGAAATTCCTGCAGAAAGAGAAAGCGGATTTGAGTTGTAAGCGTCATCTACCAAAGTCACTCCATCAAGTTTGTGCGCCAAAGCTCTGCCTGTCTCCGGAAAAACAGAACCAAGTCCTTCAACTATATCCAGAGAATCGATTCCCATTTCCAGAGCCGCGGCGGCGGCAAGCGCGGCATTTAATGCCATGTGCCTTCCCGGTAATTTCAAGCAAACAGGAATTCCTCGAAAGACAAATGATGCAGGAGCAAAACCATCTGAATTAAGTTCTGTTATTCTTACATCAGAGTCTTCTCTAGTTCCCGCTGATACGACTCTGCACTTTGCTCGACTTCTTAATTCATCAAAATGTGCAGAATCGGAAGGAAGAATTATTACTCCGTCTTTCAAATTTAAATATTCAGTCAATTCACTCTTCGCATTGATTATTTCATCAATACTTCCAAGCGTCTCGAGATGGCACGGTCCAACTGAAGTGATTATTCCCAGAGTCGGCGCGGCTATTTCACATAAACGAGCAATCTCGCCTCTAACGCTCATTCCCATCTCGATAACCGCTTTTTCGGTTTTGGATTTCAAATTAAAAAGTGTGAGCGGAACTCCAATATGATTGTTTAAATTTCCTGTTGTCGAAACTGTTCTGTATCTTCGTCTTGAAATACCTGCGAGAAAATTCTTAACTGAAGTTTTTCCGCTGGAGCCGGTGACGCCCGCAATTTGAACCGAAAACTTTTTTCTATAAGCAAGAGCAAAATCGCCTAAAGCTCGAGTCGTATCCTCTACTTGAATCAAAGTCACAAAATGAGGAACCGGCAAAGGCCTGTCAACTATTGCGGCGATTGCTCCTTCATTGATCACGTGCGGCACAAATAAATGTGCATCATGTTTCTCGCCTTTCAGCGCGAAGAATATGCTTTTCGGAGGAATCGATCTCGAATCCGTTGTCACTCCGCGAATTATCGCATCTCCATTACCGCAAACTATTCTGCCTCCAACCGCCTCGGCTATTTCGCACGCTTTCCAAGGTTCTATGCAATTGCTCATCTGTCAGCTCCTATTTTTTCTTTGTCAGTTACTGCGATTCCGTTTTTTTTCTTCACGCATGATCACAGCGTCTCGCACTACTTCTCGATCATCAAAATGATTTTTTTCAGTGCCGATTATTTGATACGTTTCGTGTCCTTTTCCTGCAACCAATAATATATCGCCTTCCTGCAATTCAGAAACCGCTTTAAAGATCGCCTCGCGGCGATCACATATTCTATGCGATTTAGAGCCTGCACCGGGCATTATCTCATCAATAATTTTTTCCGGGGCTTCCGTTCTCGGATTGTCGGAAGTTATCCAAACTTTATCAGCTAAGCGCTCGGCAATTTCACCCATAATCGGCCGCTTCTTTCTGTCGCGGTCTCCGCCGCAGCCGAAAAGCAAATGCAAACGGCGCGGCTTCAATTCTCTACCGGTCTGCAAAAGTCTTTCTAGAGCATCGGGCGTATGCGCGTAATCGACGGCAATAGCAAATCTCTCATTTGTCGGAACAAGCTCGAAGCGGCCTGGAGGCGCATCGGCTGACTCTAAGCCGGCAACAATGTCGTTCATTTCTATTCCAACAGAAATCGCTCCGGCCGCAGAGGCAAGGCAGTTCCAAACATTCGGTCTGCCGACCAACCTTGTCGAAATCCTCTTTGAAAATCCCGGCATAATTAAATCAAATTTTGTTCCGTCAATTTTGTAATCGATATTTTTTGCAGTGACACTGCCGTTCTCTCCGAATGATATTACGTTCGAAAATAAAGATTGAATCCGAAGTCCATAGCGATCGTCGAGGTTCACTGCGCCTTTTCCATTTGACAATTCGAAGAGCTTCAGCTTCGACTCGAAGTAATCCTCCATGTCCGAATGAAAATCAAGATGATCCTGCGTAAGATTTGTAAATATTCCGCACTCGAATTTCATCTCCGAAACCCGGCCTAACTTTAACGCGTGCGAAGAAACCTCCATCACAACTGAATCAATTCCGGCTTCTAAACTCTCAGACAACAATGAGTTCAATAATAGCGCATCAGGAGTTGTGTTCGGAGCATCAATCGTTTTATTTCCGATCAGGTAGCCGACTGTTCCCAAAAGAGAAGTTTTGATTCCGGACGTTTCAAGAATTGAGCGCAGAAGAAATGCGGTTGTTGTCTTGCCATTGGTTCCCGTTATTCCAATCATCTTCATTCGAGACGCCGGAGCATCATAGAACACTTTTGAAATCGGAGCCAAAGCCTGATATGAATCCTTCACGCGCACAGCAGTAATATTTTTCGGCAACTCTATTTCTCGGTCGTAAACTATTGCAGACGCGCCTTTAGATAATGCTTCGGCTATATGTGCGTGACCATCCGAATGAGCTCCTCTGACTGCAAAAAATAAATCTCCTTCTTTAATTTTTCTCGAATCGGTAATAAGCCGGCTGATTACAGCATCTTTATTTCCAATTAAAGTTGCATCGGAGATTCCGATTATTAATTCGGAAAGTTTTTTCATTCAACGCCTGATGAAGATTCAATCTCGTGAACTTTGTTGGGTTCTGCGCCAACCATTCCATATTTTTCCACCGCAATAGAACGTATTCGAATCGGGTCAGATAATGCTTCCCGCTTGATTGTCAGCCTCGTCTTCTCGTCCATTAGTTCCCGCTTCTCTTTATTCAGAGATACAAGTTTATTGGTAAAATCGCGATATTGAGTATTCTGAGCCAGAAGCGAAAGAGCAAATATCATAGCGGCGCCTATTACTCCAAAATGTATCTTGGTCAGCTTCCATTTGAAATCTTCATTAGTATTTCGTTTCATTGCCACGTTCCTTTCATTCATCATTCATCTTCAATGCCCGCATACGTGCAGACCGAGCTCTAGGATTATTATTACATTCATTAATATCGGCTTTTATCACACCATTCCAAAGAGGATATGCAATACGTTTTGCACCGCATCTGCACTCGGGAATTCTCGGCGGACAAACGCATTTTCCAAACCACTCCGAAAATTTATTCTTCACTATTTTGTCTTCAAGCGAGTGAAACGAAATTACTGCAAGCCTACCGCTCGGCTTTAAGATTTTAGGAATATGGGAAAGAAAAGTTCTAAGCTGATTCAACTCGTCGTTTACGTAAATTCTCAAAGCCTGAAATGTCAGAGTTGCAGGATCAAGCCTGCTCTTTCTTCGTTTTTTTACAGAGCGCACGGCTTCTGCCAGCTCAATTGAAGTTTCGAATCTCTTGCCTGAAATAGCTCTAGCAATTCGCCATGCATAGGGTTCTTCCCCGTATTCATGCAATATTGAAGTCAGCTCTTCCGTCGAGGAATTTAAAATTAATTCACTAGCGGAAATCGACAAAGAAGGGTCCATACGCATATCCAAAGGCGCATTTGAATTAAAAGAAAAACCGCGAGTATCGTCCAGAAGCTGATCTGATGAGAGTCCAATATCTGCGATTATACCGTCAAATTCACCAAGAGTTTCACAATCCGCAAATGCCATTTTTTTTATCGAAAGTTTTCCTGTTTTTAAAAACGAATTAAAATTATTCCGAAGCCGTTCGACTGCAAAAGGGTCGCGATCAATCGCAACAACTTCATGCCCCAGTTCCAAAAGAATCCGAGTATGTCCTCCGCCGCCGGCTGTAGCGTCTAATATTCTTCCATGGGCAAAAGAAAATACTTCTTTAACCCGCTCCGGCAGAACCGGAAGATGTGAGGTGGCGGCGCGAACACTAACTTTATTAATTTCTACGTTCATGCTGTATCGCTTCTTCGTTAAAACCTGCGTATTCGCTGCGTTCAAACTGCATTGAAACAATGTATGAACTGCGTCGTTGCTGCGTATAAACTGCGTTTACTTACTGCGGTGACAAATCAGACCCTGAATTCCCGAGAAAGAGACTCCGCAATCTCCTCAATGGAATCGTCAGCCTTGGCAATGTAATCCTCCCAGGCCTTCTTGCTCCAGATCTCAACTCGCGCGCCCGCGCCGACCAAAACTACCTCACGTTCCAAAAGCGATTTTTTTCGGAGCAACTGCGGAATGACAAATCGATTTTGCGAATCAATCGATAATAGATGTGCCGAAGAATGCAGCCATCTATTCACCTGCCGTTGCGCCCTCGAAAGGTCGCTTCTCTTCTCTATCTCTTTCTCGACAAAAGATTCAAAATCTTCATTTCGCCAGAGGCAAAGACAATCGTCGAAGCCGAGCGAGATAAAGAGAGTTTTACCGAACGCTTGCCTAAAAGCTCCAGGCAAGATAATACGTCCCTTTTCATCGATGAGTTGTTCATATGTTCCTACATTCATCGTTCGGCAATCCTCCACTTCTCTCCACTCAGCTCCACCGACTCGGACATAAAATACCCTTGCTCATAAAAGGTCAAGTACGAAAAAAATATATTTTTGAAATAATCTGCAATAGTTTGATAAACTGTGGAAAACAATTTCGGGGTCAG
>PEWQ01000101.1 GCA_002780065.1 Candidatus Hydrogenedentes bacterium CG07_land_8_20_14_0_80_42_17
AAATATACTCATTAATACTCTATGTTTGTTTGAATGCATTGCTAACGCAGTCTGAAGCCTGCGGCTACCGTTCGAGCTTATTTGCGATTTCGTTAAAAACTCTATCAGGAGTTATCATAGGCATACAACGAAAATCGGCGCAGGTGCGCGAATGGCACGGTCTGCATGGAAGTTGCGGCTCTATCGTTATCTGCTCTTTACCGTAAGGACCGTTTCTCGTGCCTGCAGTCGGTCCCAATAGAGCTATAGTTCTGCATCCTACTGCAACAGCGAGATGAAGCGGACCGGTCTCTCCTGATACTAAGAGCCGCGCTTTTGAAAATATTCCGGCGAGATCTCTGAAGAGTGTCGGGGGCGCGAGTTGAGCAGATGAATGAGCTGCAATGTATTTCGCATTATCTTCCTCACCAGGTCCCCAGACTATTCCTACAGGCAGTCCCAGCACTTTGTCGATTCTATTCGCAAGCTGAACAAAATTTTCTCTTTCCCATAATTTTGTCCACCAGCCTCCGCCAATGTTGAAAAGTATCGGAGTTTCAGAAAGAAATTTCCATTCAGGATGCTCATGAATAGGAATATCATATTTTATTTCGAATTTAGTTTCATTGGGAAATAAAGGTTCGAGCAGTTCTAAATTCTGTTCTATTATGTGTTCTTTTTGAGGCTCGACTTTTTCCGTATAGAAAAAACTAGCGGGTTTTTCGCGCACCGAGTTCCAAGCTCTTCCAATTACCATATTCGAACTCGATGCCGCAATAAACGCGGATTTAATCAAACCTTGAGTATCAATCGCACAGTCAAATTTTTTCCGCACCAGTTTTGCGGCATTGAAAAGTCCCTTGACTCCTTTATTGACTGTAATGAAACCTGATAAGGCAGAATGTCCTTTCAGAAAACTTACAACACTCGGGCCGGCGGCCCAGTAAATTTCTGATTCCGGTTCTCTCCGATGCAATTCATTTACCATCGGCAGTGCATGAATAGCGTCGCCGAGCGCTCCAATTCTAACGACCAATATTTTTTTCATCCGATTCGCGCCAAGACTTCCTCGACCGTGATAGAGTTCATGCATCTGTGATCGATTGGGCAGATTCTCAATCCGCACGGTGCGCATTCAACCTTCTCCTGAATCAATTCTGCATTGCGAGGCAGAGTTCTCTTCGGATCGGTCGGACCGAAAATTACGATTGTTCTTCTTCCTAGAGCCGAACTTGCATGAGCCAATCCCGAGTCATTCGAGATCACAATCTGAGCGTGAGCCACAATATCGAGAGCAATATCAAGAGTAGTTTCTCCGGCAAGATTAAGAATATTTTCTCTTTCGAAAATATTTTCTGCTTCTCCAGCGCTTCCAAGCACAACAACTTTTTTTCCTTTTGAAGCGAGCTCAACGGCAAGTTTGTCAAACTTATTCCATCTCTTCGCGCCTCCGTATTTAGCGCCAGGAGCAAGAACAACGTATTTTTCTTCGATGTGATTATTTTTTCGAAAAGGCAAAGTCGGAATAATTGATTTCGATCTGTAGCCTGCACTTTCAGTAAGATGAAGATATTCGTCAATCTGATGAAGAAATGTTTTTGATCTTGCAATTCTTTTTGTCAGAAGAAAATGAACTGCGAAATTGTCATAGCCTATTCGATTTTTAATTCCACTCTGCCATGCAAGAAATGCAGACGAAAAGGAATTAGTGAAGAGAATAATAGAATCAAAACTTTTTTTGCGGTGAGAAGCTATATCCCATGAATTTTTCATGACGAAAACCTCGCAATCGGCAAATGCCGAAGCAACCGAAGATTTCGCAACGACGGAAACATTTTTATTTCCTACTACTTTAATAATAGCATTCAGCGCAGGTCTTGCCATGACAGCGTCTCCAAGCCAATTCGGAGCTCTCACCAATATTTTCATTTCGTTACCTGTTGAAAAAATTTCCATGTGCGTTCCGCAGCTCCTCGATTTTCAAGAACCTTTTTTCGCGCAGAAGCTCCGCATTGAAGTCTCAATCTATTATCCGTCAGCAAAGATTCGAAAACAGAATAAAGCTCATCGCCATTTTGAACAATAAAACCTCCGTTATCTTTCAGCACATCGCAAGCATCTCTGAAATTTTCCGTATAAGGTCCCCATATCGACGGAACGCTGTGTATTGCCGCTTCCAGCGGGTTATGGCCGCCGACAGGCACGAGCGAGCCGCCAATGAATGCCGCCTCGGCAATTGCATACATGCCTGCAAGTTCGCCATGAGTATCGAGTATCAACAATTTGCTGTCATCCCATCCTTCAGAGCGCAAAGAGCCTCCATATTTTTTTACCAATTCTTTAGCACGTTCGATGTGCCTCGGCGCAAGTATCGCGCGGAGCTCCGGAATTTTTTTTCTCAATCTTTCAAATATCTCAATGCAAATTTTTTCTTCGCCGTGGTGAGTGCTTCCAAATAGCACAAACCTGCCTTGCGGAGTGTTTCTAGGTAATGCAGGCGCGATGCGATCATATTTAATATTGCCAACAGCTTCTACTCGGTCTGCTCCAAGAAACTTATAGCGTTCCGCGTCAAGCTCTGTTCTAGCCGCAACTGCAGAGATGCGGCGCAAAATTGTCCTAAATAGAAATGCAAATCGTCGATAACGTTTCCATGCTCTATCACTTATTCTCCCATTAACAATGAAGATCGGAATTTTCCGAGCAGAAAGCTCTCGAATAAGGTTAGGCCAAATTTCAGTCTCTATGATGTAAAATGAATCCGGCTCACCTGCTGTGAGCAAATGCTTTCTTATTGCAAACTTAAAATCAAACGGAAGATATCTTAGTTCGAGATTTGCAAACATTTTTTTCGCTCTGGCAAATCCTGTTTCTGTCACAGTTGAAATTATTATTCGAAAATCTTTCTTTTCTTTCATCAGTAACTCGATAAAAGGTGCGGCGGCTTCAATCTCGCCTACGGAGCATGCATGCAGCCAAATTGTTTTTCCTTCGATTTTTTTTAGACCGAATCCGAGCCTCTGAAAAAAATTCGAGCGGTATTTACCGCGAAGAACTTTTAAAAGATAAAATGGCGAAGCTAAAATAAGATAGATACTGAGTCCGATAGAATAAATCATCTAGTTTACCTGGAAGTCAGGTGAGCGGCCGAATAGAGATTCACCTTCAACAACTTTTTCTTTCATCGCAGTTTCTACTCGCAACATTGTTTTGTCCACATCACCACAGAGCTCGATACGCGGTCCAAAAATCATTTTAATTTCAGTGAACGGTTTTGGAAGCTCGAATCCGTCCCAAGAATTAAATTTCCAGCGCGATTTTGCGATAGCAATAAAAGGTATTATAGGTCGCTCTGTCCGCTCGCATAAAACAGCAACGCCAGACTGAAGTTTGTATCGCGGGCCTTGCGGGCCGTCAGGAGTTATCCCAATCACTGCGCCTTTTTTTAATTCGGTTTCGAGTTCTTTAAGCGCTTCCGACCCGCCTTTTTTCGATGATCCGCGCACAGCTCGATGCCCGAATTTTGCCATTATCTGCGTAATTAGTTCGCCGTCTGAGTGCCGAGACACTACAGCAACAGTGTCAAGCGGTCTGAAAATCGGAGCCGTACAAGCTCCGATAATCCGATTGTGCCAGAATGGAAGAATAACTCCGCCTTTCTTCAAAGCCTCGCTGAGCAGACCTTCGTTAATATATCTGAAACGATATGTCGCTCCAAAAAGTTTCAGCACAATTGCTCCGAGATATGCGAGAAGTTTTATTTGCATAGGTTGATACTACTCATGTACGCAGAATTATTCAATGAGGGTTGTAAATCTTTTGCTACGGCACAATAGTTCAATTTGCAATTTCAAATTTGCAATTTCTAATTTTCAATTTCCAATTTGCAATTTTCAATTTGC
>PEWQ01000119.1 GCA_002780065.1 Candidatus Hydrogenedentes bacterium CG07_land_8_20_14_0_80_42_17
CTAAATACGGAATAATCCGAATTCTAATCGGCGCCGCAGACCTCATATCAATAAAAATTCAATTTTCACTGATGGAAAAACCATTTTTGATCTTTGGCACGCTCGGCATACTCCTTTTTACTTCTGGTTGTATTTTAGGAGGAGCTTTATCTATTGCAGATTTCTTTTTTGGAGCGAACCTTTCCGATGTCATGGTTCTGGTTATTTTAGACGTATTGCTTTTGATTGTCGGCATAGGCTTTTTCAATGTCGGATTGTTAGCCGAATACATTATAGGTTCGTCGGTGATTCCAAAACCAACTTTCAAAAAGATCAATCGCTAGATAGAGTGTCCGTTCCCTGCTCCGCTTTAACTTTCTTCAGCCCAAAATGAAATAGCCTTGCGGAAACTCCCGGCCACGGCAAGGCAACCGTAGTCTCTCCAAGAAAAACATTTTCTTCTTTCAAAAGCTCTAATAATTTTTCGTCAGGATCCACGATCGTCATCATATTCGACAGGTACCAGACACCCTCGAAAGGCAAAATATCTTTTCGGAATTTTTCCAACTCCTCGTCCGTAACTTTTGTCGCCTTGAAATGTATTCTCCCTGGAGCAGGATAGCAAAGAAGTGGAATATCATTGTTATCCAGAATCCAGTAATATTTCAAAGGGTACCACAGTTCAGCCGCAGAAATTACCGCTTCATTTTTCTCCGCATGTTTGACAATAGTCTTCTCGATTCCCTTGAAGTCAGGATAATCAATAGGACTTTTTAAATTGTAAGTTGTATTTAATCCGACCGCACTAATCATTACGATAGATAGCCCGCACAAAACCGCAGGTATTTTCATCGTTTCATAAAGCTTGTTTAATCCAATCGCAATCAACCCCAGCAGCGGTATTAGCGACGGCAAGAGATACTTAGGGACGATATAAGGAGTAAGCGGCAAACCGTTTGTAATATAAAGAGCAGTAATATGTGCGGTTACAATGGTCAATATAACTATATCCAACTTGTTTCTCAATTCCGCATTTGTGGTTTTTCTAAAAATAAATATTCCATATCCGACAAAAAGTAAGAGCACTCCGGTAATCGACTTCCATATTCTGGGAGAACCCGGCAAAGGAAAATGTCCCCATAAATGATTTATCATAATTGTATAAAGGTGCCACGCTCCAACATATCTATTGAATAACAATTTCAGAAAACGAAAAGGAGCTTCAAAAAAAACAAACGAAGCTGAATAATGATCCGACCACAATAATGGATGAATCAGCCAGAAGAACGTATAAATGCCGAATACAATAACCAGCAGCATTCCAATTTTTATTCGTATTCTAAATTTAGAAGTCATCAGAACTGATATTATAAAACCGAATATGTATAGAACTGCTGTAAAGTGGCATAGAAATGCAAACAGAGCTATTAGTAAGGCTAAAGTAATTCTAATATAAGTTCTTTTTTCTAACGCGAGTATCAATGCCGCCAGACATAAAAATGATATAATCGCATAAGGTTTAAAAAATTGAGCATAATAAATACTGAAAGGAGAAATCACAGATAAGAGCAAATAAAATCGTTGACCGGTTTTGCTAAGAAAATCCTTAAACAATATCCAGCCGAGTAAAATAGTTAATACTGAAGCAACCATAGAAGGAAATCTCAAAGAAGTAATAGTAATTCCAAAGATCCATGACCATATCTTCATGAGAGCGTAATAAGGCGGTAGAAACGTATAAGGATATTCTATGTACGAGAAGATTCTTACTGCCGCAAAGCCCTCGTCGTGTTCGAGTAAGCGCGAACCAATTTCGATAATGCGAAGAGCAAATCCAGCTAACAGCCAAATTCCTAATTCAAGTTTATTGATTTCATTTTGCTTCATTATTTTATTGTAAGCATAAATTATAAATCGTTCTGAACAAACACAATTATTTCCAAAATTTTTTCAATAATCCCTTGACACATTTCTTTTTTTATTCTAATCTCACAGACTCTTATGAAAACAACTATTCCTAAAAAGGACTCGATCGTTCATGATTGGGTCGAGATAGATGCAGATGGCAAGACACTCGGCGATGTTGCTACTTGCGCGGCTTCGATACTGCGCGGAAAGCATAAGGTTATCTTTACTCCTCACATGGACACAGGCGATTTCGTTATAGTAACGAACGCGTCTAAAATCCGTTTGACGGGGCAAAAAGCTACCAACAAGATTTATTATCGACATTCAGGTTATCCGGGCGGATTGAAGGCGACTAAATACGGTGACCTCTTAGAAAAGAACCCTGAAAAGATGGTTGAGATAGCCGTAAAAAAAATGTTGCCGAAGAATCGGCTTGGCAGAAAGTTATTTTCGAATTTAAAAGTTTACGCTGAAAGCACGCATCCTCATGCGGCGCAAAAACCGCGTAAGATCGAGGTTTAATTTACAATGGCAATTTCAACAAAAAACATTCCGCACACTGGGCGCAGAAAAGAAGCTTCGGCGCGGGTAATAGTAAAACCCGGAAAAGGCAATATCACAATCAATGATCGAACTCTTGACGATTATTTTCCACGCTCCGATCATCGAGCAGAGGTTTTAAAATCACTTGAAGTCACAAGCATGAAAGATTTAACTGATGTTGTCGCAACAGTTGAAGGCGGCGGCATAACTGCTCAGGCTCAGGCGATAAAATTGGGTATTGCCAGAGCATTAAGCACTATGAATGCGGATTTCAAGCCGAATCTTAAACGCGAAGGACTGCTTTCCAGAGATCCCAGAAGTGTAGAGAGAAAAAAATACGGTCAGCCAGGAGCTCGAAAGAGATTCCAGCATTCGAAGCGTTAATTCGTTCAGCGTTCAAAGTTTCTCTGAATAAAAATGGATCATTTAAATCGCGGGCATAAGCTAAGGCTTGAAGGCAGATTCAACGAAGCTATCAATGAATATTCTATCTTCAAAAAAAATGTAAAATGCGAAGTAGATAAAGCCGACGCCATTGCAGGAATAGGAATGGCTCTTCGCGGTCTCTGCAATTACAAAAAAGCTGTCTTCAATTTTAATCAAGCTCTAAAAATTTACCGCAAGCAGAAAGATCAAGAAGGAATCGCTTTTGCTCTTTACGGGCGCGGCGGAGCGGAACGTTTTGTAGGACAATTTAAGACTGCCTTACGCGATCTTAATCTTTCCCTAGAATTAACCGAAGATGAAGAATCCAGAATATTCACGCTTATGGCTCGCGGCGGGCTTTACAGAATGATTGGAGATTACAAAAGTTCTTTGCAAGATTATACCGAGGCGCGAAAAAAAGCCGGACGCTTAAAAATTTCCTACGCAATGGCATATTCTGATTGCGGCATAGGAAATGCTCTGCGAATGCTCGGTAAATCAAAAGAAGCTCGAAAAGGATTAAAATTGGCGGCGGAGCGCTATCGTTCAATCGATGATATAGTCTCGATTCCATATACACTCGTATCACTTTCCCTAATGAATCTTTCAGAAAAAAAGAATCCCGAATTTGAAGAGGCCGAAAAATTGTTCATTCATACCGGCGACAAACGAGGTTTGATTTACATTGATATTGTAAAAGCAATTTATGAGTATTTATCCAAAAAAGATAATTCAAGAATATTGCAGTCTGCCAAAACCAAAGCTGAACGCTTAGGACTAAAGCTTGAAGCGGCTCATATCGACTTTATTCAAGGTTTTAAGTCGGAAAAGCGCTCGGTTGCAGGGTATAAGAAACTCGGCGTCAAAATTCCTAAAACAATATTTTCTATTCCGTAACGGATGTTTTTTCTTTACAATAATACAAAATAGATTTGGAGGAAAAATGAATTTCAATAATTTACAATTTACTGAAGAACCGGGCTGTAAGGTTCATATTACATTCGACGTGCCGGCAGAAGAAAACAGCAAACTTTATCAGGAAAAACTTAATCAGCTGGCCAAGCATGTGCAGATGAAAGGTTTCCGCAAGGGAAAAGCTCCGCTTAACATGGTTGAGAAGCAATACAAAGAGACTCTAAAGAAAGATATCCGAGATGATTTAATTCCAATGTCCATTATAGAATCAATAAAAAGTTACGAAAAATTCGACAAAGAAAATCAGAGTTTGCTCTCGATATCAATTGTTTCTGCCGGAGAATTTGAACCTGACAAAGAATTTCATATTGAGACCAAAGTTGATATAACTCCGAAGATAGAGCTAAAGAAATATAAAGGCATCTCGTATAAACAAAAGGAAGCAATCGTCGACGAAAACGAAGTCAAAGAGGTATTAGAGCGAGCAAGAGAAAGATACGCAACATACGAAACAGTCGAATCAGAAGCAAATGAAAATAATTATGTACTGGTCGATTACGAAGGATTCGATGAGGAAGGAAAAGCTATTCCTCAATTCAAACAGACTAACTACACTATGAGCATTGCTTCCGATAAATACGACAAAGACTTATTCAAAAAAATAAAAGAGTCTTTGGCAGGCTCACGCGCAAATGATGAGAAAACTTTAGAGATTGTCTTGCCGGACGATTTTGAGATAGAGAAATTTAGAAACAAAAAAATTCTGTTCAAGATTAAAGTAATAGCCGTTAAAACAAAAAAACTTTCTGAACTTGATGACGAGTTTGCTAAAGACCTCGAGTTTGAAAGTCTTGAAAGTATGACTCAAAATGCAAAAGAGAGTATTAAGCTGAAGATGGAGGAAGAATACTCTAAAGAAGCGGAAGCCGATTTTCTGGAATCTCTTCGCAAAGAAAATCCAATAGAAAATATTTCCGATTATCTAATTGAAGAGGAATATCAGCGCAGGCAAACCGCCTTTGGAAAGGTAAGCAAAGAAAAATATTGTCAGGTTACCGGAAAAACTCCTGAGGCTTTGGAGGAAAAGATACGTAAGCTTTCTAAAGAAACCGTTCATTCTTCATTACTACTTTTAGACATTGCCAAAAAGGAATCGATTACAGTATCTGATGAAGAATTTGCCGCTGAAATAAAAAAAATCGCTTACTACAATAACATGTCGGAAGAGGTAGTAATAGATAGATTGAAGAAAAATAGAGATTTGAAATCATTAGAAGAATCAATTTTAAAAAGAAAGGCTCTTGAATTTATTCTAAAAAATGCCGAGATAATAAAGAGCTAATGAATTCTAAATCTAAAGGACCAGATATGACACTCATACCAATGGTAATCGAGCATTCAGCGCGAGGCGAAAGAGCGTTCGATATTTTTTCACGGCTTCTAAGAGACAGAATAATTTTTATCGGCGATGCAATAGATGATCAGCGCGCCAATCTGGTTATTGCTCAGATGCTCTATCTTGAATCTGAGGACCCTGACCGAGACATATATCTCTATTTGAATTCTCCTGGCGGAGTTGTCACAGCCGGAATAGCGATATTCGATACAATGAACTACATCAAGTGCGATGTTTCGACAATCTGTCTCGGGCAGGCGGCATCGATGGGAGCGCTTCTACTTGCGGCCGGAACAAAAGGCAAACGTTATGCGTTACCTCACGCCAGGATAATGATACATCAACCTTTAGGCGGCGCTCAGGGGCAGGCATCGGATGTTGCAATACAAGCTAAGGAAATTCTTCGAGTAAAAGAGATGATTAACAACATACTCGTTAAAAGCACAGGTCAGATGGTTGAGATGATAGAAAAAGATACCGACAGAGACAAGTTCATGTCGGCTGAAGAAGCAAAAGTATACGGGCTTATAGACGAAGTAATATACGAGCGAAAAAATTTGAAGGTTTCAAAAGATACGAAGGATAAAAAGTAATGTTCAAATTCGGAAATGAAAAAGAGCGGTTAGTCTGTTCATTTTGCGGAAAGAGTCAGGATGAGGTAAAAAAGCTTGTTGCAGGGCCCAACGTATATATCTGCGATGAATGCATCAATCTGTGCAACGAAATAATCAGCGAACAACCTGAAGGTTTGGCTCAACAGACTTCCAAAGGTCTGCCTAAGCCTTTCGAAATCAAAACTGCTCTTGATGAATATGTTATAGGGCAAGAGATTGCAAAAAGAGCTCTCGCTGTTGCAGTCTACAATCATTACAAGCGAATAAGATATCCGAAAACATCTAATAAAGATGTAGAACTCGAAAAGACAAATTTTCTTCTAGTCGGACCGACAGGCAGTGGTAAAACTCTGCTTGCTCGAACTCTAGCAAAAATAATTGATGTACCATTTGCAATAGCCGACGCGACTGCTCTGACAGAAGCCGGTTATGTTGGAGAAGACGTAGAAAACATACTTTTGAGGCTGATTCAAAATTCCGATTACGACATAAAAAAAGCCGAATCAGGCATTATCTACATAGATGAGATCGACAAGATTACCCGCAAAACAGATTCTCCATCATTGACGCGTGATGTTTCCGGAGAAGGAGTTCAACAGGCTCTTCTTAAAATTCTTGAGGGCACAATAGCAAACGTTCCGCCTCAAGGCGGTCGGAAACATCCTCATCAGGATTATGTTCAGATAGACACCACAAACATTCTATTTATTTGCGGAGGCGCTTTTGAAGGGCTCGAACGCATAATTGAAGAGCGGCTCGGAAAAAATCAAATGGGATTCTCGGCGGATATAAAGACAAAAGATGAAAAAAAATTATTCGATATTCTCAGCAAAGTTTTGCCAACCGATCTGCTGAAGTACGGACTTATTCCGGAATTTGTAGGAAGGCTTCCTATGATTGGAGTCTTAGGAAAGCTTGACCGAGAGCATCTAATAGAAATTCTGACAAAACCGAAGAATGCATTAATCAAACAGTATTTAAAACTCTTTGAGATGGAAAATGTGAGACTAATATTTTCCGAAGATGCAGTAACTGCAGTCGCCGAAGCAGCTCTGGAGAGAAGTACAGGTGCTAGGGGCTTGAGATCCATTGTAGAAGATGTTATGCTTAATATCATGTTCGAAGTTCCTTCACTGGAAGGGGTTACAGAGGTTGCCATTACAAAAGAAGTAATAGAAAAGAAAGGTCAGCCGATAATAACTTACTCCGCAGAGAAGGAACAGAAGCAGGCAAAGATTACTGCCTAAAAAGGAGGCATCAATATGGCCGGTAGAATAGATAATCCAGCAGTACCGCCATCTGTAACACCTCTTCCAGTTCCAGCCGCAGAGAGGAACACATCTGCCCAGCAAGCTCCGCCAGGCGCAGTTCCTCCAAGAGCAGTTTCACCAACCGAAAATCAAACGTCCGAAGCCGCCCGCTCATTTGGAATAGGATCACTCATCAATACCGGAGCGTAAACAAGCCGTATCGAAGTATAATCAAGCCGTCATTCCCGAATGTTTTAATCGGGAATCCAGTATTGCTTTTTTCTCTGAAAAGTTTTTATTCTTGCCCGGGGTGGGAGTTGAACCCACATACCCGTACGGGCGGGGGATTTTAAGTCCCCTGCGTATGCCATTCCGCCACCCGGGCTAATTCAATTCTACAAAATATAATATCAAAAGTTTTATAAAACTCCAGCACAAGGATATTGATTTTAAAAAAAAGAATAATATAGTTTCAATGTGATAATTACAGCCGCGTTGATAACGACATTATTGGTCTGCGATACAAGTGCTCAACTTGTTGAGCCTTCGCCCACTATTCGTATTCGTTCAGCATCTCGAAATGCAGAATCACATAAACTTCAAGAGCCTCAACCTAGAATTAGAGCAGTAGAGCCCCAGCCGGCTCCTAGAGCTATTCCAGAGCACGTTACACCGATAATAACTGCAAGTGATTCGGACACTCGTCCTGAAATTTCTATCCGCACTGCTCCTGTAATTTCTCCAACTGAAAATGTCACAGAGTCATCTCTGTCGTCAGATACAAAATCCGCTCCAATGCAAAAATTTGTTCCAAGAGTAGAAACAAAGCTCGAACCGGAAATAAAATTAAATCGTTCAAGAACATTATTGAACGCGATACGATTCTTTGACCGCAAAGAGTTCTCCAAAGCAGAAAGCGCATGCATCGAGGTTCTCCATTATTATCCGAATGACACCATAGCTATGACGCTTATAGGCGCAGTGCTTTTCAAATTGAACCGCCCCAGCGAAGCCGTTCTCATATTCATGGAATTTGTCAGGCAACAGCCGCTGGATGCCATGGCGCATTTTTATCTCGGACTTGCATATCATTTATCCGGAGACAAAAAAAGTGCCATCGAAGAATACTGGTCTGCAAAGCTCATAGACCCATCGTTAGAAGCAGCTCAGGCAAATCTAAAACAATTAACCGAATTAAATTGAGATGAAAGAAGAAAGCAAAAAACTTTCCGCTGTAGTCATCTCCGAAAACGAAGAGGATGTGATAGAGGCATGCCTCAATTCTCTTTGTTTTTGTGATGAAATAATTTTGGTGGACGGCGGTTCAAAAGACAGAACAATCGAGATTGCATCGAGGAATTCGATTGTGAGAATTATAAATCACTCATCGTCAGAGGGCGGTATTCACTTCAACAAAAATCTTGGAGCTAAAGAAGCTAAAGGCGAATGGATTCTTTCAATCGACGCAGACGAAGTTGTCAATTCAAAACTAGCTGGTGAAATTTTAAATACGATTGAGCGCGCTGAATTCCATGCTTATTATCTAAAACGCAAAACATTCTTTCTCGGAAAGTGGATACGTCATTGCGGATGGTGGCCTGGAAAAGTAATTCGACTATGGAAAAAAGGTCATGCCGAATGGCCGCTTGAAGTTCATTTAACTCCTTCTGCAAAAGAACCTTGCGGGCTTCTAGAAGAATCGCTAGAGCATTATTCTTACAGGAGCGTAAACGATTGGATCAGAAAGGCCACACACTTTTCAGGTTGTGAAGCAGTTGAATTCAAACAAAAAAAAGAACTGCCCAATAATTTAAAATTATGTTATGAGATTACTCTATTGCCGGCGCTGACTTTTATCAAAAAATTACTCTTTCAATCCGCATGGCGCGACGGAATCCACGGCATTGTTATCGCCGGTTCTGCGGCATTTGCCGTCTGGCTGCGCGGAGTAAAAAAATGGGAGATGAAGATAACCGGAAATGTTCCAAACCTCGGAGGCAGAAAAGGAAGCCTATAAAAAAAAGGGGGAAAGGAGTTTCTTTACTTCAAACTATGTTAAATGTAGGATTAAGTTCATGAATAAATTTCAAACTTCTTCCGGCGGTTTTACGCTCGCTGAAATTCTAATCGTAGTGGTTATTCTCGGCATACTCGCTACTTTCGTGCTCCCACGTTTCTTCGGCAAAACTGAAGAAGCCAGAATCACTGCAACTCGATCTCAAATCGCTAATCTAGCAACTGCACTTCGTTCTTACAATATGGATACGGGAAAATTCCCATCAACCGACGAAGGATTAGAAGTGCTGCTTGAGAAAACACCGGAAGGAAAAGGTCCGTATCTCGAAAATACCAGAACTCTTCCTAAAGACCAATGGAACAACGAATACAGGTATTTATGTCCAGGCGATCATAATCCGGATTATGATCTTTGGTCAGCCGGTCCTGACGGCACATCCGGAACAGAGGACGACATAGGAAACTGGTCTTAGCTGAATTGCCTAAAGACAAATTTTCAAATTTTTCAAAATCCGGTTTCACTCTGATAGAACTTCTTATCGTTGTAGCAGTTATTTCCATCGGAGCTCTTATTCTATTGCCAAATATAGATGCAGTATCTACGCAAGGAAGCGACGAAAGAAGCTTCAGGCTCATCAATTCAGCATTACAGTCTGCTCAAGACCAAGCTCTTATCAGCCATACAAAAACAGAACTCAACATCGATCTTACTCATAAAGTTATTAATATTTCAGGAAAATCCGAGCCGATAAAACTTCCTGACTCCAGCGATATCGTTATCATTCAGGAAAATGGAGAACCGATTTCAAGCGGAAAGGTTTCGATTAAAATTGACGATTATGGAAATATAGAACCGTTCGAGGTTAAAATCGGTCTTAGAATCAAAGCAATGGCAAATCCATTCACGGGATTGTTAGAGGATTTGAATGAAGAAAATAACAGATAAAAAAAGCTCTGCGGGTTTTTCTCTAATCGAGGTTCTTGTCGCTCTTGCAATCGTTGCTATCGTGTCAGTCAGCATAATCGGATCTACTGTAGGAATGAGCATGCACGCCGAAAGATATCAGGAAGATATTCAGTTGTCGTTTCTCTTGAAAGCGTTGGCAGGCGACATATTTCTTCGCGGTCTTCCCGCTTCAAAAAGCGCATCGTTCGATACTCATCCGGACTACACGTGGAGAATCGAAATCAGACCTTTAAGATTCGGCGAGTTCGAAGGAATAACTGCGCCGATAAGCAAGAAAGAGGTTCTCATGACGGTAATTGCTCCATCCGGCCGCACTGTCTCCGCAACAATGGTAATATGAATAAAAGTTTATCCCGCGGATTCACTCTCATCGAAATTCTTGCCGCTCTGGCAATAGGCTCCATGGTAATGCTTGCTATCGCAGAGACGTTCTATTCCGCCGTAATGATCGAAAAGCAAAACGGAAATAAATCCGCCGACGATAGAACTGCAAGTATTCTCTTAAACAAAATGTCGCGCGAAATTATTTCCGCTTTTCGGTTTGAAGATACTTCTGTATTCAAATCTGAAGGCAACGGAGAAAAAGACAATATAACCATTTGGACCGGAGCATACGGCGTACCAAAGTTCGTCGAGTATGAATGGCAAAGCGAAACATTACTCCGTAAAGAAATCGATACAACAAAATTGAGAGAAAATAAACCGATTCCAATCAGAGGTGTCACAAAACTCGGATTAAGATTCTACGATAACAACGGCTGGCATGAAGACTGGAACGGAAACGGAATTCCAAAAGGTATCGCAATAGAACTGCATATAGGCTCAAAGGTTTATGGAACTATCACAACTTTGTAACTCTTCAGAAAAAAGCAAAGGAGCCGTTCTAATCCTTGCCCTTATCCTTTCCGTCCTTTGCGCAGCGATTGCAGTCGAAATCGCATATTCAGTTCAAATAGAAGGTGAACGCGTAGCGGCTCAGTATTCGCTTGAAAAAGCAGAACTGCTGTCGCAGGCAGGTTACGAGTTGGCAATAGAAATATTAAAGCGCGACGACGGAGCAATAGATTCACAAAATGATTTGTGGAACAATCCAATAGATTATTCGAACGAAAACGGAGCAGTTAGAGTTCAAATTTTCGACGAATCCGGCAAGTTTCCGATCAATTCACTCACAAGTTCCGATGGTCTTTTAGATATCGGTTGGAAAGGCAGATTCGAAAGGTTGACTTCAAATTTAAATATGCCGGAAGACCTGCCGGACTGCGTCGTCGACTACATCGATCCCGACGACAATATGCTCATTCGAGGCGCGGAGCGGGAATACTACGAGAGATTAGAACCGCCGAGGCTTCCTGCAAACAGAAGATTGATGTCGCTTGATGAATTGAAATTCATAAAAAATCTCGATGATACCTCAGCACAAAAATTAGCCGGCGTTACTACTCTTTTCCCCACACGCATTAATATTAACTCTGCCAGTCCTGATGTATTATCAAGTCTTCTGCCTTCGATAACGCTTGATGACGCAAACCGAATTTCAGCGAGACGGACAATAACTCCATTTAAAAATTTATCAGAACTCAACGACATTATTAAACTTTCGGAAGATGATTTTAACGAACTAAATGGTTTAGCTTCTGTTTCATCAACACTTTTCAGAATAGAATCGACCGGCAGATCAGGTTCGAGTGAAATTAAGATAGTTACAATTGTTGAGAGACAAGGAGCTGATTTTGTCATTAAATATCGTAGAATGATATGAGAGAGAAAATATGTCATCGATAATAGTTATAACATGGCCGTTGAAAGAAATATTTCTTTTCAGCAGAGGGTTCATGAAAACCGAATTGAAAGAGTCCGTAAGCATAAATTCCGGTTCATTAGAAATTCCTGTTGAATGGCTAAAAGAAGCGAAAGAACTGCGCGTTCTATGCAGAGGCGGATTTAATCGAATCACCGAAATTGCCGGAGCAAGCGGCAGTGAAGCCGAAGATGCCGCGATTTATTCCATCGAGAATACATTGCCTTTGCCTATTTCGTCTCTTGTCTTCGCGGCGCGCACGATAAAGAAGCGAGGTGGACAGCGTAAGCTTCTCGTTTCGGCTCTGCCGGCAGGGAACATTTCTGAACTTCAAAATCAATTAAGTAAATATCAAAAAGAAATATTTTGGATCGGCACTGCTCCGCTTGCAATGAGCGTAAAAGGCGATCAATGCATATATGGAGCTGACTGGGCGGGGGTTTGGAAAAAAGGCGAATGCATCGATATTCAATCCGGGCTGACAGGAATAGATGCCAAAAATGTTATTGATAAAAGAGGAAAAGAAAATCTTGAATGGCGAGAAATTAATTCACTTGAAGAGGCAGAAGCTCTTGTCTCTGCAAAAGACGGCTCATTCAAATTTGAAGAAGAGACGAGAGACGAAAAGCGATTTAATTTTGCCGCACTCTTTGCGGTAATCGCGTTTGCAATTCTCATCTTCGCATTCGGTTTGCGCTACTGGAGTGCAAACAAAAGAATAAATGCATCTGAGGCGGCTGTCGGAAAAATTTTCGCCGAGGCAATGCCAAATACTAAAATGGTTTCTCCGATAGAACAGATGCGATCCGAGCGAAAAGAATTACTGACCGAATTCGAACTGATTAAAAATAGAGTTGAAAAGAAGGGGTCGGCGCTAGACTGGCTTATCGCGCTTGGAACGTGCAAGCAAAAAGATTCATTTGTTATAGATGATTTCAGAGCTTCAGGCAACTCGGTCACAGTAATAGGTTCGGCTTCCAGCACTGATGCAATAGACGAGGTCACAAAAATCCTCAAAGAAATCGGCGCAGTTAATCAAATTGAAATTAGTGATCCGGAAATAAGGCGGTCGGCGCAAGGAATGGGGCTTGATTTTGTTTACAAAGGTGATAAGAAGAATTCATGATTTCATATAACTTCACATCTGTCAGATCGCCGCTAATTGTAGGATTGATTATTATAGCGGTTATTGTCGGAATACTATCCGCTGAAGATTACGTAAAAAGTTATGAAAAACGAGCGGCAATAAAAGAATCTGAAGTCGATAGAGCAAAGGAAATTGCAGGAGAAATTACAGGCCTCAGGAGTGCGCTCGAAAACATGAGAGGAGCAGTCTCAGGCGGCGAGCCGGTCGGCCGAACAGTAGAGCGCATTTGTATGGAAGAAAGCATAATCCTTGTTTCTTCTCAAAGCGCAGGGCAAAAAAATATTCCGCCATTTCGAGATGTCATCACTTCGTTCAGAGTCAAATCAGTTGCTCACAAACCTCTGATAAATCTTCTCAATAAACTCGAATCTGCCCGCACCGGTCTTATTGTTTCCCAACTTACAATTCGCCGATCTATCGAAAAAAGAAATAAGCTCGATGCAGAAATAATCGCATCACAATTTGAAATTCAAAATGAGCGGGGGTAAAAAATGGAAATAAAAGAAGAAGAAATAAAAAATAACTTATCTGCAAAACACGAAGATGAAACGGTTCCAATGCCAATTGCAAAGTTGTTGATAGTTGTATATGTCGGCACTCTGTTTCTGGTTATTATGACTCAAATAATTTCAATCTATAACCGTGACAAACTTTCTTCCACAATAAAGGCATACAGCGAAGACATCAATGCAATAGGAAATCTTTCAATGGCATTGATAGAGATTGAAAATGCTGACGAAGAGCTCAGAAACTGGGTTCTCTCGGAGAACAATAACACTTCTTTTAATTCTTCAAATTATTCTCTGCATCTCAGTACTGCTAAAGAAGCTTTGGATTCAGCAAAAAATGTTTCCAAGAAATATCAAAATTTAAGAGATATCATTCTTGCTTCCATAGAGGACCTCAAAAATAGAAATATTCTCATAAATCAAGCCATTAATTCAAAAGAAATAAGCATAGCAAAAAAATACGCAGTCGATAGAAGGTCGATAAGTTCAGCTATGAATCTTCTTTCATCTATTCTGCGTGAATCGAGACATGACATGGAATTGCTTCAAGCAAAATTGCAAATTGAAACCAAAACATTAGATATATCTTTGACGATAATAATTACGGCAATGATCATTGCATCAATTTTTCTAGCATTACTTTGGTCAAAGCTGGTGGCGCTACATTGATAAACAAACTGCTTCTATTGGGAACTGCAGGCATCTTCTACATCCTCTTGATAGTATATGTTGCATCAGAGCTTTACTACAATCACACTTACTGGCGGCTGGTATTGAGAAAAAAGAGGCGGCATCGGTGGGAGTTTATGCTTTGGCTTGAACGAACTCTTCTTATAATCATCGGAGTAATTGTTATTCTAATAGCAATGGTCAAAATTTAACTTAATCACGCATCGCACTAACATATTACAGCAAATTGAGAAATTCATCTCGACTTAATCCTGCCTGCTCAATAATTGCCAGAAGGGTTCCTTTTGGAATATCTCTGCCTTCAGGCACAATTACAAGTCGAGTTTTATTTTGATCAAGTCTAACGAAAGCGCGATGACTTCCTTTTCCGCGATTAGGAGCATAGATAAATCCTGCTTTTCTCAAAACAGAAATAATTCGTTGTGAAGAAATAGAAGGTAATCGTTTCAAGCTACCGCTACGTCTAAGTTGCTGGTAAAGTGAACTGGTGAAGAAAGCGCAGGAGTTAGATCAGAAAGAATTCCAAGCTGTTCTGCATTTTCAAGATATAAAATAACAGCCTCTTCCAACGCCGAACGAGCCTTTTCTGGCGTAGAGCCATACGAAGCAACTCCAAGCTCAGGACATTTCGATACAAACCTCTTACCTTCTTTCCAAATAACAACAGTTACTCTAAATCTTTTCATGATAACTAAATCATATACAAAAATATTGAAGCTTCAAGTGAACTTACAATATTTTCATAATCCCTCAGTCTCGGGAGTAAACATTCAGCTACGCACTCTTATTCTGCACGTGCCTCCATGACGAGTTATAATATTTGAAATTGCAAATTGGAAAGTGCAAATTGAAAATTTTATTTTTCCAATTTTCATTTTTCAAT
>PEWQ01000022.1 GCA_002780065.1 Candidatus Hydrogenedentes bacterium CG07_land_8_20_14_0_80_42_17
TGTCTATCACAATCTCAAAGATCTTTGGGAAATTCCTCTCTACATTCATTCTTTATTACCACATCACAAAATCTTTCTGCGGCATCATTGCTTCTTCAGTTATATCGAAAGTGTTTGCTATGCAATTCCATCGTCAACTTAGTTCCACTTTGAAAAACTGACAGCGCTCAGGATTATCCGGAAAGCAATCTGATTCCCCCGGCTCAAGTTTCTGAACTATATATCCTCGATCCTTATACATCGAGATAAGATCATGATCAAAAATGAAGCCTTCTTCCTTAGGCCAACGGTATTCCCAGTGTATTACATTTTTTTTCGCAACTCTGATGATCTCATTCAAAACAAAATCCAAATTTTCTTTCTGAATATGCTGAAGCACAGCTATTAAATAAACTAATTCGAAGGATTTATCGGCAAAAGGAAGCCCACTTGTTATATCAGCCTGCAGTAACTTTGCACAATTCATTTCATTTCTCGCTCTCAATAACATCTCAAAGCTCAAGTCGCATCCGACAATATTCACAGATGTTGTACACTCATCAAGAAGCGGTTCCAGCATCCGACCTGTGCCGCAACCTACCTCAAGAATTGTTAAAGGCTTCAGTTTTGATATCTCACGATTAAGAATTTTATTCTGAGGTGTCATTACATTTTTTTTGTGAGCTTTTTCCGCCCATCTTTTTCCTGCTCCATCCCAAAAAAGAGATGGTAATGTTGAATAAAAAATTCTCTGAAAAGGAACAGGCAGACAATCATAAATCCAGAGCCATTTAGGCTGACTTGAACGCAAAACTTCCGATAGCAAGATTGGTATTGAGCCCGCATCTTCTATCTCTTTCGCCAAACCGCTCAATTCTCTTTGAGATGAAGCGATCATAACGAATTCCGATTTTTTTAATGAGTTAAGCGGAAGCAATTTCTTACCTGCAAAATTACCGATATTTGGAGATCGATGATAAACTCTTTCACAATCAATCCCCGAACGTTCAAGTGCTGCAATCAAAATTGCCGCAGTTTCACCTGTTCCATAAATAGAGCTGCTATGAACTTTATTTTTTGTTTTCCAAACTATCAGAGCCTCGATAAGTTTTCTAAACCAAATTGTACCTATCGAAAGATAATCAATTTCATCAATAGATTTCATTGATTAATCTCTTTCAATAATTCTATACGTTTTGTCAGCAAAAAGGTTACCGCCATAAAATGCTCTTTTCTGTTAAATCCCATTTGCAAAAGTTTCTCTTCGATTTCAGCTTGAGCTACAGATGATGCTATCGCAATTTTCGAAAATTTGCTTTCAATAAGTTTTTCTAATGAAATCACCGGCGCAGGTAATATTTTTTCGCGATTCAACTTTCTTCGGCGAGCATCATCTCGCTCAATAAAAGCCTTTATCTTTTTTCCTTTTTCGCGTAGCCAATCCACTAGCAGTCGCGCGGCTTGCCCAGTTCCCCATATAATAGAATTATCGCCCAATTCAGCCAGAGCGTCATCGATCCATCTTACAGCACGAATTGGATATTCTTCTATTGCAATCCTCCAAAACTCCGAATAAGCGCGCCGGGCAATACTTCTTAATTCAGAGCGATATGTAAGATTCGAGCCATGAAGGCGAATCGTGTAGAGATATTCAGGCAGTGCCGCGACATCAAATTCAGCTTTAACAATATCTACCCACAGCTTCGAATCGTGACTGAACTCGTAGAACTCGTCATAAAATCCAATCCGGCTTAATACCTTTTTTCGGAGCACGGATGCAGCGTGAACAACCGGATCGCGCAAAGGAGTTTCGATTCGGATATCTTCGGGCATGGTGGATGTAGTGTATGAACTTAAAAAAGTTCCGCTCAAATCTCTGTTTTCAGCCCATGAAGATACTGCGGCAATCGACGTATTCGCTTCCAAAAAACTAACCAAACGCAACAGTCGATTCTTATGAGAAATATCGTCTGAATCCATTGGCGCGATATATTTGCCTATACTTGCTTTTATGCCGGTGTTTCGAACAGAAGAAAGCGAAGATTGTTTTGGCAAATTAATTATTTTTACACGCGTGTCTTTTTTAGAAACTTCTTCGATAATTTTTTTCGTTTCATCAGTCGAGCCGTCATTTACAACAATCAATTCCCACTTCTCGTAGCTCTGCTTTCTTATACTTTCAACAGCCGCCCCAACAGTTTTCTCTCGATTGTAAACCGGCATCACGACACTGACGAGCGGAGCTTCTAATAATTTTATGCGCGGAATTCTACGCTTTATCTCTTTTGGAATGAAAAATAATTTTCTTTTCATTCCAAATTTTGAAAATTCCCAGTTGCAACGATCAAGTGTGAAATTTTCTCCGGGCCGGCTCAAAGCAAGGTTTATCTTAGCCTCTTCACCTTTCCAAACTTCATTTGCTCCACCGACAGCATGACTGTAATCGTGATTCTGATGAATCGCCAGTATCATGTTAGTTGCATCAATCAACGGAATTTTGTTTTTAATACAATTGTATAGAATCCAATTATCCCATGCAGTTCTTCCAAGCGCAAATGGTGGAATATTTTTAAATATATTTTTCGTATGCAAAAAATAATCAATTCCTGTAGCGCCGTGCAAAACTCCTCGACGCTTCACGCTTTCAATTAAAGTTTTTTCCCAAACGTCAGAGGAAAAATCTATTCTGTAATCAATATCTATGTCGGTTCTTCTCCCGCAAATCATTGCTCTTCGAAACGAAATTTTATTTATGACTTCGAGAATTTCTCCAAGAAGAATTATGTCCGCGTTCACATAACAAATCCATCTCCCTGAAGTATTTTTCCGTGCTGATTCAAAAATATAATCCACTCTAGGTGTGCCTTGATCAGTTCTCAATATCTCAGGAACGTGAATCAAATTAAACTCTTTCGCAACCTCAGCCGTGCCTTCATCGTCGCCTAACAAAATAATTCGGATATTGCCTTCCAAAGCCTTCCAGCTCTGAATTGCATTTCGTTGAATAAGTTCAAACTTACCTTTAAATGCTTTCGGCACCGATACGATTGTAAGAGCAGATTTATTCACATTTCTTTATTTTGTCTTTATACTAAGAATATGCAAATACTCTTCTTTGCTAATTCCTAATACGCGCAGATTATTTAATATAATAAAAATTGGAATATCTTTAACAGCCGGTATAACAATGGGGCGTTTTAAGTTTGCCTTATGATAAATTCTATGGTCTCCTTTTTGTCTAACAAATTCACAACCAACATATCGTAAAAATTTATCGAATTTTTTGTAATCTACAGGAGTTAAACTGGACACGATAGTTGCACTTCTTCTTGAACTTGTCCTATGTATACAGGAGGCAACCATGTTTTTTGCCGATTGCCGACTTTCTTCCATCCACACTCAAGAAGCACATCCTCGAGATTTCCCATCTTATTAGATTCTTCCAGAAATAACTGTAATGCCTCTTCAAATCTTCTTTTAGCCTGCAATTGTGTATCGCCGCATGTAGAAAGGTCTAGCGCAGGGCTATAAGCAATAAACTTATTTCCTTCTCTATAAAACGTCACATTTAAAATCACTTTTTGAAATCTTAATTTAGCCATTTTTCCTCCCAACTATTAGATAGGATACCATAAGAGCAGTTTTATTCACATTTCTTCTTCCAAAACTTCTTGTATGCCTCTTCATATAATGAAGCATATAGTTTCGCGCTATTCATTGAATCGAAATTCTTTACTCCATGAATACGCGCATTCCTTGAACACTTCAAACGCAATTCGTTATCATTTAGCAATAATTTTATGCCATTAACAAAATCATCCTCATCAAGAGGTTTTGCCAAATAGCCGCATTCAAGGTGAGGAACTACCGTTGAAATTCCACCGACATTAAATGTCACGCACGGAGTGCCAGAGATAATCGCTTCGGACAAAGTCAAAGGAACGTTATCCGCACGGGAAGGAAGCAAAAACAAATCAGCCGCAGAATAATAAAGATTCAGCAATCTATCGTTGTCAATGTAATCAACATAAACTAAATCAATTTTGTTTTTAGACTTATAAGGTAACTTATATCCACCGGCAACAATTACTGTCAGATTACCAATATTCTCCAGCTTCAATATAATTCTACTAAGAATATCCAATCCCTTTCGCCCGGGTGAAGGAATCGACATGAGTATTTTGTTATCATGATTCAATCCTAATTCTTTTCTAGCCTTTTGCTTTTCAATTGGAGAAAAAAGTTCAGTGTCGAGCCCATTCGGAATTACTCTGCAATCCAAATTCATAGTAATTGGACTTTCTCCGCACATCTTCTCATATGCTTCACAAATTACAACAAGAAGAGGTTTAGCTTTTTTAAAAGCCATCTTTTTTTGCCGCCAATTTATTCCTGTCATATCCATCCCTACAGCCGGTGGTTCGCGAAACTTTCGGTCATTATACTGCGGACATTTGCCGCAACCTTTTTTCCATCGTGCGCAATCGTAAGAATACGCACAGTAGCCGGTCAACGCCCACATATCATGAAGCGACCATACAACAGGTTTCTTTGCCGCTAAAAAAGGAAGCACTCGATAATCAAAATAATAGCCGTGAATGTT
>PEWQ01000146.1 GCA_002780065.1 Candidatus Hydrogenedentes bacterium CG07_land_8_20_14_0_80_42_17
TTATTACTGAAGAAACTACATTGAAGAATGTAGTAGGCTCTCTTGAAAAAGAAAGTTCCGTGCTTGGAGGGATTTGGAAATACGAATTGTATTTCGGAGTCGGCGCGTCGCTTTTTGGATTGGCAATAGGTTTTTTTTACAATTCTTGGGGGATTGCAATTGTAGGCGGCGTAGCTTTTTTCCTAGGGATTTCGCATTACTTTAAGCGAAGCGACAATACAGCGAATATAGGCAGATTTCAGTATGGCGCGGCAGGGGAGGCAACAGTCACTGAAATGCTGAAGTCTGGGCTTCCTGACACTTACATGATAATGAACGATGTGACTATTAAAGCCGGAACTTCTAAAGCTCAGAACGATCATATTGTTTTGGGGCCGAATGGAATTTTTGTTATTGAAACAAAGGCATACAGCGGAACGCTTTCCGGAAAAGCAGATGATGATTATTTAGATCAGGTCAAAGAATATAAAGGCAAGAAGACAGAAAATAAAATTAAGAATCCTGTTCCTCAAAACGAATATCATCTCGATGTGGTCAAAAGGAAGATGCAAGAAGGAGAATTTGCAGTTGACGATCTGCACTCAATTATAGTCTTCACTAATCGATACGCTAGAATTCGAATTGAAGGAAGCAAAGTGCCTCTTCTTAAACCTGAAATGATTTGCGTCACGATAAAGAACACGGTTTCAAAGTTTACTTACGATGAGGAATGGTTGAAGAGGCTGGCTTCTTTTTTGTTAGCTTAATAAATGTTTCAAAAATGCGACTTTCATGAGTTCGGAGGTTAATCTATTCTGAAAACCAAGTTCGCGCTTTTTTAAGACTGAGTTTTACATAGTCATCGTCCTCGGAAAAAACCTCGAGCGTAATTGTTCCGCAATAATCTATTCGCTTCAAAGAATCTGTGATCTTTTTCCAATCGATATTGCCGACACCAAGTGGAAGATGATCGTCAGTGCGGCCTCTGTTATCTGAAAAATGAACATGAGTTAATCTGCGGCCATAACGACTTAAAAATTCTGGAGTCATATTTTTATTCGAGCCCGATATATTTGCGTGACCTACATCAAGATGAAATCCCAGTTTGGGAATTTTTTTGAAAAAATTATCTAGAATTTCAAATTGATCTTTGTAGCCGGTAACATGCTCTATAACGAGCTTTATACCCATTTTATTTGATTTATCCGAGACTCGTTTTAGTACTTCAACTTGAGATTTTATGGAATGCTTCAGCCCGATATAACGCGCCGCCATGCCTCGAATGTGATAAGTAAAGTATTTGGCGCCTAGCTTAGAAAATTCTTTTGCCGCCCATAACATGGAATCACCGACACCTTTACGTACCTCCGGATATGCGGCTTCGGCATTCAAGTGCCACCCTGTGTGGCCTACGATCCCGAGCCCGTTTATATCAATTGCTTTCTTGACTTCTTTAAAATTAAATCTTTCCGTGCCCGCACACGGCGGTTCAAGAGTAAGATCGATGTAATCGAATCCAAGTTCGGCCGCTTTGTATATTTCGGCAATAGTATCCTTTGCAGGATGGTTCATCATGCCGAATTTAATATTTGATCTTTTCATAATGTTTTGATTATACAACTTCATGATATTTGACAAGAGAAGAAACTGGACTGAAAGAAAGATAGGAATAAAGTTATTATGAGGTGAATGGTAATGTCAATTTTTATACGGCTGTTATTATTTTCTATTGCAATGGTTTTTATTTCAGCTTGCGGAAATACGGCTGATAATCAACGCACTACAAATGTTTCAGAAAATAAAGAGGAAGGTACTGCTGTTGATTCAGCAACTTTAGCTATTGCGCAGAGCCTAGCTATAGCGTTTGAAGGCGATGTTGAGCGAATTTCGGAGACTGAGTATAAATCTAAGGGCCCTGAAATTAAATGCGCGGCAATTTTAATAGACAAAGATTCGACATTTTCGGTGACGAGTGATGCGGAGTGGATTGTAGTGCCTCAAGATGCGGGAACTTTTTCCGAGGGAGCTAGCGGAGTATTTTTTCTGCCGAATCAGAAGGGAAGTTTTAAAATTTACGCAAGATATCCTTTCGACAAGGAACCGAAAATAGAAAGTATCAAACTTACTTTGATTTGCTCTTAAAAAGTTCTTGAGCGAGAGGAGTGAGCAAAACATCCGGCCCTAATTCTATTTTCTGATTGGCTTCGATATCCCGAGCAGTAACAAATCTTTTTTTAGGTTGAACATCTTTAGTTTCTTTTTCGACTTCGGTTATCATATCGATCCGTTTCTGATATTTTCCGCCAAGAAAATCTATCCTTAGCCATAGCTCAACAAGAGTTTTCGCTAAATCTTCAGAGACGCATTTCACTCCGAAAGCAAGTACATTCGAGTCCGAATGCTCTCTGCTGATTTTTGCCGTGAATTCATCGTGAACCACTGATGCTCTAATTCCAGGAAATTTATTTGCTACAATCGCAGAAGGCGAACCGGCTCCATCGATGACAATTCCTCGGTCAACAGACTTTGTCATGACGGCGTGAGCAACTGCTCTTGCCGAAATCGGAAAATCATACGGAGCAGGGCTGTAACAGCCGCAGTCTTTTATTTCATGACCAAGACTTTGAAGATAACGGATAAGCACCTCTTTAAGAGGAAACCCGCCATGATCACTTCCAATCGCAATTCTGTATCTCATGATAAGAAGATAATGCTGAATGTTTTTTTCGTCAAGACAGGAAAGAAGTTGAATGTTATTATACTCATTATGCATAGATGTTGGAATTGTGGAAAAGTTACTGGAATAATGGGCAGACCTGCAAGGACGGACGACTGTCCTTATTGCAGAGCAGAACTAAGATGTTGCAGAGGCTGCAAATTTTACGATGCGAATCTGAGCGGACAGTGTTCCGAAGAACGCGCGGAACCTTTGCCTGAAAAGGAAAAGGTCAACTTCTGTGATTTTTTTGTCGCAGTGGAAATAAATGCTCCGGAAAGCAAAGAAGGCTGGGTTATACGCTCAAATAATTTGCCGAATGTTGAAAAAGCAAAAACTGCTCTGGATAAACTTTTCGGAAATAAGTAACCGGAGTCATGCAAGCCACCGAAAACTTTCATTTATTATAACTCGTCATGGAGGCACAGGCGTCTCGCGTCAATGGACGTCACGTGTCAAAGAATGTGTGAAATAATTGAAAAATGAAAATTGGAAAAATAAAATTTTCAATTTGCACTTTCCAATTTGCAATTTCAAATAAAATAATATACCAGATACCAAGACACTGAGATTTTTTATCTATTTTTTTCTCTGTGACTTTGTGCCTTAGTGGTTTAATTTTATATCGACTTGAATGACGTCGATTAAAAAATGTCCCGCAATGGCCGTGAAGCACATCTTTATGGACCCTGTCTAAACAGGTGGGCACCTCGAGCTCGGTTCAGCTTACCCTTCAAATGAAGAGCTTCGCGTTCCCGTCATGTTAGATTCCCGTCCAATAAAAGTGTTGGGCCAAGAAATCAGTGCCTCTCGAACCATGCAGGACAATATAATTCTACTATCTTGATTTTAGTTTTCAATATAGTTTGATAATATTTTTAAATGGTTGTGAATAATTCGTTATGATAATTATAATAAAGGCTATAGGCTATGGACTTGTTTTTTGAGTAATTTTCTTTTTTTTGGAGGTTTTTATGATCGACAATGTTTTATATTTAGCTCTGGTAATAATAATTCTTGCAACTCCGGCGTGCGCTAAAATGCCTGAATCGGCTCCACCTGATTCAAATATTTCGGCTGAAACAGTTGTGCCAGTTCCGATTCATTACATGACCGATACCGACAGACTGATACCTTTTTTTGCGAATGCGATAAAACCCATGACTGAATATCGAGCGATAATCGAGATGGCGAACGGAAAAAAATTTGAGATTGCCTTCTTCCCTGAAACAGCTCCGAATCATGTTGCAAATTTTGTTTCGCTGGCAAATTCTGGATTTTATGATGGAGTGACATTTCATCGAGTCATTCCGGGGTTTATGGCGCAGGGGGGCGACCCGACCGGAACTGGAATGGGCGGACCAGGTTATACGATACCTGCTGAATTTTCGGATTTACCTCACAATCGCGGAACAGTTTCAATGGCAAGAACTAATGATCCCAATTCAGCCGGCTCTCAGTTTTTTATTTGTTTTACTAGAACTCCTTATTTGGATCGGCAATACAGCATTTTCGGCGAAGTGGTGAAAGAAATGGAGACTGTGGATTCGATAAGACCTCGTGATCCTCAAAATAATCCGGACTTTCGTGGAGATGCTATCAAACACATAACGATTTTGGAGACTCCTGTAAGTATTGAATCGGATACTGCTGTTCTTTCATCTCGAACAATGCGACGAAACAGACCTGTTATTCGAAGAGCTGAACATATTCGCAATGAAGAGAATCAGAAGAGCGAAGAGAATAACGGCAATACTGCTTATGGAACTAAGTAGGAAATAATACTTTCGAATATTCGGCCGAAATTTTTTATAAACTTTTTTCTTCTTTTTCCGTCTAATGGTCAAGGAGATGAAGAACATTGCAGTTATGGGAGCCGTTATGGAGTTTGATTCCAAGCAAAGTGAAGAGTTCGGCCGACTTTACGCTGAGCACAGAATCAAGCTTCGAAAGAGTGCATATCGACTTACGGGTTCCATGGATGAAGCGGAAGAACTTGTCTCTGAGGTGTTTTCTCGGGCATTTGAGAAGTATGGGAATTTTCGAAGCGAGGCGTCTTTTGGTACATGGATTTACCGGATTCTTCAAAATCTTGTCTTCGATTCGTGGAAGAAGCGGACTGAGGAATTGCCTGAAGTCATCGAGGCGAAGCCTTCCGAGCGTCCCGACGCAGTTTTTGAAAGACGGGTGCTGGCTGCTAAAATCGATGAGGCATTGGTTCGGCTTACGCAAACTCAGCGTCAGGTTTTTTTAATGAGAGAACTCGATGGAATGAGGCACTCTGAGATTGCAAGCAAATTGAATATTGCAGAGAGCACATCAAAGGTGCATTACTTCAATGCTGTAAAACGCCTGAAGGAGGAGCTCAATGAATACATCTAGAAATTGTTCCGAGTACGAAGATGCGTTCGGAGCTTTACTTTCGAATGATGCAAGCAAGGATGATTTGCGGCGCGCAAACGAGCATTTATCCCAGTGCTCAAAATGTGCTGAACTTTACGGAAGCCTTGCGATTTTTAGAGAGAGAGTTTCCGATGTTTATGGTTTTGAGATGCGAAGACCTGTTCGCAAAATTTTCAGATATGCGTATCTCGCCGCGGCGGCATCGCTTCTTGTAGGAATTCTGATTTTTAGAGCTGAAAATGGAAACAATAGCGAAGCGGTAAGAACTAATGTTGATTCTTCATTGCTTGCTGTTGCCACAAATGACGTTTCTGCTGAAAAAGTTTTTGATGTCGAGCTTACAGATGAGGAAGCAAATTTTATTTTGGAATTTGTTCCGGAAGATTTGCAGGGCGCAAATCAAAATTGGAATGAGTGGGTTGATAATAACGAGGAGGTATCAGGATGAAGAATTTTGTTAAGGGCTTAGTTGTGTTTGGAGCATTAGTTTTAGCGGTGAATTCTGTAAGTGCAGAGAGTGCCGACCGAGGCGGAAATAGAGATGAGGGGCGAGGCCGGGAAAGAATGATTTCAAAAATTGCATTGAAGCTGGATATCGATACCGCAACTGCTCAAAAAATGCAGGAGATAATGAAGACTGGGATGGATGCGCGAAAGAAGCTTAGTGAGGAATTGAAGGCGAATATGAAGAGCCTGAAAGAACTTGTTGACAAAGGCGCTTCGGAAGCTGAATTGAATGCTCAGATAGATAAAGTTGAGGCAAACAGAGATGCGATTCATTCTGCAATGCTTTCAGGCGGAAAAGAGATAAGACAATTATTGGGAACTGAAAAGTATGCAAAATGGTTAGTCATGCAGGGAAAAGCAATGTCACAAATGAGAGAGAGACGAGGCGGACAAGGAGCGAGAAACAGCAACAGAGGCGGTAGAAGCGGCAGAAATTAGAGAAGGAGAAGAGGCAGCCGCAGGCTGACCAAAAAGTGTTTACATCTGCCATCGCAACGAAGCAATCTGTTAACATTAAGAGATTGCTTCGCTGCCGCTCGCAATGACAACAGGAAATTGCGTCTCAAAGAACGTGTAGAATAATTGAAAAATGAAAATTGGAAAAATAAAATTTTCAATTTGCACTTTCCAATTTGCAATTTCAAATAT
>PEWQ01000015.1:0-175 GCA_002780065.1 Candidatus Hydrogenedentes bacterium CG07_land_8_20_14_0_80_42_17
ATTGCAAAATGAAAATTGGAAAAATAAAATTTTCAATTTGCACTTTCATTGCAAAATGAAAATTGGAAAAATAAAATTTTCAATTTGCACTTTCCAATTTGCAATTTCAAATATAACGGGAGACGCCTTGGAGGCACAGGCTCCTCGCGTCAATGGACGCCACGCGGCAATGGAC
>PEWQ01000015.1:194-12982 GCA_002780065.1 Candidatus Hydrogenedentes bacterium CG07_land_8_20_14_0_80_42_17
CCTAATTTTAATCTTTTCTCTGGTATCAGTAGCATCACTTTCAATTTCACTTTTATCCTTTTCCATTCCGTATCGAATGTAAATAAAGCCCTTGTCATCTCCGTTCTTCATAAATCTTTCAGGCATTTGCGGATAAGTATCCATAACAAGAACTGCAGACCAAAATGCAGTATCTCCCGGAAAAATATTTTTCAATGTCCATCCGCGAGCAACCGGATTTGAATCGAAAATATGTGTCGTCTCCAGAATAATTCTATCATTCGAAAAAGTTTTTGACATCTCGATAACTCGAAGCCCTGAATCAGTCTCTGCTAAAAAATATCCGAACGCCGCATTCCCAGAATCCACATTCTCACATATAAAGGAAAAATTTATTGAAATAGTATCTTGAGGCTTCAAAGGTTCACTGCGCTTATTAATCCATGCGTTTCTATTTCCTCGGGCAATAAAGTCTTGATCTTCCATTCGAAATTTCTGAAAAAAATTCGACCATGTAAGAAAAATCTCCAGCAAAAGAAAAAGAAGAAGCCAGAATACTATTCGGCTCAATTCGACTAAAGCCTTGCTTTTACCTGCGCAAGCTTTTCTACAATTTGAGGATTTTTCGAGACATAATACGCTTGAGATAAAAATGTTTCCGCCTCACCGTATCGTCCCTGGCAGGCATAAATCCAGCCGGCAAGCTCCAAACATTTTTCCGGCCTGAAGTTAGCTGAAAAGACTGTCTGCAGATTTGCTAGAATAGTATTGCCGAGAAACTGAGCCGCCTCAACAGGCTGACCGCCAGGTTGCGGCAAAGGAAGCAAGTTTGCTATTTGTTCGGCAAGATCTAATCCAACTCCAAAATTCTTTTCAGTAATTGCCTTCTTCATATTCATCACAACTAACGCCAAGTTATTTGGAGAATTTTTTTCCAATCTCTCCCGTAATTTATTTCGCTCCGCTTCATCATTTCCGATAAGTTCATCCATCAAGAGAGCCGCATTAAAATTATCCGAATTGAAATCCAAAGCTTCTTTCAATTCAAACTTCGCGTAATCTTTCTTTCCAACACCGGCGTAAATTCGAGCAAGCTCAGTCAATAAATTATCCCGGTCATACCAAAACATATCACCTGAATCGAGCCGTTCTCGTTCGATTGTAAAACAGTAATGCATATGCGCAATTGCCCGCATCGGATAGCCCAACTGAAGCCAATAAGCAGCGGCGTCTCTTTGATTTCGTGTATTGTGCTCGATCATAGAAGCCCTGTCCCGCTCCCACGCTGAGGCCGTTCTAAAACCCATCTGATCATTTAGATATGCAAGATTTATATGAATCTGAGCATAATTCGGAGCAAAGGACTGCAGGGTTCTATACGCCTCTAAGGCATCGTCCAGCCTATTTGCCATCAAATAAGAATATGCAAGTTTATAGTAAACCGAAACCGTTGAATAAGATAATTTCTGAGCTTCTTCAGCTTCCTTGACTGCATACTCAGCAGTTCCTCCACCTGCATCGGTATATCCCATATTATTTCTCAGATGATGATCAGCCATCCAAAAATCCCATGCTTTTATTGAATAAAAAATAATTATCAGAGATAAAACAGCGGCGGCATAAGGGAGGTATTGCGACGGCTGAAAATGTTCAGATAAATTAACTTTAATTTTTTTCTTCTCTTTTGGGTTTTGAACCTTTACTTCTATTTTCGCCTCAACGGACTCTTTGAGAAGCACAGGAAGATTCATGAACGCAAGAACAAATCCAACAGTAAACCACATCGTAACTCCATTACCGGTCCACCGAGTTTCAACGTCAAATGTTCCCTGAATCCATTGCATCCACGGACCTAAAAATGCCGCAAGTATCAGCGGGAAATGATATCCCTTTCTGTGACGCCAAATTTCTTTCGCGCCAGTCCAGAAATAAGCCACCAAAACCCACCAAAAAGCAGTCAAACCCAGTATGCCGCCGTCATGCAACCATTCGAGATGTTCATTGTGAGGATGATCGGTATTATGAGAAACACCCCATCTGTGATACCATACAGCTCGCGTTTCAGGCATGTTCCAATTGAAACTGCCAAGTCCTCTTCCAAATACCGGATAACGTAGTGTTCCGTCCAAAGCCATTTGGAAAAATACAAGTCGAACCCAATTGGTATAATTCGATTCGAAATCGACGATCGAATACATTTGATTATAAATTTTTTCCGGAACCGCCATTAATTTATCTCTCTTAAATACAACTCCGGCCAGAATCGCAATGATAGCAAATATCGCCAAGCCTTTATTCAATTTCAACCACAACTCATTTTTAATGAACCGAAGATTTTCACGATTCAAAAATAGAATTATGAAATATAGAGGTATACAAATAGCAGTTGCCAGATAAGCGCCTCTCGCTTCAGACTCGACAACTTCATAAATATTAACTAGCGCAAGAATAGGCAAAGTTAAAATAAGCAAAGGATTCTTTGTAATGAACCAGTAGCCAATAATCGTAGGGAAAGTTGCTACAAGATATCCTGCGAGAAAATTCGGATTGCCGTGTGTGGAGACAAAAACGTATGCTCCCCAATCAGGTATCAATCCCAAATCCACTAAAATATCGTGCCTCATTATCTGAGTCAAACCATAGCCGACAATAAGGACATTAGTAATAACCAACGCCTTAAGAAAGAGCCCCATTTTTTCAAAGGAGTCCATGAATCTGATGAGCGCCCATACCTGAACAAAATAGCAAAACATTCTGCCCCAGAGTTCTGTTCCGTAAGCAGTAGAAGTGCCTGCAATGGTCGGAATCAGCCAATAAAGCAGAGCTCCAACAGTCGCAGTGACGATGCCATGGCGCGGAAGATTCCATCTGCCGTATTTGGCAAGATCCCCGCAAATCCATAATGCAAACACTATCAGAGAAAGTAAAGGCGCTGAAAGATCCTTCAGCAAAACAATGTTCTGGGTATATGTCGTGAATATGAGATTCACAAAAACATATTGAACAACCAAAAGCCAAATAATAATCCGCTCATAAGTATCTATCAAAATTTGAATCATAGAGTTGCAGATTATATCAACAATCTTTTTCATGCAACGAAAAATGAAAGCCGATATAATTCTGTCATGAAGAAAAAAGATCTTCTCATAGGTTGTCACTTATCTATCTCTGGCGGAATATCGCGTTCAGTCGAACGGGCAAAGGAGATAGGATGCACCGCGTTCCAGATATTTACAAGCAATCCTAGAGGATGGAGCAAGAATGAACTGTCGCAGGAAGAAATTACGAGGTTCAGAGAGGGCATAAAAGAGACAGGAATTTTTCCGATTGCGCACATGCCGTATCTGCCGAACCTAGCCGCGCCCGACAAAGAAATTTACAAAAAATCTGTCGAGCAGTTAA
The DNA here is from genome assembly GCA_002780065.1 of Candidatus Hydrogenedentes bacterium CG07_land_8_20_14_0_80_42_17. GTDB lineage: Bacteria > UBA8481 > UBA8481 > UBA8481 > UBA8481 > UBA8481. The sequence continues at coordinate 3,576 of PEWQ01000015.1, forward strand.
TTATTGAGCTCGAACGGTGCGAGTCGCTTGGAATAACGTATATTGTCACTCATCTCGGTTCGCATCTTGGAACAGGTGAAGAGGAAGGCAGAAAGAGAATAGTAGACGCAATTCGAATAGCAATCTCCAAAGCAAATTCATCAACAATGATTCTTTTAGAGAACACAGCCGGCACAAGAAATTCGCTCGGCTCGGCGCCAAATGATCTTGCAAGAATAATATCGGAGTTGAATGGCGACAAGAAAATCGGAGTATGCATCGACACGGCTCACGCATTCGCCGCGGGTTATGATTGGCGCGAACCTGAAAATAAATTCTATTCGGAAATTAATGAAGTCAAACTCAAGTCCAGAATTAAAGTTCTTCACTTCAACGACTCGAAAGTCGATCTCAACGGAAAAGCTGATCGGCACGAGCACATCGGGCTCGGCAAAATCGGACTAAGCGGACTTGCACTGATTCTTAAAAATTCGTTGTTTCAAAATATTCCTATAATACTTGAAACTCCGGTTGATGATCGACGCGACGATAAATCAAATCTCGATGCCGCAAAAAAACTAGTAAATGAATAATCAAAAAAGAATTCTCGATTTTTTTGCGCTTACACCAATTATGTTCGGGCTCCTCGCAATGGTAATATTCATCGGGCTTGGCGAGAAGATGGCGGAGCGATTTCTTCCGATCTATCTAATAGCTCTAGGTGGAGGAAGCATAATCATCGGCCTTCTGAATGGATTAGACAACCTTCTCTCAGCGCTCTATTCGCTTCTTGGAGGTTTTCTATCGGACCGAATCGGAGCGAAACGTTCTCTGCTGATATTCAATCTACTCTCACTGGCTGGATTTTTAATCGTAGCTCTGATCCCGTCATGGATCGCAGTAATCGCAGGGGCTATACTTTTTCTGTCTTGGACTGCAATTTCGCTTCCCGCAACCATGAGCCTTATTGCGTCTTCTTTTCCGAAAGAAAAGCGAACGATGGCGACAACTATGCACTCGATGGTAAGAAGAATTCCGATGGCGCTCGGTCCTGTCATTGGGGGCATTCTCATCGGCCATTTCGGAGAACGCGGAGGAGTAAGACTTGCATTCGGCATTTCGGCGCTGTTAGCTGTAGCGGCGATTGCTATTCAGCAAAGGCTCATTAAAGAAACTCACTCTGATTCAAAAAAGAAATCCATCTCTCCTTTAAAAGTGTGGAGTTCGATGCGCAAAGAACTTAAAATTCTTCTTGCCTCTGATATTCTCGTTAGGTTCTGCGAACAAATTCCTTATGCGTTTGTAGTAGTCTGGGCGATGAAGAGTATCGCAGAGCCGATAACTGCTCTTCAATTCGGGCTCTTGACGGCAATCGAGATGGTCACTGCGATGCTTATCTACATTCCTATAGGTTATCTTGCGGACAAAGGGAAGAAGAAGCCATTCGTCGTTATAACTTTTTTCAACTTCACGCTTTTTCCACTGATACTATTATACAGTTTAAGTCTTGAATGTTTGGTTGTAGCTTTCATCGTAAGAGGACTTAAAGAATTCGGAGAGCCCACGCGCAAAAGTTTGATTCTAGATTTCTCCAGAAAAGAATACAGTGCTTCTACTTTCGGACTTTATTATTTGATACGAGATGTAATAGTTTCGATCGCGGCATTTGGCGGCGCATTTTTATGGGAGATAAGTCCCAGCGTAAATTTTGTCACTGCGATATTTTTTGGTCTCGCAGGAACACTGCTATATCTTCTCAAAGGTAGTGACTCATTCCGAAAAGCAACAGAAAATAATTAGTGATAACGAATTATCTACTTCAAATCATAGCTCGTTTTCATCAATTTCAGCAATCTTCATAAGATATCTCAGTAAACCAATTTTTAACGGACTATTTCCATGTATCGGGACAGATATTCGAGCGGAGTTTCCCACTTTAGCAAAAATATAATGACTCCCCTTTGTTCTTATCAATTCCCAGCCTTTTTTCTCAAGTGTCTTTGCAAATTTCTTTCCTGAAACAGATTTCACACAGCTATTTCCATGACTTTGTCTTTTTCTGTCACCTTAACTTCCTTTATATCTACTGATAAACAGCCCTCAACAGCCTCGTAGATATTTTTTAAGAGTTCTTCAAATGTCTCTCCCTGTGTAGCACAACCCTGAATAGAAGGAACTTCAGCCCAATAACCTCCTTCTTCCGCTTCATGAACAATTACTTTCAGCTTCATAAAATCACCTCGCATTTTTTATAAGCACATTAATAATAAGAAAAATTATAGCACAATCATTTAAGAAATATATGCACTAAACAATTATCGTTTAAAAACATACCTTACTTTCCTCAGTGATGAAATTTTCGGAAACTTCAGAAAATAAATCGATCGACAAAGATTTTAAATTATGATAATTTCTTCGTCACTAGGGCGGTTAGCTCAGTTGGCTAGAGTATTTCCTTGACATGGAAGGGGTCACTGGTTCGAGTCCAGTACCGCCCAGGTTTTTTGTAATTAAGAGTTGAGTCAATAATTTTCTGTCTGGAGTATCCCGAAAAAATAAAGCTCTTTTCTTTTATCCCCTCATCCCTCCACCTCTCCCAAAGAACGTGTGAAACAATTGAAAAATGAAAATTGGAAAAATAAAATTTTCAATTTGCACTTTCCAATTTGCAATTTCAAATATAGCGGGAGATGCCTTGGCGGCATGCACGCCATGAAAATCAATTAAGGTAAACTAACAATATCCGCCGTCAAAAGAATCTCCGCGATTTCGTACATGTTCGAGACCCTGCCGACAGCAACTTTTTCTTTCAATCCAAAATAATCAAGACACGTTCCGCATAAAATAATATCCGTACCGCTATCAGTCAGCTTTTTTAAATTCTCGATTGCCTGAGGCTCTTCCGTTGCGAGTCTCACACCGGACTGCATCAAAATAATTACACCTGGTTTCTTCTCAAGTTCAGTGAGAGTGTAAATAAACGCGAGCAACAATTTTGAACCGAGCTCATCACTGCCTCTGCCGATACGATCCGATGCAATGAGCAATGCTTTCTTTTTCGAAAATTCTTCTTTCGCTGAATCAGTCTTTGTTTCAATAAAACTAGTTTTTTTCATCTTGATTCTGTATGCTCCGGAATCAACAACAATCGACTCGACAGCATACCCTGAATTATCCGCAAACTTCTTCAAATTTTCTTTCGAAGCATCATCGCTGACAAGAATCTCAAACTCACTGATTCCTTCATCAACAGCCTTCTTTGCTCTAACAATAGGTTGAGGGCAAGAAAGCCCTCTCGCATCAATTACAACACTCATAAATTTTTGCTCCTTTATCAAAAAATACTCGATAGATTTTTTCGAATCTAAAATCCTTCGTCTTTGCAAATTCGTAAATACTCTCATTCTCCGATTCATGAATCAGAATCGCAAACCCGCACTCGCTTGCAACAGCTCTTGGAGTCGGCACTATCTCGTGTTTATACCCTGCGTTGTGAGAATCGCGCGCAAACTTTAGCGCGTCATGACTCGATCGAAAAGTAAAAAGCAATTCAGTTGGGCAGCTCACAGTTCCACTCTTATGACTCCAATTTCATTAGTCGTCTCCCCTATCGCATTTGCCGTGTGGCCGGTTTCTTTCAGCCTAACTAATACTTCCTGATATCTTTCCTTCGATACGGAAAAAAGAAGGCCTCCGGAGGTTTGAGGGTCGAAAAGAATATCGCCGGCGAAAGTCGGAAGAGTCGACAGCCCATTCACCATCTTTTCTCTGAATTCACGATTGCGATAAGTCCCCGCCGGAATTAATCCTAATCTTGCATATTCGATTGCGCCATCGATTAGAGGTATCTCGCTGAAGTGAATCGTCAATCCCGCCGAAGAGCCGCATACCATCTCGGCTGCATGTCCGAGCAGTCCAAACCCCGTTACGTCGGTGCATGCAGACGCATTAGCCGACAACGCAATTTCTGAGGCAATTCGATTTAGTCTCGTCATCTCTTCAATGGATTTTTTTAAAGATGTATCCGAAGCCATTCCTGCTCGAAGCGCAGTATTAATCAAACCGGTGCCAAGCGGCTTTGACAAAATTAATATTTCATTTTGCTCAATCGTATTATTTCTCATAATTCTTTTCGGATTAATAATTCCCGATATGGAAAACCCAAATTTTATTTCGTCATCTTCAATCGAATGTCCGCCGACCAACGCCACTCCTGCGTCAATCAGAGAAATCAATCCGCCTTCCATCACCTTCCGTAAAACTTCAATATTCATCTTCGATTGCGGAAAGAGAACCACTGATACCGCGGTTAGAGGCTTGCCGCCCATCGAATAGATATCAGAAAGCGCGTTTGCCGCTGCTATTTTTCCAAATGTTATAGGATCGTCCACAATTGGAGGAAAGAAATCAATCGTCTGAACAAGTGCTAGTTCATCGTTCAATCGAAATACTCCGGCGTCGTCCGATGCCGCATAACCAACAATGAGTTCAGGATAATTAGGTTGAACAAGACCGCATAATGCCTTATCCAAAAGCCCTGGGCCCAACTTAGCACCGCATCCTGAAAACTTTGTGTACTCGGTTAAACGTATATCCATATCAATTTTCTCTTTCAAATCTCTTTAGAATTTCGAATGCCGCACCGATCTCATCTTCATTCGTAAAATAACTAAAACTCATTCTGACCGTTCCTTCAGGAAAAGTTCCAATACATTTGTGAGCTCCCGGAGCGCAATGCAATCCTCCTCTGACAGCTATTCCAGCGCTATCAAACGCCAAAACAATCTCATCAACCGGAATCTTTCTATGAATAAAAGAAACTATTCCGTGAGCAGAATCAAAATTTTTTATTTCAAGCTCGTTGATTCCGTGCAGTCCATCGAGAGCAAAGCCGGTCAGAATTTTAATACGTTTTTCAATTTCTGAAATATTTATCTTCATAATAAAATCAAGAGCCGCTGACAATCCTGCTATGCCGGATAAATTCTGCGTACCCGATTCCATTTTGTCAGGCATGAATTCAGGCTGAGACTCTTCGCTCGACTTAGAGCCTGTTCCACCGAGGATCAGCGGTTCTATTTCTAACCCTTCTCTCACGTAAAGAAAGCCTGTTCCTGCAGGTCCCAGCAAGCCTTTATGTCCTGACGCCAAAATAAAATCAACGTTTGAAGCCGCATCTTTTAAATCCAGAGTTCCAACCGCCTGCGAAGCGTCAAGACAAAAAAGCGATCGATTCGAATGAGTAAGTTCACTCATCTCGTGCCATGGAAAAACAGCTCCGGTCACGTTAGAAACCGCAGTAACTATCACAAGCGTCGGGTGCATCGAAACAGCACAGCGAAAATCATCGAGGCTCGGTCGGCAGTACTGGTCGCATTTGAAACGTATAATCTCTATATTTTTTTTTCGATTCAAAAAGTTTAATGGTCTCATAACAGAATTGTGTTCGCACTGTGAGACAAGAACTTTCCCGCCGTTTTCCATGACACTGCGAATGACAGTATTCAAAGCCATTGTCGCTCCAGAAGTAAATACAATTCTTGAAGAGTCTGTTGCGCCTATCAGGTTTGAAAGTTTTTCGCGAGTCTCAAAAAGAATTCGGTCGTTGTCAAGAGTGCCTGAATGCGATGAGCGGGAAGAATTTCCTGCACAATTTTCGATATGTCTTTTTACAGCCTCTGCCACGCCAGGTGCCTTTGGAAATGAAGTTGAAGCATTATCAAGATAAATCATCGAAGAATCTCTTCGAAATATTCGGAGTGAATATCCCCGATGCCTACTCTGGATATTTCAGAATGTTTTAGGAGTAAAGCCGCAAGCTTTAGAGCATTATCCTTTCTTTCATCGGAAGAGACTTTGTTTATAAAAACTATTCGCTCTGATTTTAAAGAAATCTTGTTCGGCTTGAAATAGAATTCCGTAATCAATTCTGCAACATGCTCAATTTCTATTCTCGAATTTATTTGATGCCATAAAGTTTCGGCAAAAAGTTTGCTTCTGTGGAAAATATCTTCTGATAAAGGCGCGCCCAAAACTTCAGCTCCAACAACCGCAATCACTCGTTCTGCTTCGGCATCTACTACAGGATCAGAATCAACATGAAACTTCAACGGTCTGCCTGCGGCGCCGTCGGCTTCAACTAAAAAAACATCCGCAGAATTTTGCTTCCATAAGCCTCTAAAATATTCTGGAGCATGACCTACCAGCTTTCCCTTTTGTTTATCGTTTTTAAACGCGAGCGTCACAATTCCATATTTATTCGCCAATGCTCGGACGTTAGACGCCTCAGGAGAGCCAATATGAAGATGTTGAGTTTCTTTTGACGATGGAACTAAAATATGAGTCGTCGTGCCGGTCACAACTTTTTTTCCGTTTCTGAATAAAATATCCGCGAGTTTGTAAATAAGAGTTGTCTTTCCTCCGCCGCCAATAAAAAAAATAAATCCTGTTCCATTAATGAAAAATTTTGAAAGAGGCCTTTCGAAATGAGCGTTATCGTTCATTTAAAGCCTCCCACTTTTGTTCGACAAAATCGCTTCCAAAACTCCACCGCTTATCGTTCTTGTTTTATCCGATAGAGTAAAGCAATACGAAGGCTCTAGCCTTGGATCAATGTCTCCTAATTTAGTGTTTTGACTAACATTAATTCCATCATGCAAAAGTCCTCTGACCACTCCTTTCAGAAGAGAACTTATCTCGCGTTCTCCAACTCTGCAAACAGCGTCACCCTTTTCGACAGCATCGCCGATATTTCGAAGCGACTTAAATATGCCGTCGCACGGAGCTCTTAAAATTCTGTATTCGGATTCTCCTCTGATAGATCCCGGAGTTCCAGTATCCGGTTCAGCTTCTCCGTTAAAAATTATCTTTCCAAGATTGTGGCCTCTATTGGTTTCAATCACCACATCGCAATGTATTCCCGCAGTAAACCCTGGCCCAAGTCCTATCACAAAAGAAGCATCGCCCTTTCTCGTTTCGATATCGCGCTTTTTTAATCTAGCATCAATAAGAATGGACGGTTTTAAAATTCGCAGCGAGTTCAAATTCGGATCAATAATCACGTTTACTACGTTCCAATCGAGTGCATCAATCGAATCGATTTTCTTGCCAATCACACCTTCAACTTCGGCTATTCCTCCAAATATTGCGGAAGAAAACGATACCATCCGTCTGACGCACAAAGGCATTTCAAGCTCAGTCATTAATATTCTGAAGCCGGCTTTAAATAGTCTATGAGCAGTTCCCGAAGCATGTTCTCCTGCTCCGCGTATAAGCACAATTTCATTCATCATCTCAACCAAGCCCGTAACGTTTCACAAATTCGATATTCGTATATGAGTATATCGAGAAAAAATATCTTAAGAAACTGAATTCACCGTTTAAAATATGCTAATAAACTTTTTTCTGATTTTTTAACAAATGAAATGCAATTTTTTCGAGTCGAAATAAATGTCTTCAGCAGGCGTTTCGCATCCGGAGTCAATATCGCGGATCCCTTCTTTCTTCCGCCTTTTTCGCAATGCAATGCCTTTTTGCCTAACGCGCGCTCAAAATTTCTTATTATTTTCCATGCCTTGGAATAAGCCATATTCATGCTGCGCGCCGCTGAAGCGATTGTTCCTGTCTCTTCAACCAGCATGAGCAATTCGGCAATGCCGTCACCGAAAACTCTTCTTCCTTTTGAATCTATTATTCTAACCGACACTTTTAAATGCATATAATAATTTTACTTCAATATTAATCGAGAAGCATTTGATTTTTCGAAAAGTTTATTTATTCTTTTGTTATTCACGGAGGTAATGATGTCAAAAGTTCTCATAAAAAACATTAAGTATCTACTAACCATGTCTGACGGCGTGGAAAATAATCTGCAAGGCGCTTCGATTTTAATTGAAGGTCCGGAAATTAAAAAAATTTACATGCGAAACGATGAGCTTCCTGAATCTCCAGACGTTGCTGTGATTGACGCAGATCATCATCTCGTAATGCCAGGGCTCGTCAACTGCCATCATCATTTCTACCAGACTTTGACTCGAAACCTTCCGGGATGCGCAGACGCAAAACTGTTTGACTGGCTTCTTTACCTTTACGACATCTGGGCTGAAATGACTCCGGAGGATATTCATGACGCGTCGGCGATAGCTGCGGCGGAATTGATTCTTTCAGGTTGCACAACTGCGCTAGATCATTTCTATGTTTTTCCACGCGGAGACAATTCGTGTTTCGACGCTGAAGTTGAAGGCGTGCGGCAAACCGGGCTTCGGCTTCATCTCACTCGAGGTTCCATGAGCCGTTCAAAGAAAGACGGCGGGCTTCCGCCCGATTCTGTCGTGCAGACTGACAAGGAGATCATGAACCATACTGAAGAAATGGTATCAAAATATCACGATGCAGATCGATTCGGAATGTTGCGCGTAGTTCCTGCTCCATGTTCGCCGTTCTCGGTCTCAACTGAAATTATGCGCGAAACTGCGGAATTCGCCAAAGCTAATGACTTGACAATTCATACTCATCTTGCGGAAACAGAAGACGAAGAGGATTTTTGCGTTAAAATGTTCGGCAAGCGGCCGGTAGATTACATCGAGAGCGTTGGTTGGCTGACCGAAGGAGCGATATTCGCTCATTCGGTTTGGGTTAATTCGGCAGAGATTAAAAGATACGCAAAACACAAATGCGGTATAGCTCATTGTCCGTCTTCAAATATGCGGCTCGGATCCGGTATCGCTCCGATTGTCGAGATGCTTAAGGAAGGAGTTCGAGTCGGACTTGGAGTTGACGGGTCCGCGTCTAACGACTCTTCGCACATGATTCAAGAGATGAGACAATGCATGCTGCTTCAGAGGGTTAAATACGGAGCAGACGCTTTGAGCGTCAGAGATACAATTCGAATCGCAACAAAAGGCGGAGCTGAAGTTTTGCGGCGCGACGATATCGGAGAAATAAGGCCGGGATTCGCCGCAGATTTAATCGGAGTTGACCTCAACAAAATCTGGTATGCCGGAGCTCAAAGCGATCCCCCCGGCGCATTAGCATTATGCCACACAGACACGATCGACTTTTCCGTTATCAACGGTAAGGTCGTTGCGCTAAATGGAAAATTGACCGGACTTGATCTCTCAGCCTTAATTAAACGCCACAATAAAAATGCAGAGGCTCTTTACAAACGCGCGAGAAAGTAATCAAAAAACTTCTAGCTGGGCTCGCGCAAGTCGCATTTTTAAACCACAAAGATGCAGAGACACGGAGATCTTTTAAATAATTTTTTATTTTATCTTTTTTTCCTTGTCTCCAGCCTATCTTCCAAAGAACGTGTGAAATAATTGCAAAATGCAAATTGGAAAAATAAAATTTTCAATTTGCACTTTCCAATTACCAATTTGCACTTTCCAATTTCCAATTTGCACTTTCCAATTTTCAATTTGCACTTT
>PEWQ01000151.1 GCA_002780065.1 Candidatus Hydrogenedentes bacterium CG07_land_8_20_14_0_80_42_17
ATAATTGAAAAATGAAAATTGGAAAAATAAAATTTTCAATTTGCACTTTCCAATTTGCAATTTCAAATATAACGGGAGATGTCATGGAGGCACAGGCGCGTCGCGTCAATGGGCGCTCCGCGTCAATGGACGCTCCGCGTCAATGGGCGCTCCGCGTCAATGGACGCCACGCGTCAATGGACGCCTTGCCTGTGCTAGCTAACGGCGAGGCTTACCAGAAGTAAAGGATAAAGAAAGAATTCAGGGCGAGTCCATAGAAGAAATGGGAAGCTTTCATAAAATCCGAATCCGAACCAAAGTATTAAAATGAGTGCTAGTAGTGAAATGCGTTCGGTTTTTTTCGACTGCGCTATGCTTAGCAATACTGCAAAAGGCACGAGCAGAAAAACTTCGTACTGAATCAAAACAAATTTAGAAATCAAGAGAGGACCGATGAGCGCCATTGCAGTTCCACTACGAGGAGAAGAGGCGAGATAAGCTCTCCATCGTGGATGAAGAAATAACCAGCCATAGATTAATAGAATGGCACCGATATAAAATGTGTGAAGTAATTTCAGAATGTTAGAATCCGCATCGAGAGAAAACCAGCTTGCTAACGCGGCGGCGGCGGAGCGATTTGCCGGAGAAAAAAGAGTGTAAGTGTATGAGCCGTACCAAACCGAAAAACTTTTAAGCCACTCTAGCCAGATTCCAGAGCCAAGTAATAATTCGAAAAAAAAGACTACGAAAGAAATTCCTGCAATTACCCCGCAAATTTCTTTTATAGCTCGTATTCGCGGCTTAACAAAAATAATACTCCAAATAAGAAATATTAAAAGTCCTGCGGCAAGAGGTTTAATTGCGATTGAAATGCCCAGTGCAACTCCGGCTAAAAAAAGCTGAGGCTGTGGCTTGACGCGAAGGTAAAGAAAGATGGAGGTTGTAAGCAATGCGATCTCCGTGAATTGGCCGTAGACAAATGATGATCGGCACGGATCAAACCAGAGTGCGACGACTGCCAAAATCTCGAATGGGATCGTCTCAATACCTGCGAATTTACGAAGCAGAAAGATAGAACCCAAAAGCGACAAGAGCGTTACTAAATTCCAGATTCGATATCCGTCGCGAAATCCCAAGCGATCGATTCCGAAAACTCTTAATAGTCCGAATGTTGCGGGAGACACTTTCGAATATGGATTGTTTGACAGCTCATGAAGAGATGACCATTCAGGATAATAACGCAAGGGCAGGAAAGAGCGAAATCGAGGATCAGGCAGTCGAGGCACAACGTATTGAACCCACGTCTCGTCCACTTTCCAATTTAATTCTTGCCGCAATTCTTCGCTTAAGGCAGAGCTTTCGATTGCGATCAGTTTATCCTGTGAGTGATAGAATAGCGGCCCAGCGACCTGTCGTGAAAGTTGAGCCAGCGAGCGATAATAAAAAAAGTCTTGGCCATAGGTTTCATGCGCCGGATGAAAAAGATAGATGCAAATCGTTGCGGCAAGTGCTATACAGATGAGAGTTCGCCACACAATTTTACTTTCTATCATTTTTATTACACTATCTTTTTCCAAAGCTTTTTAATTTTTTCACAGCTTCTCTCAAAGGGCGAGAGAAAAAGAATAACTTTTTCAGTAAAAATATGTTGCATTTATTTTATTATCGTTTATGATTCTCGACTTATGACAGACATAAAAGAAAATAAAGGACAAGTTCCTTATGCAATTGTTGAGCATAGCGGAAATCAGTACCGAGTTGCAGCAGGCGATATTCTTATAGTGAATAGGATTGATGCAAAACCGGAAACTTCAATCGATTTCGGGCAGACATTGTATTATGAGAATGGAAGCGATATTAAAATTGGTCGGCCGATTCTTGCAGATGTAAAAGTGAAAGCCACTTTGCTCGATAACGAACGAGGAGCAAAGATTCTGGTCTTCAAATTCAAGAAGACAAAGAATTTTCGCAGACGCCGTGGACACAGGCAGGAACTTTCCAGAATCCGTATAGATTCCATATCTTGCTGACAATCCGTGATTCGGGTCGAAATTACTCGAGGATGGATAAAAGTAAATGGACATGCGGGGGCAGGTGCGAAGGGCTCTGATCCTGTTTGCGCCGCAGTTTCGACGCTTGCTTGGACTTTGATTTACGGTATTTCAGAGGTTCTTGGAATTGAAGTGACAATTTTAAGAGAAGCTAAAGGCGAACTGGAAGCCGTTTGGAAGAACGACAATTCTCGAGAAGAATTAGTTTTGGTTGAGACGGTTTGCGGTTCGCTCAGAGAGATTGCAAAGAAGAATCCGAAGCGGATCATTATGAATGATGAATGCGCAAGCTAGGAAAAAGTTTGAGCTTTTGTAAGCTCTATAGTAAGATAGCGTGATTGGAGGATGGTAAGATGGCTCATAAGAAGGGAATGGGATCGACCAGAAATGGACGAGACAGTCAATCGAAGAGACTTGGAATAAAGGTATTCGGAGGAGCAGTATGCACAGCCGGAGCCATTCTTGTACGTCAGCGTGGAACAAAACTTCATCCTGGAGTTGGAGTTGGATGCGGCAGAGATCACACGCTTTTTGCTATGAGAGCAGGAGTAGTCAAACATGAGCGTAGAGGCAACAGAAATGTTGTTTCCGTTTATGACTCGGCTCAAATTCAATAACATTTTATCAATTCTGTTTTTTACCGGTCAATCAGAGTAATTTAGAATTGCCATGTGGATCGATGAGATAGAGTTATCAGTTCGATCCGGCGACGGCGGCGACGGAGTAGTTTCTTTCAGACATGAAAAATGTGTCGAGTTCGGCGGACCTAACGGCGGAAACGGCGGCAAAGGCGGAGATGTAATCTTCGTTGCCTCAAGACATTTGACCTCATTATTTTCTTTGCGCGGAAAAAAACGTTTGAAGGCAGAGAACGGTGAGCACGGCGGAACTTCTCTATGCACGGGAAAATCAGGAAAAGAGCTTGTAATAAAAGTTCCGATAGGAACTGTCATTCGCAGAGCGGGCGACGGAGCCGTGATTGCTGACTTTGTCAATGACGGAGAAAAGTGTTTGGCTCTTGAAGGCGGACGCGGCGGAAGAGGAAATGCGGCTTTTGTGACTTCTGTCAGACGCAGTCCGAAAGAGCGCGAGCTTGGCGAAAAAGGAAAGACACTGTCTCTGAAATTTGAACTGCGTTTAATTGCGGACGTTGGATTGATAGGATTGCCTAACGCTGGTAAATCAACTCTGCTTTCCCGACTTTCAGCCGCCAGACCGAAGATTGCGGATTATCCGTTTACTACTCTGGAACCCTCGCTCGGGATTGTAGATTGCGGCGGAAGCTCGTTTACTCTGGCGGATATGCCAGGGCTCATTCGCGGAGCTCATACCGGAAAGGGGCTTGGAATAAAATTTCTTCGGCACATCGAGAGAACGCGTTTGCTTCTTCATCTGGTTGACTCTACTTCTGAGAATCCTTTAGAGGACTATAGAACAATTCAGGAGGAACTGGAATTATACGGGCACGGACTTTTTGCAAAAAAATCAATTCTTGTTTTTACAAAGATAGACGCGGCTGATCCTCCAAATATCGAAGGTGTTAATTCTATTGCAATTTCTTCGCAATCTGGAAAAGGATTGGAAAAAATAAAGAGAATCGTATTGAATGAACTTGATTCAATTCCGGCAGTGGAGCCTTTGCGAAGCGAAATAACATCTGAAGTGAAAATGGAACTTCCTGTGACTGTGCGGAAAGACGGAGACGTTTTTCTGGTGGAAGGAGATGCTGTAAGAAGATATCTTGATAGAAGAAAGCCCGAAGATTTCGACGGCTGGAGACGTTTTTGGAATGCATTGGTTAGATGGGGCGTAGCGGATGAATTGAGGCGGATTGGAATCGAAGAGGGCGATACGGTTGTCATCGGAGATATCGAGTTAGAGTATTGGGACGAGGACAAATGAAGACGAGCTTGCAAAAAATTGTGAAGTCGCGGAGAGTTGTAATTAAAGTGGGAACGAGCCTTCTTTCCGACTCGAAGATGAATCTCGACAGAAAATCTTTAAGTTCAGTTGTCGAAAATGTTCTCGTTGCAAGAAAAATGGGAAAGTCAGCGGTGCTCGTGACTTCAGGCGCTGTTGGAGCGGGAATGGGAAAACTTGGGTTAAAGACCCGTCCAAAAACTTCGCTCGAAAAACAGATTTGCGCCGCAGTGGGGCAGTCGCTTCTGATGCACGAATACGAGAGAATTTTTTCTGAGAGCGGAGTTGTGACGGCTCAAGTGCTGCTGACCAGAAATGATATTGAAGACAGACGAAAACATCAGAATGTGCGAAAAGTTATCGAAGGTCTATTAGAAAAAAATGTTCTTCCGATAGTGAACGAAAACGATGTAGTTGCGGACGACGAAATAAAATTCGGAGACAACGACACTCTTTCAGGATTAGTCGCAGAAATAATTGATGCAGAGAGTTTAATTATTTTGACAGATGTTGACGGCTTGTATGACTCGATAGAATCGAAAAAGATCATTCCTGTTGTCGCCGATATTGATTCCCGCTTGTATGAAATTGCAGGGGGAGCCGGCGGAGAAAATTCTGTCGGCGGCATGATTACAAAATTGAAGGTAGCGGAGAAGATGACGCGAGCGGGAAGAATAACAGTTATCGCGTCAGGCAAGAGAAGCGATGCAGTCAAAAAAATACTTTCAGGTGAAAATGTTGGAACTCTTTTCCTGCCTTCGAAGAAGCGAATCGAAGCGCGAAAACGCTGGATTGCGGACCAACTTATTTCGCGCGGAAAAATTATTGTGGATGCCGGCGCGGCTAATGCGTTGAAGAACAGAGGCGGAAGTCTTTTGCCAAAGGGAATTAAAGGAGTGAGCGGTTCTTTTGTGGCTGGGAGCCCTGTCGAAATTGTTGACGAAAGTGATTTAAAGATAGCTCAAGGCTTATCAGCCTACAGCTCCCGCGAACTCGGCAGAATCAAAGGCATTCGAAGCGACAAAATAGAATCGGTTTTAGGATACACTAGAGGCGAAGAAGCAATACATCGTGACAATCTAGTTGTATTCAAATAACAAACCAAAAAAGTTTCTTACATCATCGTTTCGATCTTGATATTCTCTAATATAATAATTTGATCAAGGAGATTGCTGTGAGAGGAATCGCATTGGAATTAGCAAAACGCGCCAGAAAATCATCGAAGGTTCTTGCTGTGGCAAGAGGCGAAGAGCGGCGGGCGGCTCTTTTAAAGATTGCCGATATGCTGGAAATAAAAAAAGAGTTTATTCTTTCCGCAAACAAAAAAGATCTAGAACGAGCCGTCGGCATTTCTGATGCGTTCAGAGACCGATTGACTCTGAATGACGTTCGAATAAAAGCGATGGCTGATGGAGTTCGCACTGTTGCTTCTCTTCGCGATCCTGTCGGAGAGGTTGTGACAGGCTGGCGAAGACCGAACGGACTGCTCATAGAAAAGGTGCGTGTGCCGATCGGAGTCATTCTGGTCATCTATGAATCGCGGCCTAACGTGACTGCCGATGCCGCGGCTCTGACGCTTTTTTCAGGGAATGCGGTAATACTTCGCGGAGGAAAAGAAGCTTTCGAATCGAATCGCGCAATTGCAGAGATAATGTCCGAGTCGCTTCTTTTGAGCGGACTGCCTTCAGACTCTATTGTGTTTGTCGACAGAATCGAACGCGAATTTGTATCCGAATTATTGAAGCTCGAAGGTGAGATTGATATGGCGATTCCGCGCGGTGGAGAAGGACTTATTCGAATGGTCGTCGAGAACTCGCGGATACCTGTTGTCTATCACGGAGCGGGAATTTGTCACGTATTTATCGACGAGACTGCTGATTTGGACATGGCAATGAAGATTGTCAGGAATGCAAAATGTTCGAGGCCCGGCGTTTGTAACGCAATGGAGACGCTTCTTGTGCATGAAGCGATTGCAAAAAAAACATTACCTCGAATTGCAGAGACACTTAATGATGTTGAACTGCGCGGCGATGAGTTCTCACGCACAATCGTGCCGTCAATGAAACCTGCCGTTGAAGAGGATTGGAGCAAGGAATATCTCGCGAAGATTCTTTCTATTCGAGTAGTGAAGGGCGTTACCGAAGCTGTGGAGCATATCGAAAGATACGGCTCCCATCTTGCGGATTCGATTGTGACTCGAGATATTAATTCTGCGGAATATTTTTCGCGCAATGTGGATTCGTCGACTGTATTCATAAATGCTTCGACGCGGTTTACTGACGGCGGAGAATTCGGTTTAGGCGCGGAGATTGGTATTTCGACTCAGAAACTTCATGCGCGCGGTCCAATGGGACCTTTTGAATTAACGACAACAAAATATATTGTACGCGGCGAAGGACAGATTCGGGAGTGACAGAAAAAAAACACATTGGAATATTCGGAGGAGTTTTCAATCCTCCGCATATCGGGCATCTGGCTGTTGCAGAATGTGCACGGGATTTTTTGAATCTTAATACTGTATATTGGGTGCCTTCAGGAAATCCTCCGCACAAGAGAATCTCGGATCA
The DNA here is from genome assembly GCA_002780065.1 of Candidatus Hydrogenedentes bacterium CG07_land_8_20_14_0_80_42_17. Classification (GTDB taxonomy): domain Bacteria; phylum UBA8481; class UBA8481; order UBA8481; family UBA8481; genus UBA8481. Next base: position 6,518 of record PEWQ01000151.1, read on the forward strand.
GGTATCAAAAGAGATGCGTTTGAAGCTTGTAAATGCAGTTGTCGAAGGAAATAGCTCATTTCGAATCTTTGCTGACGAGATGGAACGCGGCGGAATCACATATTCGATAGAGACTGCAAGAAAAATAAAGAAACTGAATCCTGATTCCGAAATCTATTTTCTGCTCGGAACAGATGCTTACATCTCGCTCCCAACTTGGCAATCTATCGATGAATTAATGAGACTTGTTCATTTTGTTGTCTATCCCCGCGGCCGCGAATCTGCTCCAAATTTAAAATCTTCTCATGCAATTTTTCTCGATGCGCATAATGTTGATCTCTCATCTTCTGATATTCGCGATAAACTTTCCATTCTTTGCAGTGTGCGCTATCTCGTGCCGGAAGCAGTATTGCAAATAATTGAAGACGAAGCGCTTTACACTTCCGAGTTGAACAGCGGAATGAGAAAGCATATTGACGCTGTCGAGCGCGCCTCAGTTTATTTGGCTGAGCTATGGGGAATTCCGCCGTGGGCGGCCAGGCTTGCGGCGAAATACCATGATGCGTATAAATCTTTTTCTGCGGTTGAGTGCGTTAAGATTTTGGAGCGAAGAGGAGAAATACCCGATGATTTTGAGCGGAAATCGGCTCCGCTTCTTCATGGAAAAGTTGCGGCTGAGCGAATAGAGATGATAGCTCAGAGAAGGGGATATGATGATTCGATATGGAGTGATATTGCGAATGCTGTTCGATATCATACGACAGGAAGAGAAGGCATGAGCGAGCTGGAGAAACTGCTGATGGTTGCCGACCGCTTTGGCAAGGATTGGAATGAACTTTCTGAGATACCGGTTAATCCGAAAGTTGCGATCAGGTTTGTGCTGAAACGAAAAATGGAAATTCTGAAACAAAAGGGAGTAGTTCCTTTACCAGCCGCTATTTCAGCGTGCAGAGAGCACGGAGTGGAAATTCAATGAATGTTCTTTTGAAACAGGAACCGGTATTACGCCGCAGAAAAAATAGATTTGTATTCAAGGACAGAAAAAAATTACTGTTTGCAATAATAATTTTAGGTGCATTTGCGGCTGTATTTGTCGGATACAAAATTTTTTATTCCGAGAACCGCGTTTTTTCCGGAGTGCCGAAAAACATGAAGATTTTAGTTGAAGATATTTTTTCAGTTGAGATTAAATGCGGCAAAGATGCCATTTCGATTAAGATTTTAAAAGACGGTTTGCCCGGCAATAATGAGAATTCTGCTTCTGAAATGAAAATGACTATTGATGGTTTGAAGCGGCTTGCTGATGCTCTGGGAGGTATATTGATTAATATTCCCGAAAAAATAGATTATAAAGGCGAGGATAACTTAACTGTGAGAATAGAATCCGGAATGCGCAGACTTGATGCGGACAGGGCGGAGTCATATTTCAAGAGACCGAATTCTTCTCCGACAGCTTCGATTCGGGCGATACTTCTCGGAGTTGCATTACGAGCATCTGAGATTAGAGCGGAAAATGTAGATATAGAATCGTTATTGTCGGCGGCATTGGAGCCAGGGGCAAGAGGCAAAGACGGAAAAAATTCTAGAAGGCTTGCCGCTATTTTGAATTACGCGGCGACTTTAGGGCCGTCCGATATTGGAATTGAGTGGAAGATTGCTCCGAGGATTGAGTCAACTGCGGCTTCAGAAGAACAGCAGACTAAATTGCCGATTAAGATTCGCATTCTAAACGGAGTGGGAAAGCCAGGATTAGCCGCAAGAATTGCGGCAAAGTTTGGTGCTCCGCATTTTGAAATTGTTGAGACTGCAAACGCGGATAGGTTCGGATATAAGCAAACGGTTATTCGAACTGCAAATTCGAGCGCTGGAGCGGAACTCAAAGAGATCCTCGGATTAGGCAATATCGAGTCTTCAAACAATATCAGAGGAGCCGACATCGAATTAATTATCGGTAAAGATTTGAACCGCTAATGAAAAAAATACGAATCACTAATGAACACGAATTAACACTGATAAAAAATAAAAAAATAAAAAATGTTTTGAAGAAAAGGCGAAAAGGTGCCTGAAAAGGTGCCTGTCTTATAGTTATATAGTTATTTAAATAACTATATAACTATAAGACAGGCACCTTTTCTTCCCCGGTTAAAAATAATGTTAATTTGTGGTTTAGAATTGATTAGAGCTTCGAAAAATTGTATTATCTCATCATGACAGATAATAATTTAGATTTGCTAACAGATACATCTCCGGAACCGTTGGTAAAAATGCTCGAAGAAGAAAAGGTTGAAAATATCGAAATTTTTTCCGCTCTTAAAACCGGGCTTGCTGATTGGTTTATTATAGGCACATGTTCTGCGGAAAAACTTATGGATGCTTTGATAGATAAGACACGCAAAAAATATGTTGGAAAGATTTTAGTGGAAGGAAGCGGAGCGTCTGGCTGGGTGCTAATAGATATGGGTGCGATAGTTATACATCTGATGTCCGGCGAAAAACGAAAGTATTATAAATTAGAAGAGCTTTGGGAAACTTTACAGAAATCACGTAAAGATTTGGAGATTGAAAAGGAAATCGGAGGTACTGCAAAAAGATGAACATGAATATTTCTGAAGATTTGAATGACAGCAAGCTAAAGGAACGCTTGAATGATAGTCCATTGCTTATCACTCTCACCGTAGAGCAGATAGAACGCTTTTTGTCTTGCGGTATCATAGAGCGATTTAAAGATGGAGATATTATCGTTCGAGAGGGCGAACTCGGAGATGCTCTTTATTTAATTTTAAATGGAAAGGTGAGTATTAATTCCAGAGAAGGAAAAGAGCTTACTTCTCTTTCGAGCGACACATCTTTGCAAGCTCAGTATGAAGGAGATTTTTTCGGGGAACTTTCAATTTTAGATCTTGAAAACAGAAGTGCAGATGTGAAAGCGGTAAATAATTTAGTTCTATTCAAGATTAGTCGAGAAGATCTTTATTCCATTTTCGCTTCCGATGTAGATTTTCAGGTAGTATTTTTGATGAATTTATCGAGGATATTGTCTCGTCGGCTCAGACGCTCCAATATTCGCCGACTTGAAGATGAAGCCTGATATCGCACACAAATCACCACGCATTACGCTAAGAAATTATGCGGCTTTTGAAAGCGTGAGATAATTTTCTATTGCTTCTAGGAATCTGCATTCAAGATCGCTGTCGTCGATCTCAACTTTGCCGTGCAGAACAATGAACCAGGTTTCGGTCAGCCCTTTTACTGCTGTCCAAGGGATTCTTCCAATCTCTTTACCTATAACTACTCCGCTGGCACGCTCTTCGTCACGAAAGAAGATTTCGACTTTGTCAACACACATTCGGATACCTCCAGAGAATTTAAATTGTTCAGCTTCTTGATTCAGTCGCTGATTCAGGCTCCATATTCAATATCGGAGTAATTTTAGAAAACATTGATACTCAATAATAAAAACTCCACACTTTTCTTTTATTGATTTAGACTTTCAGCAACTGCATATGAAATTTATTGAAGATTTAATTCGAAATTCGAAAGCTCCTGCCAGAGTCAGGATGTCTTTTGATAAATTAATTTCAGCCGGCTGTGATTTGACATTGCGGGTCGGCCTTCTCGATAAGCTCGCGAAGATATTTGAGGTTTCGCGTTTCGCCGCAGACGTGATCAGGAGTTATGATGACGCATGGAATATTTTAGATAAATCTTCTTATTCATCCTCAGTAAATAATTTGAGTGATCACGAACTTCTTAGAAAAGATTTGGCTCTATCAATGTTTTACGTTATTGCGGCGGATGTTCTTCAATTTGTTCCGTTCGAAGATACTCTGAAGATTATCTCCGATTCAGCCGATCGCTCGCTTGAAGCGGCATGGAGAATAGCTAGAGACGAAATGATTCAGAAATACGGAAAGCCGGAAGGCTATTCAGAGAATCGAGAAGGTTTTACTATTCTTGGAATGGGAAAATTGGGCGGAAGAGAACTGAATTTTTCCTCGGATATCGATTTAGTTTTTATTTACCGAAATGACGGCGAATCTTCTGCAGGGAGTCGAGGAAGGCTTTCGAACGCAGAATGGTATTCGAGAGTTTCTGAGCGGATAATCGAATTGCTCTCATCGAAATTATTAGGCAACTTCACATACAGAGTAGATATGAGGTTGAGACCTGAAGGCAGAAACAGTCCTCTCGTTCGTTCTTTGGATTCTACGCTTCTTCATTACGAAAGCGCCGGGGAGGCATGGGAACGGCAGGCGTTTATTAGGGCTCGTTCTTGCGCCGGAGATTTAGAGTTGGGAAAAAGTTTTCTGGAAAAAATAATTCCATTTATCTATAAGAGGTTTCTTGATCGAGATGCAGTTTTGGAGATTGAATCGATAAAGCGGAAGATCGAATCGAAGACCGTTGAAGAAGGACACAGAAACGTAAAACTTTCCGCCGGCGGAATTCGTGAGATCGAGTTCATTGTGCAGATACTTCAGCTGGCAAATGGCGGCAGATGCGAGGAGGTTCGAACGGCTTCGACTCTGGAGGCGCTCGAACGGCTGGTTGAGAAGAATTACATTATGGATTCAGATAGAGATTTTCTGAGAGAGTCTTATATTTTTCTCAGAAGAATCGAGCATAGACTGCAGATGCTCGATGGCCGCCAGACTCATCTTCTTCCCTCAGATTCTGCGGAAATGGATTCCCTCGCTATTGGTTTGGGTTTTTCAAGCGGCGAAGAGTTGTGGGAAAAGTATTTGAATACTGCTATGCGCGTTAGAGAATTTTATGAGAGTAGATTTTCTCGTTCGAAACAGATATCGCTCACTGAATTGGAGATGCAAGTGATGAAAATTCTCGATTCCAATTCTGAATTGGAGTCGAACTCCGAAGAGCTTTTTTCTGCAACAGCGGCAAAGGAAATCAGAAATATGGCAAAGTCGGGCAACTCCGATTTTCAATCGTCTTCGGCTACTCTTGCCTTTATGCGTTCCGTTCCGGTTTGGCTGCCGATGATGCAGAAACTACCGGCCATTGATGATTCGCTGAAGAGGCTTTCCAGAATTGTCGAGCGATATGGCGCCAAAACTGCTTTGTATGAAATCATTACCTCTCATCCTGCAGTTGCAGAAATATTGGTAAACATTACATCGTTGTCTGAACATCTTTCGAATTTAATTTATAAAGACCCTTCTTCTCTTGAAGCACTCCTTTCACCCGGCGGAGTGACAGGCGAGCGCGAAATATCTTTTCTTCGAGAAAGATTTCAATCGTTCAATAATGTGATTTCAAATTCGGTTAGGTCCGGGATTGCGATTCGAGTTGAAGAAGAGTTGCGGATCGGAGTTAGATTTATTCTTGCGATGGCTGATGCTCGAAGAACAGGTATTGAACTCTCGAATATAGCAGAGCTTTTGCTCGGGGAGCATGATTTTGCGATTGCGGCTTTAGGCAGGTTTGGAAGCAGAGATATAGGTTTTACTTCGGATCTTGATATTGTTTTCGTCACGGATGCTCTTGATGAAACAATTGTAAAGTCGATTCAGAATTTAATGGAGCAATGGCAGAAGACAGGTTTGAAGATAGATACAAGACTTAGACCTTACGGAAGAACGGCTCCGCTTGTTGTTGGAACAAAGGCGCTGTCCGATTATTTTGAGAAAGACGCGGCGGTGTGGGAACGAATTGCGTGGGCGCGAGCAAGAGTGATATCGAAGAATGTAGAACTTAAACAGAAAGTCGAAGATACGATTCGCAGTTTTTTGTTTGAGAAGAGTTTTGGCAGGAAAGAGCTTTTAGAAGTTATTCGAATGCGCAAAAAACTTTTAAACGAGTCAAGTTCAGATGATGATATCAAGAGAGGAAGAGGAGGTTCTATTGATATTGATTTTCTTTGCTCTGTCAGAAAGATAATGTCGCATTCTGAATCGATAGAACCTGAGATATTGCTTAAAGACAAGCCGGAATTAATAGCTGCTTTTCGATATTTGAGGCTGTTGGATATGAGCGCTCAGATCGTGACGGGCAAATCGTTCAGAGGAAATGAATCTCGGAGCGATACCGAGCGAATAGAGATAATAATGGAAAGACATGGGCAAAGACTTAATGAACTCGGAGCTTACAGAAAAAAAATAGAGGAGATTGAGATGAATGATGATGTTGAAAAAATTATATCTGAAATGAAAAACAAAATTAACGTCTAACAAACCAATCCGGCGGACGCTAACGCGCCGCCGATTTTTATGTTAGGCGAAATATAGAGAAACTTAACAATGCGTACGCAATATGATACGCTTGAGATAGAGAGGTGAAATTTGATGACTACATTATCTGCTACACAGGCGCGCCGGCGCTTATATAAACTACTGGATTTTGCTGCACAATCCCACGAGCCTATACAAATCACCGGAAAACGCCATAATGCGGTACTACTGTCTGAAGAGGACTGGCGCTCTATCAAAGAAACTTTGTATTTGCTTTCCATTCAGGGAATGCGCGAATCCATTCAAAAGGGCATAAAAACCCCGCTCTCAAAATGCAGTAGAATCCTTAAGTGGTAAACTGGCAAATAGTCTACACAAAACAAGCACAAAAAGATGCTAGAAAGCTTTCCGCTTTAGGATTACGCTCAAAAGCAGAACTCCACTTGGAAATCTTAAGGGTAAATCCTTTTCAAACTTCTCCCCATTTTGAAAAGTTAGTTGGTGATTTGGAGGGCGCTTACTCGCTCAGAATAAATATCCAGCATCGCCTCGTTTATCAAGTTATTAAAGAATTACAAACTGTAAAGATTATCCGTATGTGGACACATTACGAATAACTAAATTTCTAATAATTGTTAGATGAAAAAAGACACTTTGTTATTTATATCCATAACGACGGTTAGTGTTGTATTTGTGGCAGGGATTATGACGGATAATATATCTCAGGCTGTTAGCCCCAGGCCGCAGATACCAGTTATAGATATAGCGCAGTTGCTAATGTGATAGGAAATTCAATCGCTCCTCTCAATGACAAATACTGCTTTTTGGTCAGCCATGGTGATGAGTGACACCATTGCGTCGTA
>PEWQ01000192.1:0-9192 GCA_002780065.1 Candidatus Hydrogenedentes bacterium CG07_land_8_20_14_0_80_42_17
AATTCATAATACAATTTTTTTCCGATTATCTCTTCAGCGATAGCAATTCCTGTAGAACCTGATCAGCAGTCGTTATTGTTCTTGACTGAGCCTGAAAGCCGCGCTGAGTTATTATCATGTCGACGAACTCAACAGAAAGATCTACGTTGGACATTTCCAAAGCTCCTGGAACAATCGTGCCTACGCCGTCAAAACCAGGTCTCTGCGGACTTCCGTACTTTCCCGCGTTTACTGTATCCTTGAACATATTTTGACCGACTGCAACAAGTCCTGCAGGATTGACAAAACCCTGCAGAGCAATTCGGCCAAGGTTCAAGCTTTTCCCATTATCAAAGAGTCCGACAAGAAATCCTTCGTCATTGAAAGAATAACTCTCGAGTCGGCCGGGAGGCGCTCCGTTCTGCGATGTGACAACTGCATCATTGCCGCGAGCAGTCTGAAATAGATTTGTAAAGTTAGGAGTGATCATAACCGGATCCGCTCCTTCGGGTGGAAGCGGAGCTCCATCACTCTGTTGAGGATCAAAATAAATCCCCTGAAAACCGTTATTTGTTGTTCCATCTGCTGTCGGAGCTTCGTAAGGAATCGTCGATGACGAGTCGTAAGTTCCATCAGCATTGAAAGCTATTATCCTCTGAAACGCCACTCTTTGCTGATCTGCATCGGTTGGATCTATTGCATACATAATCCATCTGTGAGTATCCAACCGCTCAAATTTTAACGGAACATTCCACGGTCGCCCCACGGAATCATAAGCCTCAACTGCTGTTGAATACAAATAATCTTCCGGCGAATTAAACGAAACGACCGATGCGTCGCCCGAATCCGCTTGATTATTGTTTCCATTGTTCCCCGTTATCTGCGAGGTATTCGGAGTAAAAGAAAAAGTCTCAACTGTCTTGTCAACCAAAGGATTTACATTCGGATTTTTTGTGAGCCCGTTCGGAATAATGATGTTAACTCTGTCGTCGGAATTGTAATTCAATTCAGCTCGACGCGCAGGGTAGATAGAACTAATGTCCGGTAAATAATTCAATGAAGTATCAGACGGTCGATTCGGCACACCGGCAGTGAATCCATCGCCTTGAAGCCACAGATTCAAATTACCTGTCTCGCCGCCGCCATTCGGGATTTCCATGACTCTCCACAAATCATTTCCGCCGCGAACATTTCCTGCTCCGTTTGGACCTGCTCCGTCTGTCACACCAATACGTTTTTCAAAAAAGTCGAAATCGTGATCAACATTTGCAAATGTATCATTCGCTTCATCAACAGCTTCTCCGCTAAAGAAAGTCCCGAAAGATAAATCGCCAGTTTGAGGATTCACAGAAAATTGTCGAGCAGAAAGAGATTGTCCCCATGCAACTTCAACAAAAGTTTCTACTGCTCCGCCTGCGGAAACATTCGCGAGCTGAATCGTTCCGACTGAGCCGGAAATATAAGGCGGATTCTGTCCACCTGAATCAGGAAGAGCTGCAAATGCAATCTCCGCATTGTCAACCGTAGTGCCGACAACAACTGTAGAAGTCTGTTCTTCGCCCCATGATCTGAATGTTTGATAAGAACCTGAAACAGTATCTGCTAATTCAACTGCATCACCATTCGAAAAAGTTCCCATAACTAACTGTCCTGTTGTCGGGTCTATTTTGAATTGATTTGCGCCTAAATTCGCATCGAGAACCGAGTTCGCAACTTCAGTAAAGGATTCGCTAACACTTCTTGAAGTATCTACTAATGTCAAAGTTCCCGAACCTGAAACGTAGAACGCTGAAAGATCGGTAGTGCTTGTCGTCGTTCCTGTCCATGTAGTTCGATTTCCACCTCCCAATCCACGCGCTCCGAATTCCAGTGTCATAGTATTTGTAGAAGGAATCGAACGAGTATTAGTCGGTCTCATTTCGTAATCGTAAGTAACTATCGCATTGATTCCATTCGCAAGCGATGACCCTAAAGTGATCACGCCGTTATCAGGATCGAGTTTGAACTCAGTATTTCCCGAAGTAAAAGCATCTGCATTGTCAATTCGAGTATATTCATTTCCATCAATAAAAAGCCTTAGCGAATCAGAATCAGTTCCATTTGCAGAAGACATTCTGCCATCTGCGGCAGGATTTGCGCGAGCCGAATCAATAATATTCGAATGAGCAAGTTGTAACTGAGTTCTGTCCGACGAAATCTTAGAAACAACTTCGTTCGTAACAGACTCTACGTACTGAACCGGAGCTCCCAATCCATCTCCAGGAAGGTTTGCATTTCCCGCAGCCGAGGTGCCTGTCTGATACACAGCATCCTGAGTAAATCCATTTGGATAAGTTCCACCTGCAAGCGGTGTAGAAGAAAGAGGCGCATTTGGAACTGTGATCGTGACATCATTTACAGTAGGGTCTATCGCATTCGTCGAACTAGATTGAGAAGTTAGTCTTGAATCTTCCTCAAATTGAATTGAATCACCGTCGCCGTTCGAATCGAGCGTAAAAAAGTCGTAGCCATTAAAAGTTCTGGTTAGATAATTCAGCGCCCAAAGGTCTCCAGAATCCGGTAACTCGCTTACATCAAGAAAATCGGCAGCCGGATCAGCGGCATTGTCATCCGCTGTATTCAAATAATTCGCAACAACTTTTCCGTTATCATCTACTTCTAATATTCCGGACATCTCCATACCGTTCATATCAGTAGTCAGTTTTGTATAATCTCCGGTCGTAGCGTCAATTTGAGACGGGTCATAAACCTCCCATAAATACAGATTCAGACTTGGAGAAACATGTTTGAATCTCATTTCAATTTCACGTGAAGTTCCATTCTTCTGCCAACTGACTCGGATTGGATCGATTGCAGTGCTCATCCTAACATCAAGGTTTCCTCCCATCTCAACCGTTGAAGTTGCAATCGGAGCCATCTGCTGAGACATATTTAAAACTACATTCTCTACAGGATTCGAAGAATTGATAACCATCGAATTAGTTTTGGAATCAAGGTATGAATTCCAACCTTGAGCTCGAAAACCATTAGATGCCTCTACGAGGCTCCCATCGCGGTCCACCGCAAAACTTCCGTCACGCGTAAAATATTCTCCGATATTTTCTCCATCGCGAAGAACAAAAAATCCTCCGCCTTGAATTGCAAGGTCAGTCGTCTTATTTGTTATCTCGATCGCGCCCTGAGTCATATCGCGCGAAATAGTTGTTCCCAAAACTCCAAGACCAATCTGCTTTGGATTCTGTCCGCCCCTTCCCGATTCCGGCGCAGTCGCAATCTCTATCGTCTGCGACAATACATCGTCGAATCTCACTCTCGATCCTTTGAATGCTGTTGTGTTAACGTTGGCTATATTGTTAGAAATAACATCCAGCCTAACCTGGTGCGCTTTTAGACCGGTTACACCCGTAAAAAGTGAACGCAGCATAATTCCTACTCTCCTTCTGTCACGCGCTTATTCAGTGCGAGCCATCCTTCCCTGGAGACCTCGGTCAGCATCCATGCTGGACCAGTAAATCATAAATCGTTGGGCGCATGCCATGCGCCTCTACACATTTCGCTCGAACACATAGGTTCGCCCCTACTAACTAACTACCGCCGAATCAATCTTTGTAAATACTCCTTCTTTAATCGCACTGCCGGAAATGGCAGTGATAACAGTTTTATTCTTTATCGATACTACAAACGCCTTTTCTCCCAATAGTATAAGAGTGTCCTTACAGCCTTTATTCTCTGCACGCTCAACTGCGCCTCGGAGTTTCCCCAATTCTTCAGTGGAGAAATTTATATCACGCCGTTGAATTCTTTCCTCTGCGTGAGCAGAGAATTTAAGACCGGTCGCTTCTTCTCTCAGAACGCGGTCAAATCCGCCCTGCTGAATTTGAGATTTTTCCGGCTTATATTCCGACTCTCTCCGGTCAACTCTTCCAATCTGTTCAATCGGAAGTCTTGACGGATCTATCTTACTGTTCATTATGCAATGTACCTGACTGTTGAACCGTCAACAACTGCTCGTGGCTCTTCACTCTCAATCTCTTCCTCTTCATCAAGATCTCCACCACCATAAACGCGCCGAGATTCTCTGCCGGATTTTTCTTCCGAGTCATTGTTCTCTGTATTCGCATCCGTGAATTCGCCTGCGAGCATCACATTTACATTTTCGACCTCAAGCCCTAATTCAGAAAGATTCTTCTTCAGTTCCTGAATGTTCTCCGTTATCGCGCTCCGAACCGCGCTGTTTTCCGCAGTAAATTTCACATTAACTTTTCCGTCTTCGACCGTGACTTTCATCTCAACTTTACCAAGAAACTCAGGTTTCAGTCTGATCGTCGCCTCGCTCTTCCCTTCTGTAACGAATATCTTCATGTTCTGCACTATCTGTTCGAAGACAGGGTTCTGCTGCGGTTTTTGAGTTGTTGTCTGCTTCTGAGTTTGAAAAGTCTGGTTGATTCCCTTCTGAGATGAATTCTGATTGTAAGAATTCTGCCAGAAATTCTGAGTTTCTTCCGAACTTCTGCCTGACCGCGATACCTCGCTTATTCCTTCCGCTAAACCTGAAACAGGCGCTGTCGGAGCTTGAACCTTAGCCTTTGCCTTCACTGCTGTCGACGCTAGAATTTCACTCTGATCAGTTCTAACATCTCTTTGTTCGAGCTTGACTGCCTCTTGATTTTCAGCAGTTTCTCTCGCTCGATTCTTTCGAAGTTCAACAACTTTCGGAGTCTCTTCCCTGCGCTCGATATTCTCGCTTCTCTGATTTAAATTCTCCGCAGAAATTTCCTGCCTGATTTCGACCGATTTATTTTCCGACTGATTCTCGATGGGTTTTGGATTTATCTTCTGTACCAACTTCTGCAGCGCCGACTCGACTTTGGCTTCTATTTGAGGTTCAACTTTTTGTTCCATCTGATTTTCATTCGGCTTATCCAAAGCTGTTTCGACAGCCTTGCCGATCTCCTTCAAGAAACGTTTGAAGAATTTCTTCATCGCCTCGCCGTCTTCTTTCGGAACTTCATTCGTCACATTTGTCAGATCCTGGTGCCCTGCTAAATCAGATACGATCTTCATTATCTCTGAAACTAAAACTCCGACCGATATCTCATCATCATTAATCAAATCATCAATTTTCTTTTTGAGATCATTTAGTTCTTCCGCGCTTAATTTTTTCTGCAATGCCGCAGATAGCTCCATTCTTACCGCTCGAATCTGAATCTTTTCCGCCTCGACTTTTTCATTACTTACCGTCTTGTTTTCAGTTTGACCGGCAGACGCGGAAGCATCTTTGGTTTCAACTTTGCTCTTTGTTTCTTCCGAGCCGGACGCATTTTCAGAATTAGTTGCAGGAGCCGAATTATTATTTTCAATTGCTTTGCTCTCGGTATCAATTCTTTGAGGCAGAACATTTCTATCAACAGCATCACTTATCGGCTTCACATTAGTCGGAGAGGACGATTGGATCGGATTCAAATTTACTTGTTGCGGAGCAGGCGCCTCTGTTTTTGCGCGTGGAGTTTCAATCTCTGTGAACATATCCAGAAACATCGATTCAAAATCGAGGCTGAAAGCATTCTTTATTGCCTGCGCTCCCAAAAATTTTCCTGCCGCCAGAGAAGCCTGAAGATTTTTTTCTCCATTCTGAGTCCCCTTCTGCTCTTTTTTAATCCCAACGTTTATCTCTACATGTTGCATTCTAACTCCTCCTTAATTCTTGTGAATCGTGTGTCGTGATTCTCATCTCTTCATTCCTATCGCTTCCTTAATCATTTCATCAGTCGTAGTGACGATGCGTGAATTGAACTGATACGCTCTCTGATAAATAATCATATTTGAAAGTTCATCCGCCATATCCACGTTCGATGTTTCAAGCGCTTTTGGAATAAGCGTTGTGCCGTTGAATTCGCCATCAGAGGTCAATGAATTTGCAAATATGAGTTCCCGTGTTCCGCTCGAGTTGGACGGCAAAAATGTAGTTTCACCGCGAGCTATCATACCTTCGGGATTCCGAAATTTTGCCAACGTTGCCCGCGCAAGTAACTGCTGTTTGCCGTTTGAATAATCGCCAACTATTCGCCCAGAATCATCTATACTCCATTTCAAAAGGTCTCCAGCTTTAAATCCGTTCGAATTGAGAATTGCGACGTCTGATTTCCGCGCGCTCTGAGTTATAGAACTGAAATCAGGCGCAATAGTCAAAAGGTTCGCATTCAAAGGCGTCAGCGAAACCGGATTTACAATTTGAGTGCTCAACGGGTCTAAAGCCGCGTTCGGATCGTAATATCCATTTGCATCAAAAGAGATTATTCCGTCGCCGGTAGTAGAACTCGATTTGTAATCAGTCTTTATTTTGAAGCCGGATCCGCTCGTATCTATATCGCGCGAAAACTCGATAGCACCTGTCACAGGATCAGCAACTCTGAAGTAGCGGCTCGAACCGCCTGTTTCCGGAAATGCCGCAGTAGGCGGTAATTGTGTCCATGAAAGATATCCTCCGCCCTCATCGGTCTCAATATTTATGTCGTAAGTTCCATCTGAATTCTGAATCAAAGTATTCGGCATTACGAGCATTCCGTCCGAAGTAGTTCCTCCGCCTGTTGCTCCGTCAGTAATCACAGCGGCATCCTGCTCATAACGATAGGTCGGTGTTGCCTGCCACATCCATCGGTGATCGCTCAAACGTTCGAATGAAAAAGAGAGCGAATGTTCATTGCCATTCGAATCGAACATATTCATAGCTGTTCCCACAATAGTCTCAGATGCTGTGCGCGGAGCCGGAATGGAAAGTCCATTTCCGGGCACAAGATTATTTCTGAAATAAAGCGGCTGATTCATTACGCCGAATTCCATATCGACTCGAGTATCAGCCTGATCGTAATTCACCGTGACTGCGCCAGGAGCCCAAAATGTTATCGGAGAAATTATTCCTTTTTCATAATCAACCGAGTAATCAGTGTTCTCAACAAGAGGTGCTCCATTTCGAGTAGCATTGATGACAAGAGTTCCATTCGAGGCTGGAGGATTGAGAAGAGTAAAATTAATATTCGAAGAAGGATTCGATATTGAATGAGTTTCTCCTGTGACTTGCACAGTCCCGCCGTTAGTTGTATACGAAATCGAACAGTCTCCGGTATCCCACGCTGTGAGCGGAGTAATCGTTCCTGTTGCCGGAGTCTCTGTGTAGTCGACTCCGTTAGTAAGAATTTTACCATTCAAAGTAATCACTGTTGAATTCACATCTAAAATTCCTGAATCGACATTGAAAACTGCAGGCGTCGCAAGAGTCAGTGCTCCGCCTTCCGGTCTTTGAATTGCCTCTCCTAGTATTCCTGTCAGCGGCGCAGTGCCGACTGTAAAGATAGGATTGCCGTTTCCATTTATGCGAGCCCAAGGCGCTAGAGCGGCAATATCTGCCGTTGTGAGATAACTGTCCGCATCAGAATTTTGGTAGACGCCTGTGACAAAACCGTCTTTGTCGAGTTGTACGATGCCCGTGATATCTCCGCCCGCAGTTCCATCAACTAAAGTAGAATAGCTCCCATCAGCATTCTGCGCTGGATTCTGAGCCTTGAAGAAAAAATATGAATCTCCATTCGAGTCATCGAATTTTGCCTTCTGAAATTCAAGTCTAAAACTTCTGTCAACTCCAAGAGTGCTCTGACTAAATATCTGCGGGTCTATTGCAATCGGACTTACTGCATCGAGGTTGTCACCGAATGTCGCGTAAGTCGTAGCAAACGGTATAAGCCTGGATGCCGGATCGATTGTAATATCGTCAAGAGCCGCCTCAGTAGGCAATACGTATTCGCCGGTCAAAGGATCGATCGTGGAATTAACTCCCTGCAGAGTATATCCTTCGGATGTCACCAAATTGATCGGACCTTGATACGTACTATCAGTATCTTCATTCGCGCTGATTTGAAAATGTCCGTTGCGAGTGTAGTAAGTTGTGTTAGGAAGATTGTCAGGCGCTCGGACAACAAAAAATCCAGGACCCATAATTGAAAGATCGAGATCTCTGCCTGTCAGCTCCGGCGTGCCCTGATTGAAGTTCTTCTGAATTGCGGCTAGCCCCACTCCCAAGCCCTTCTGCACAGGATTGACACTGGATGCGGCAGAATCCGCAGGAGCTCCGCCAAGCCTCATAGTTATCGAAAATAGATCTTCAAAATGAATTTTTGAGCCTTTGAATGCAGTCGTATTAACGTTTGAAACGTTATTCGCAACAACATCCAGCGCCTGCTGATGCTGATAGAGACCTGTTGCTCCTATCCAGAAGCTTGACCTCATCTTTTCACTCCAAGCTATGCGGTCCCACTCTACTTCCGTCCACCGCAATATTTCGGCCTGCCTCGATAAGTCAGCAGGCACACGGTCTCTTCAGATGAAGTCCGACCGTTCGAGTCAAAGACTCTTTCCTCTATTTTAGCCTGGTATTATTCAATCAAATAAAAAAATTAATTATTTCAGTTTGGAACTCCAGCCAGCGAGATATCAGATATCTGGCTTAATTTTACAACTGAAATCTTTCCGTCTGTTTTCATTAAAGTTAATTCAGGATCGTCTCCGTTCAATTTAATTGATGTGACAATTCCTTCAAGAGTCTCGCCTGTATCAGTGTCAACCGCTTTTGCAGTTCCGCCAAGCATCGACAAAGCTTCATTATTCTGAGAGCGCTGAGCAACCTTTGAAAACTCATCGACCAAATTTGTAGTCTGTTCGAGCGAAGAGAACTGCGCCATCTGAGCTATAAAATCTTTATCCTTCAGAGGATCCATCGCGTCCTGATACTTCATTTCGGTCAACAGAAGCTTCAGGAATTCATCTTTGCCCAATTGCTTTGTTGTAGCATTAGTAATTGCATTTCCAGCATCACTACTTCCTAAAGATGAAACAATTGACATAATTCCTCCAAAAAATAATCTTCAAAAGTTCTCATCGGCAGAAAAGTAAAATTACTTAACGAAATAATCTGGAGACTGGAAATTTCATTTCATCGGTAGCCTCAGGCTTCATCCTGCGGCTACCTTCATTTTGATATTATTATCTTACTCATTCAATACTATATTCTAAAGTTTTCAAAAAATAAATTTTACCATTGAGAGTCCACTATGAGGTTGTAGCTTCATATAGAAATGTTATTGCACCTTATTTGCATGTGCGCACGCCCTCGTGTGTACATCTTCATAGATTACAGTAGTTGCAATTCCCTTTCATTCGGGA
>PEWQ01000192.1:9617-12767 GCA_002780065.1 Candidatus Hydrogenedentes bacterium CG07_land_8_20_14_0_80_42_17
CTCTATTCAAACCGCTCCTAATTCTCTTCTCTTCGCAACTCTATCATTACTTTGTCAAAGACCCTCTGTGCCTCAACTCTTTCTTTACAAAATATACTACTTTCAGGCACAGCTCTCTCTTTTCTCATATTTCTTTCCCTTTCAAAAAAATATTATCTCCTATGTCACTGCATCGTTAATATATCATAATTCGTTCGCTTTATCCAAAAAAATTAATCCTAATTTAATTGCCGCTTTCATCGAAGCCTTCCTTGCATAGATGTCCGCTGGGTTTTCTTCTCCTCTAATATGCTTGTATTTTACTTCGGGAAAGATACAAGCAAGATCCTGCAACTTATTACAGAGCTCGATATTTTTTTTAGGCAGAAATACGCCTTCAACTATTCCTAACGCATATTGAGAATCCGAATGAATAAGCACCTCTCGCGCCTTATACTTCCTCTTTCTGATGAGATTAAACGCCTCGATAATCGCCATCAGTTCCAGCTTCGAACTTGTCGTCGTATCTTCGATCGATATCTCACATCTCTCCTCCCAACTCCCGTTATGATTCACAACTATTCCAACTCCGCCCGGCCCTGGGTTCCTGTAACAGGACGCATCAACATAAATATCTATCATCTTCTTCATTCACCTCTTCAGCTTCCTCAAAAAGAAAAGCCGACTCAAAATCCAACTCACAGACCGGCATCACAAGAACTCTGCCGCTCTTTTTGCTCATCAAAATATGCTTTCTAATCTCATCAAAAAGTTTCCTTCTTAAAGTCATAGGTAATTTCCCCATATACCCGCTGTATTGAAACCTCTTCAATCCGTGATTTTCACACGAGGATTGTGATTTCTTCCTGTACTTATTTGATTCGAGATCATACAATGCAATAGTAATTCGCTCTTTCAATCTACCACCACCTCCTTTTCAAAGGCTGATACACGCCTTTATCAATAAAATAATCTGCCAGCGATTTTGCCTGAGCCGCGATTAATCGAGTTACTGAATAATTCTCACGATCAAGATTCTCCTTTACTAAATCGAGAATATGCTTCCTGCTCACGATGCTAAGTCTTCCTTCAGAATCGAGCTCGGGTTTCCATTTCCGTCTGAAAGTAGAGATGATTGCGCGATCAACAAGCGGCTGTCTGAACTCCTCAGTCAAATCGTAAACAAGCGAGAGATTTCCATCTCTGTCTGAATGGAGAAATCCCGCATAAGGATCCAGTCCAACTCGAAGTATCGCCCTCCAGACTTCTCCATACAGAATCGCGTATCCATAGTTGAGACAAGAATTTACGGAGTCGATTGCGCCTCTTCCGGTTCTGCCGTTGAATTCTGCCTTATCTTCGAGAAGCCTTGATACTGCATTCCAATATATTCTGGCGGCGTGTCCTTCGTATCCCATTATCGATGATCGAGCAGATTCAGCGGCGTCAGACGCAAAATTTTCAAGAGTTTCAAGAATCTCCTTCAGTTGAATTATTATCGTTCCGACTTCTTCATCAGGTTCGTTTCGAGTAAAATACTGCAAGAGCTTTACCTGATTCCGGATTTTAGCCTCAGCAAAAACTCGAGCGAGATATATGCCTTTGCTTAAATTGAATGCGGCGTATTGAGCTCGTCTTAATCGCGCCGAACGCATATGCGCAGTGCCGATAAAAGAGCCGAACGGTCTTCCTATTCCATCGACAAATACAACCTCGATCTCTTTCTCCGAAAGGCTCATCAACATATCCGTAGTAAGCGAGATGCCTTTAGAGAGAGTTATGCTGGTTATGCGGAAGAAAGGAATCTCTTCCAGACATTTTTCTTTATCGGAGATAACAAGGCGTTTCTCGTGCTTGCTGAGCCGTAAGCCTGGTCTGGACAATACAAGAGAAGTATCGTAGATAAAGTAAAATGCTTTGTCATACAATGCTTTCATACAATTGAGTAAAGCAATTGCTATACCAAAAAATGAGATCTAATAAATAATGAGTTATAAAAATTATTGAGTAAATGATTGGAAGTTAAGTTGAAATTATTTCAAGCTAGGTTGAAGTAAATCGAGTTTGAATTCTCCCATACCAAATGTCGCATTATGCCCGATATGAATTCTCTCACCGATCCTAAGTAATGAAATCAGTTGGGGATTAAAATTTGCATAAACAAATTTACCGAGATAACCTCCGTGCAATGTTATTTTGTCGAGTCGTTTTGAGTAGCGCCTCTGATCTCGAAATCTTCGCTTCATCTCGATGAGCTTGACTTCATCTGAAATAGTGAGAAGTTCCTGAATATTTCTTTCAGGTGAAGCTCCGCAATAAAGAGTTTCAAGCAGAGTAATTCTTCGGAGCAAACTTCTAAAGAGTGGACTGAATGAGCCAGACCAATAGTAAGAGCCTTTCTCTTTTATTCGGACAGGAGTGATGAAATTCAATTCAACAGATATAACCCCATCGATACCTGAATCCTCTCCAACTATCTGCGTTGGCAAAGGAATCTTTACAAGCTCGGCTTCTCTTGTATAAATCGCCGCATTGAAGGAAGTGACAGAAATTGCTTTGTATTTCAATTTTTCTTTTGAGATTCCCTTATCTCCGAGTTCGATGAAGGCATTGATAAAATAGTGCGCATTCTTTGCAGAGTCACCGATGAGAGTTAAACCAAATTTTAATTCATCAGTCGATTCATTTTGAATATCAGAGACATTTAGAATAAAAGGCCGTGGGAGATCATGAACTCCTTTGAATATCGAAGAGAAATTTTCTGTAGTAGGTTCAAACAGTTTTTTGTAGATACAGTTAATTCTAATCGGACACTTTTCACAGATTTTATCTCTTCGGATACAGACGAAGCGTTTTAGCATAAAGCCGAGCCCGCCTCGCAGAGTAGAACCAAAGAAGAGCCATGGGTTAATAGGTTTTTCAAATTGGAGAGTAAACTCGAGTGGAAGAAGCGTGAGCGTCGTAAGGTAAGCTGAATTGTCGGAAAAGATAACTGAATTATTTTGATGCGTCATTGATAATATCCAAAAATGCCGATGTTGTAATAATCTTAATCTTATTGTATTTGCCTAAATTCAGGAGGTGTTTATCACCACTCACAATATAATCAGCTTTGCCCCATAACCCTGCGGATAAAAAGATATCATCCTGAGGATCCGCCTTAATAACCGG
>PEWQ01000114.1:0-12664 GCA_002780065.1 Candidatus Hydrogenedentes bacterium CG07_land_8_20_14_0_80_42_17
AATTCTTGCCATAGAGAAAATTACAGCGGAGAGGAATGGTTATGTCAATGAATTAAGTTATGTGTCCCCTGATTACGCTGATTACGCTGATTACGCTGATTACGCCCAATTATTTCACACGTTCTTCGTCGCAACGCGTCCATTGACGAGTGGCGCACGTGCCTCCATGACGAGTTATAATATTTGAAAGTGCAAATTGAAAATTTTATTTTTCCAATTTTCATTTTTCATCCATCATTAGTTAATGATCGATAATATCTTTGATCTTTCCTTCTACTATTTTTGCGCGAATATTTTCGATCGGCTCCTCAGGCAACGCCTCTAAAACATAACTGTCACCGGAGTTATCAGATGAAGTCACTTTTATCACCGAATTAATTCTTGGAGAGTTTGTCATCAATTGCAGTCTTGAATTAATCTCAACAGGATCCAGAGCATAAATTACTAGATACCCTTTATCGTTTACATCCACAAGCTTGCATGGAATTCGGTCACCGAGTTGAGTCACTAAAATTCCATTTATGTCCAGCATTTGAGTCATTATCCAAACCTCATTTGTTATTCTATCATATTATCGGTCTAAAAAAATATTAATAAATTTTTTATTGAAATGAAATCTCCGAACTCTATTGATGTTGCGCTGAGCGGATAGTAGAGTCTATTGATCATGTCAAATGACAGCACATATATGTTGAAAGCCATCGATCTTGCCGAAAAAGCCGGAGCAGTCGGAGAAATTCCTATCGGATCCGTTATTGTTCAGAACGATAAAATCATCGGCGAGGGATTTAACTCTCCAATTAAAAATTCCGATCCGTCGGCTCATGCCGAGCTGATCGCAATACGCAAAGCGGCAAAGGCTATGTGTAATTACCGTCTGCCTGAGGCTACACTCTATACAACTCTTGAACCGTGCGCTATGTGCGCTGGAGCAATCGTACTTGCTCGAATAAAAAGAGTAGTGATAGGCGCCAGAGACAAAAAAGCAGGAGCCGCAGGAAGTGTGCTCGATGTGATTCCAAACTCCAAGCTCAATCACAAACCTGAAATTATTTTCGGAGTATGTTCTGACGAATGCTCAAAACTTTTAACTGAGTTCTTTGCTAAACTGCGGCAAGGATCTGAATTATGAAAACAATATCGATAATCGGAAGACCAAATGTAGGCAAATCCCGTCTCTTCAATCGAATCATCGGGCACCGCAAATCGATTGTAGATGACTGTCCCGGAGTAACAAGGGATCGACTTGAAGAGACAATAGATTACGACGGAAAAATAATCAGGTGGGTAGATACAGGCGGAATAGGAGTCGAAGACGAATTCGGCGAAATGATCACTCTTCAAGCCGAAGTCGCAATTTCCATTTCGGATGTCATAATATTCGTTGTTGACGGCAGAGACGGACTATTGCCTGCCGACAAAGTTATTGCAAATCAAATAAGAGGAAAAAAACCAATTATTGTTGCGGTCAATAAAATCGACTTAACTAAATTAGAATCGCTATGGACTGACTTTTCATCTCTAGGTTTTGAAAAAATCATCGGCATATCTGCTGAGCACGGCAGAAACGTTTATGAGCTTATGGAAGATGCCGTCAAGTTGGCCGGAGAAAATCAGGAAGAAGAGTCTCGAACAGTTTCAACTAAGTTTGCAATAATAGGCCGTCCAAATGTCGGAAAGTCTTCGCTCATGAATACGATACTCGGCGAAGAAAGAGTGATTGTATCGGAAATTCCGGGAACAACTCGAGATGCGATCGAAGCGATGATTCCTCTCGAAAACGGAAATCTCGTTTTGATCGATACTGCCGGCATCAGGAAGAATCGAACTTCCTATACCAAACTTGAATCGGTTATGGTCGGCCGCGCAAAAAAAGCCGTCGAAAGCGCAGACGTCGCAATTATTGTTGCAGACGCTGTAGAAGGAGTAACTGAGCAGGATATCAAGATTGTCGATGCTACGCTTCAACTTGGAAAAGGCGCGGTTATCGCGCTGAATAAATGGGACAGTTTCAAACAGCTCAATCCGGACGTCGAAGAAAAATACGACGATGTCATTGATACTATACGCTATAAGCTCGGTTCAGAATCCCATGTTCCGATAGTCAGCATCTCAGCTTTGAAAAGATTGAGAATTAAGAAATTATTAGAAACTGCGCTGGCAGTCGGTGAAAATTCACGAAGGCACATTCGCACATCAGAACTCAATAAAATTCTTGCTGATTCTTTTGAAAGAGCTCCGAAAGGAATTCGAATTAAATACGGAATTCAGAAATCCATTGCTCCGCCGTCTTTCATCATCTTCGGATCAAAAAATATTCCGGCGGCGCTCGCAAGATACATAATTTCTTCGATACGAAAAAGCGGAGGTTACATTGGAGTTCCAATCGTGCTAGAATTCCGTCGATGAAATATTTTTTTATCTATATTCTTGCAATCTGTTTTGGCTATCTTTTAGGTTCAATTCCATTCGGATACATTATCGCTCGAAAAAAACTCGGTATCGATATTCGAGAACACGGTTCAGGAAACATAGGCGCTACAAATATCTGGCGAGTTGCAGGCAAAAAATACGGTGCAATCTGTTTCGCTCTTGATTTTTTGAAAGGATTCGTGCCGGTAATAATTTTGATATATTTTTATTTTGAGCGCGCGGGAATCGCCGCCGGAGCATCTGCCGTAATAGGCCATTTCTTTCCTGTTTGGATCAAAGGTAAAGGCGGAAAAGGAATTGCAACAGGTGCAGGAATCTTTTCTGCTCTCGCTCCGATTCCATTCTTGTTCGCGCTTTTAACTTTCGCTGTCGTCGGTCCGCTTGCAACAAGAACAATATCCGCCGGTGCAATTACCGGCGCGGTAGTTCTGGCATTCATGTGCTGGTTGTCTCCATCCAAGGATATTGCAGTAGTCTCGACAATTCTTGCAGGCATGATCATTTACAAACACCGTTCTAATATCAAACGCCTTTACGACGGAACAGAATCTAAAATATGGGGCGGACTCGAACAATGAATCATAAAATAGCTGTAATCGGAGCTGGCGGCTGGGGCACAGCTCTCGCAGTAATGTGGCAACGCGCCGAAAAAGATGTGACGCTTTGGACTGCATTCGAAGAAGAGTCTGCTGAAATTAAACAGTTTCGTGAAAATAAAAGGTATCTACCCGGAGTTCTAATTCCGGAAAATTTAACTGTCACATCAGACGCCGAATCTGCGCTCGACGGTTCCGAAATAGTAGTCTTCGTCGTCCCATCAAAATATCTTGGAAAAGTTGCAAAGCAATTAAAAGAATTTATTCCAACTAAAGCCCGCATCATATCCGCGACAAAAGGTCTGGCAGAAGAAACTATTCCTCCACTCAGAATGACTCAAGTTCTCCAAAATAATCTCTGCGTTGTCCCAGAGCGAATAGTTGCTCTGTCCGGGCCAAGTCATGCGGAAGAGGTTGGGCGCGGGCTTCCGACGACTATCGTCATGGCCGGGAAAAATATTGAAGAGCTCAGAGAATTTCTCTCTACCGAAATATTTCGCATCTACACATCGGACGATGTGATTGGAGTCGAACTCGGAGGCACTTTAAAAAATCCTATTGCGATAGCGGCTGGAATCGGAAAAGGTTTGGGCGCCGGCGACAATGCGCTTGGAGCTCTGGTCACACGTGGAATCGCTGAAGTGACTCGACTCGGTGTTGCGGCAGGGGCGCGCGAAAAGACATTTGCAGGGCTCTCTGGAATCGGAGACCTCGTAACCACATGCATAAGCGAACATTCGAGAAACAGGCGAGTCGGAATTGAGCTGGCAAAAGGCAGAAAGATAAGTGATATTCTCTCTTCACTCGGAATGGTCGCTGAAGGAGTCGAGACTGCGAGATCAGCTTCCAAATGGGCAGAAAGCCTCGGAGTTGAGACTCCGATTATCTCTGCGGTTAAGTCCGTAATATTCGATAACAAAAGTCCGAAAGAAGAACTTCAAAAATTAATGACGAGAACCTTGAAGCACGAATTCGAGTAATAAAAACATTTTTGAAACACGGAGCTAATTAAATAATTTTTTCATTTTGTCTCCGTGCTCCGTGGTTAAATATTTTTATCTACTTTTTCACCCTTTTCAAAAAAAGCATTATTCCTTTTATGTCATCAGAGTTAAAAAGTTTCAGGATTCTTGCCAAAGCTGTCATTGAGAATAAAGCAATGAATAATAAAATTATACGATGCGTCAAAGTCAAATTTCCAAAATGAGTTCCGGCTATAGAGATTCCCAACACGATAACTGCCATATGTGAAGCAAAATTTTTCAAAAGCGGCGAATGGGTTTTTGCAAAAGGAGCACAAGTTCCGATGGACCATATCAGTTCAGTTCCTACGGTCATTGCCGCGGCGCCTGTAATCCCGTATCTCGGAATCGCCCAGAGATTTCCAATAAAATTTACTATCAGAGCCAAGAACGCCAACAAGTTGTTGTATCTGTATTTCCGCTCAGCAAGAATCAAAGAGCTCCACGCGTAAGACCAACCGGAAAGCGGCAATGTCCATGCAATAAGCGACATTACATTTGCAGAATTTCTGTAAGTCACACCGAAAAGCGCGCCGATTATCTCCTCAGAAAAAACCGACAACGGCAATGCAATAAGTGTCATTGTCAGCGGCATGATTCTCGATGCCCGATCGACTGATCTGAGCGCGCCTTCTTTATCCATGCCCGTCCATCTGCTTACGACAATCGGCATGATGCTCGCTCCTAAAACTCCCGGCAGAGTCAAGAGAGGTTCGATCAATCTAAAACCAGCTGAATACTCTGCGACAAACCTCTCCCCTGTCATCTTCATCAGCATAAATACATCGATTCTAAAATAAAGAATGGTTAGGATGTTCCAGATGCCAAGCGGCAGAACATCCGAAAAGATTCTTGAAATTTCAAATGAAGGTACATCCTCTCCGCTTCTAATTTTCTGTTTTGCTATCGCCATTGATTCTTTGATAAGTTTTGCAATCAAAAAAATCGGCAGCAAAATTTCAATTGCGAGAATTATTGGTAGTTTAGCTTTCATAATCAGAGCTAAAATTAAAACTGAAACGACAAGTATTCTGTTGACTGCCGACCAAATAAAAGGAGGCATATTATTGAGTTCAGCCTGAAACGGAGTCCACGCCACCGAATAAAACTGGAGAATTATTCCTAAGCAAACAAAAATTAAACACCAATGAGAAAGCTGAGGATAAAACAGAATCCAGATCACAACTGAAATAACTGCCCCTATAATTACGAATACTGTTCTGAGAAGAAAAAGTTTCGGGAGCAATTTTGCCATTCGAACCGAGTCTTCTGACCAAAGCCTGACAGCTCCGCTCGAAGT
Organism: Candidatus Hydrogenedentes bacterium CG07_land_8_20_14_0_80_42_17; assembly: GCA_002780065.1. Taxonomy (GTDB): domain Bacteria; phylum UBA8481; class UBA8481; order UBA8481; family UBA8481; genus UBA8481. The sequence goes on from PEWQ01000114.1 coordinate 5,352, forward strand.
CCCCATATCAGTAAACGCCGACGCAGTCGCAATCCAGACGAGCACGAACGAATAGAGCCCAAAATCTGACGGCGACATGAGCCGCACCAGAAACCAGAGTGCAATGAATCCCATCAGTTTCTGAAACAATCTAGAGAGAAGCAGCACAAAGGCATTTGACGCAATTCTATCGAAGACCCGCATGAGAAGACTTTAGTCTGAAAAATACAAAGTGTAAATCTTGTAGATGTGAATAGTAATTTGTGAATAAATAGAAATGCATGCAATCAAACCAGTAAAGTTTTTCAAAAACCTCTTGACATTATGTAAGGGTATATTACCTTACATGACAGTTTATGAAAAAGGTAAATAAAAATTCAAATTATTCCGAACAGTTCGATAAATTATTGAAGAATAGATTTGCTCTTTCGATGATCCTCGATTTATATGCCTTAGCAATGACAAAAAGGCAATTTGAAATATTGAGTCTAAGGCTTAATGAGGATCTCTCAGTCAATGAAATCGCAAAAAATCTTAAAATTTCTCGCCAAAGCGTTTACGAACATATTGCGGCAGGAATTATGAAAATATCCAATTTCGAAAAGAAACTTCATCTATTAGAAACGCTCATAACTTTTAATAAGAAGATGAGCCGTTCTGGTATCGGGCAAAACTCCGCTCAAAAAAATATGTTGAGTGAGCTCGAGTCAGTATTAAGCGTGATCGGCTGATGTTTGAAGCTTTAACAGAACGGCTGAACCGCGCATTCCGAGATCTTTCCGGCTACGGAAAAATAACTCCGGAAAATATTGAGCCTGCTCTGCGCGAAATTAAACTTGCGCTATTGGAAGCCGATGTTCATTTCAAAGTTGTAAAAGAATTTCTATCATTGGTGCGGGAACGCTCAAACGGTAAAGAAGTTCTTGATTCGATAACGCCTGCACAGCAATTCGTAAAGATTGTGCATGACGAATTGACTAAAGTGCTCGGCGGTGAATCTGCAGTTGCAGAAGCCGCATCCAACACTGCCGGCATATATTTTCTTTGCGGACTTCAAGGCTCGGGCAAAACTACTGCCGCCGCCAAACTAGCTCATCTCTTCGGCAATGCCGCTCTAGCCGCGCTGGACCTCCAACGGCCCGCCGCTGTTGAACAGCTAAAAGTTTTAGCAGAACGCATTGGAGCAAAATTTATTCCTCCTCAGTTTCCAAACGATGCAAGAAGATCTGCGGCTCATATCCGCGATATCTTTCCTTCACTGGAATGCAAGCATCTCATTGTAGATACTGCCGGAAGGCTTCAAATAGATGATGAGCTGATGAATGAATTAAAAGATGTTCACGAAATAATTAATCCTTCTGAAACAGTCATGGTGCTGGATGCAATGACGGGCCAGGAAGCGGTAAAAGTCGCGGAAGCTTTCAGAGCACGAATCGGACTGAACTCGATATTTCTATCGAAGACCGACGGCGATTCAAAAGGCGGTGCGGCGCTTTCTATCAGATTTATTACAGGCATTCCTATAAAATGGATCGGAACCGGAGAGACTCCGCAAGCAGTCGAGCAATTTCATCCTGACAGGTTTGCCGGCAGAATTCTCGGAATGGGCGACGTAGTATCGCTCGTTGAAAAAGCCGCCAAAGCAACCGACTTAAAGCAGGCTGAAAAAGCCGCTAAGAGCCTGATGAAAGGCAAATTCAATTTCGAACTTTTTCTTGATCAAATGCGTGAAATGAAAAAGATCGGTCCGCTGTCTGAATTAATCTCGATGTTGCCCGGAGGTTCCACTCTTCCGATAGACGCTATTCCAAGCGAGAAAGAAGTTTCGCGATTCGAAGCAATTATTCTTTCAATGACTAAAGAAGAGCGGAGGAATCCTGAACTTATTAATGTATCGCGCAGGGATAGGATTGCCAAAGGGTCTGGCTCAAAGCCCGACGATGTCCACAGGCTATTGAAACAATTCAGGCAGGCTAAAGAAATGATGTCTGTATTTTCAGGAGGTAAAAAAATAAGTAAAAAAATCGGACGTATGTTTGGAATGTAAAAAATGAAAGTGTATGTTATTAAAATTTTTTGTATAATCACAGAAGGAGGTCCATTGTGACAGTAAGAATAAGGTTAAGAAAGACAGGCGCCAAAAAGCGTCCGATGTATAGAATCGTCGTGGCGGATTCACGCGCTCCTCGAGACGGTAATAAAATTGACGTGCTGGGTTTTTTCAATCCAATAGTCAATCCGCCCGAGATTAAACTCGACACAATTAAATTTGACGAGTGGGTAAAAAAAGGAGCTCAACCGACTCCAACAGTGAAGGCTCTATTGAAACAAGTCAAAAAAAGTGAAAAGGAGGCAACTGAACAATGACGGACATGAAAGAGCTTATCGAATATTGTGCGAGAGAGCTCGTAGAAAAGCCTGAGGCTGTTTCTATAAAAGAAGTTAAAGGCTCGAAGTCATGCATCTACGAGTTGTCATGCGCTACTGAAGATATGGGCAGAATAATCGGCCGTGAAGGAAGAATCATTAAGTCCTTGAGGATATTAATAAAAGCAATAGCCGCTAAGAAGCAAGGCGAAACTGTTGAGCTCGAACTGATAGAATAGGATTCGAGAATTTATTATGTCGGCAAAATCAAAAAAGATTTTGCTGGCGCGGCTGGGTAAACCGCACGGTTTGAAAGGTGAAATTGAACTGCATCTTGAAACCGATAGGCCGCTTGAAGTTCTTGCTCCCGGAGTTTACAGCCTTGATGACGGCAGAGTCATTGAGGTAGAAGAATTAATAGTGCGCGGCGGAAAATGTTTTTGGGTTATTGCAAATAAACCAAATCGCGAGGTAGTCGCTCAATATACAAATTCTTGTATTATTGTCGATTCAAATTCCCTTCCACCCAGAAAAGACGGCTATAATGATTTCGAACTTATCGGGCTCGATGTCCGCAATTCAAACGGTAAACTTATAGGAAAAATCGTTGGAGTTGAACATAGATACGAAATAGACACTTGGCTGATAAAAGGGTCAGATTCAAGACAAGGCGAATTTCCAGCAGTATCTGAATTCATAAAAAGCGTTGATATCTCTGCCGGAGTTGTCATTCTGAAAGGTGAAGTTTTGTGGAACTAAAAGTCAAACCAAATAATTGTAAAATCTCATTTGACGTAATAGCAACCATTCCTTCCCTATTCAACGAATTCTCAAAAGCATCTGTAATCGGCAGAGCCACGCAAAACAAAATCTTTAATCTCAATGTCCATGATCTCCGCGATTACACGGATGATCCTCACAGAACTATAGATGACCGGCCTTTCGGCGGCGGCGCAGGGATGGTGCTGAAACCTGAACCGCTCTTTAAAGCCGTAGAGAATATTCGCGATCAAAATAACTCAAGGATCATAATTCTTTCTCCTCAAGGAATAAGACTCAATCAGGAGATTGCAATCGAACTTGCCGAATGGTGCGAAGAAAAAAACAAAGTAAGCTCACAAATAATTCTCATCTGCGGAAGATACGAAGGTATTGATGAGCGAGTCATCGAATATTTTAATCCTGAACTTCTTTCGATCGGCGATTATATAATTTCAGGGGGAGAAGTCGCGGCTATGGTCGTTATTGAGACTGTTGCCAGATTGTTCAAAGGAGTGCTCGGGAACGAAGAATCCTTAGCAGAAGAAAGTTTTCACGGCCCGATGATAGAATATCCGCACTATACAAGACCTCAGAATTTCAGAGAGATGAAAGTTCCCGACATTTTAATTTCCGGCAATCACTCTGAAATCAGAAAATGGCGGGAAGAAGAGATAAAGCGAAGAACGAAAGAATGGAAAGCTTTGCATAATAAATAGTGGTTAGTGTATCCCTTTGTAGGTGCGAACCTGTCTGTTCGCCATATTTTCAAAGAACGTGTAAAAAAATAAATTTTCATTTTTCTCTTGATTATATTTTTTGTCTATCGCATAATCAGAGGCTCAAATTAAGGAGTTGAAGATGAAAATTAAATTATCTATACCCGAAATTGAAAAAGGGTATATGAAAGAAAATATTCCGGCATTTAGAACTGGCGACACTGTACGAGTTCATACTAAAGTAAAAGAGGGCAATCGTGAACGTATTCAGATGTTTGAGGGCATAGTAATACATAGAAAAAACTCAGGACTGAAAGAAACCTTTACAGTGAGAAAAGTCTCGTTTGGAATAGGAGTAGAAAGGATTTTCCCTTTGCATTCTCCTTTGGTAGAGAAGATCGAAGTTATTCGAAGCGGAAAAGTCAAAAAGTCTCGGATATTCTATATGCGTGATAGAAGCGGAAAGAAATCCAGACTGAAAGAACGTGAAGATTACAAAAACGGAGATAAGCAGATCGCCAGCGCAGAATAGTTCTATCCATTCTGCGGGAGAAATAAAATTAGCGGTCGAAGAAATACCGCGTCAGGTTCTTCTTCAACGTTTCACTCAGGGTTCTACAATCGGAGCTTCAATACTTCAGTCATTAGGCAAAAACAGATACATCATCGGTTTTGCCGGAATGAAATTACTTGCCGAATCAACGATCGAATTGCCTGTAGGCAAACGACTAGGGCTTGAGGTAGCATCACTTGATCCGAAGATTCATCTAAAAGTCTTGGATGCAGACGATGCGTCCATCGGCACAGTGTTGAAGCGGCTGGGATTTAATCGCGCAGACCAGTCGGCAAAAGAGATCATCGACATTCTATTCGAAAAAGAGCTTCCTATCGACCGTGAAACTGTCAGAAAAGCTATTGAACTTGTCAAACGCGGTTTAACTCCGCGTCAAGCAGTCCGAGCGATATCAAATCAAATTCCTGCTTCTGATAAATTAATCGGGCTTATCAAATCAAGCGAACTTTCTTTTTCCGATTCTCTGGAAAAATTAGTTCAAAAATTACGAAGCCTGAAAAGAGATGCTGAAGCTTTAAGTCTTGAAAAAAGTATGACCTTTTCAAAATCGCTAGATGAACTTTTTGATTCACATCCTCTAAGACACGAAAGAAGAATTCTTGCAATGGATCTCGATAAAGCTAAGAAAGATGGGAAGAGTTTGCTCTTAGAGCTTGCCAATTCTCCAGATGAAAATAAAGAGGTCAGAGAATCCGCAAAGGAATTGCTCGACAGAATAGAAGCAAGATTTATAGCCGGTGAGCCGGAGCAGAACATTCCTTTTTCAATCAACGACGACGGATTAAAGGATGCAGAACTGACAGCGGGCAAAGATTCAAAAAGAACTTATGTAAGATTGAGATTAAATACATCCGGATTCGGCAATGTAGTTTTGGCAATGGACGCAGTAAATAAAACACTAGGATTTTCTTTTGGAGTCGAAACTGCAGAAGCACGAAAAGCGATGGCAGGCGGGCAGACAGAATTAAATTCAGCATTGGACTCTATCGGCTTCAAGATCGAGTCGATAACTATCGACGTAATAAAAGCGAAAGAAAAAGAATCACAAAAACCTCTACTTGGGCTTGACCTCAAGATATGACTAAAGAGCGCCAACGCGAAGCAGTAGCGGTCAGATACAATCCTGAAAAAGAAAATGCGCCGCGAGTAGTCGCAAAAGGTCGGGGGCAAATTGCAGAAAAAATTATTGAAATTGCAAAGTCGAATGGAGTTCCGGTGCATGAAGACAGAGACCTCATCGAGCTTCTGTCAAAAGTCGAGCTGTTCGATGAAGTCCCTCCGGAACTTTATGTTGCAGTAGCAGAGGTTCTGATTTGGGTCTACCGAATGAACAACCGTTTCAAATCACTTGAGACATTTCATGGTAAAGAGTAGAATTAAATAACAGCCTGCGTTGATATTGATTAAGTGAAAGGAGTTTGAAGGAACCAACATGAAATCATTCTCAATTACAATTCCATTTATATTTCTTTTCAGCTTTCTTTTACCGGCAGTTGCCAATGGTCCGACTCGTTCCGCATCTTTCGAAAGAGCCGCAAGAGAAGAACTCAGAGTTGGCGACTTAACCGGCCAAAAGTTTTTGCGGACAATAGGTCGAGGCGAACCTATTTTGCCGCCTGAATTAACTGATGAAATTGTCTCCTCTTTTCCTGAATACGTAGAAAAATATAATTCCTATAGAAATAGGCTTTCCGTCGCACTCGAATATCCGTCATCGTATCCTGAGAAAGAAGTGTGGAGAGTGCATAGAGCAGAAGCTGATTTACATTTAGCAGCGTACGAAATGTCTAAAGATAAGCGCGGTTCGATCTCTCTAATTCAAAAATGTTTAGCAGATGCTAGGTGGGCGCTAAATCACACGATTGTTCCAATAGGAAGTATTCTGCCTGAAGAAAAAAATCCAACCGTCTCCGATGTCAATGCCGAAATAATAAATGTCGTTCAGCCTCCAGAGCCTCCCATGCCTCCTCAAATTCAATTATCTGTAGAACCAAGAATTGTTTCACGCGGTCAGCCGATTAAAATAGCTTGGAGCGTAATGAATGCAGAAGAGGTTGTATTGAACGGAATAGACGTTAACACAGAAGGTGAAAAGATAATAAACATTTTTGAAAAAACAATCGTAAGAATTGCAGCTCGCGGCAGAGGCGGCATGACAGCTAAAGAGGCAAACGTCGAGATAGCATCTGCGGCTCCGGAAATTTTTCTTTCAATAAGTCCGAATACAATAAATCCGGGAGAATACGCTGAATTGTCATGGAATGTATTTAGAGGCACAACTTTTATTTTGCAGGGTGAAACGATACCTCTCAGCGGAAAGAGAATCATTCAGCCTCGGGTCTCAGGAGTAATCGATGCTGTAGCTTACGGTCCAGGAGGAATGTCGCAGGCTTCTACAGGCATCAGAGTCATTTCTCAAACTCGAGACTGTAAGCCGGTATCTGCGGTGATCTATTTTGATTTTAATTCTGACGCGGTCAGAGAAGAAAATTACAATCTTCTTCGCAAAATGTTAGATGCTTTAAACTCCGCTCTCGGCTCTTCAATCCGAATATTAGGCTACACAGATTCAGTAGGGAGCGAAAATTTTAACTCAAACCTTTCAATCAAAAGAGCAAATGCAGTTAAAAATATTTTGGTAAGGCGTTTTGGGTTGCCCGAAAAATTAATTCGAGTAGAAGGTCTAGGCGAAAATAAGCCTGTCGAGCCAAACGAAATAAACGGTGAAGACAATCCTAAAGGAAGGTCTCTCAACCGAAGAGCTGAAATTTACATAGAATAAAAGAATAATTAATTTCGGGGTCAGGCTTGAACTTTTTTACTTTTTAACAATTTTACTGATTACCAGGCTCGTGCAAGTAGCATTTTTGAACCATGGAGTTACAAAGACACGGAGATTTTTAAATAATTTTTTA
>PEWQ01000114.1:12718-15888 GCA_002780065.1 Candidatus Hydrogenedentes bacterium CG07_land_8_20_14_0_80_42_17
TGAAAAATGAAAATTGGAAAAATAAAATTTTCAATTTGCACTTTCCAATTTGCAATTTCAAATATAATAACATACCAGCAATCTGTTAAGATTAAGAGATTGCTTTGCACCTTCGGTGCTCGCAATGACAGCAGGAAATTGCGAGAAGCAGGGCGTCCATTGACGCGTAGCGCCTGTGCTAGCTGTTCGGTGTCTTCGTAAACTTTATAAGAAATATTTCAAAGAGTTCTTAAGAATTCCTCAAGACTGTTTTTCCGGTTCTTCAATTCATCAAGTGTCTTTCTCGCAGATTCCACAACGGAAGAATCTGCTTTGGAGATGAACCCTGAATCATTCAGCCTCTTTTCTGATGACTCAATATGCTTCTCGCATTTCTCGATCTCTTTCAACAATCGCATTTTTTCCTTCTCGATGTCAATCAGTCCCTCCAGCGGAATAAAGATTTCATATCCAGCGGCAATAGTTGCGGCAAAGTGGGTAAGAGCCGGGCGCTCCTCGACTAATTCAAATTTTTGTATTCCTGCAAGTCGCGATATCCACTCCTCAAATTGCATAATGGATTTATCTCCCACAAGATACATGTCTATTTTAATTGACGGAGCGATCTTGAATTCGCTTCTGATTTTTCTGATCTCAGTAACAATTGTAATTACTCTCTCCAGAATTTTTTCCGACTCTTCATCGATATTTCCGGATTGCGGAAAGTTTTCCATATCGAGAAAATTTTTCCCGCCCATGCGTTCATTCAATTCATCTGTCACAAACGGCATAAACGGATGGAGCAGTTTCAGCGAGTCCATTAGAACTGCATGAGAAACTTCGACAGCGGCAGAATCACCGTTGCGGAGCCTAAACTTGACAATTTCGAGATACCAATCACAGAACTCATGCCAAAAGAATTCATAAATAGCCGACGACGCGCGGTCGATCTGATAATTATCCAATCCGATTTTTACAGATGAAACAGTTCTAGCAAGCCTCGAAAGAATCCAGTTGTCTTCAGCATGATAAACTTTTTGAGGATTCAAATCCGAGTTTTTGCATGAGTTCACCAGCCTGGCCGCATTCCATATCTTCGTAACAAAATTCCGATAACCTTCTATCCGTTTTTCGTCGAGCTTTATATCTCTTCCCTGCGCGCAAAATGCCGCAAGCGTAAATCTGAAGGCATCCGCTCCGAGCTCATCTATCACGCTCAAAGGGTCGATAACGTTTCCTCGCGATTTCGACATCTTCTTTCCTTCGGAATCTCTTACAAGCGCATGAATGTAAACGTCTTTGAACGGAACTTCATCCATGAACTTCAATCCCATCATCATCATGCGCGCGACCCAAAAGAAAAGTATATCGAACCCTGTCACCAATAGTGATGTGGGATAGTAAGTCGAAAGGTCTTTTGTTTTGTCCGGCCAGCCGAGTGTCGAGAACGGCCAGAGCGCCGATGAGAACCACGTATCGAGAACATCGGGATCGCGCAAAAGGTCTTCGCTTCCGCAGTCCGGGCATTTGGAAGGTGGTGTTATCGAGACAATAGGCTTTGCAGAAATTGCGATAGAAATCTTTTCACTTCCAAGTTCTCTTATCAATCCGTCATTGCACTTCTTGCAATACCACGCAGGAATGCGGTGCCCCCACCAGATCTGCCGTGAGATGCACCAATCTCGAATATTGCGCATCCATTCAAAATATGTCTTCGTCCAGTATTCCGGAACGATTCGCATCTTCTTCTCTTCTACTGCCTTTATCGCAGATTCTGCCAAAGGCGCCGTGCGGACAAACCATTGAGGCGTAAGATACGGTTCAATCACCGTCTTACATCTATAACAATGGCCGACATTGTGAGTATATTTTTCTGTTTTTTCTAAGAGCCCCTCTTCTTCTAATTTTGCAACTACGGTCTTTCTGCAATCATCCAGACTCATTCCAATAAAATCTTTTGCAATGGAATTTTCTTGAGCGCCGGTAAGAATTGTTTCCGCAATTCGTCCAGTCTCGGTAAATGCCTTTATAAAAAGTAGACCGTGCCGCTTACCGATTTCATAATCGTTCGGGTCGTGACTAGGAGTAATCTTCACGGCTCCTGTGCCGAATTCGCGGTCTACATAACTATCCTCGATAATAGAAATCCTTCTTCCTACGAGAGGAAGAATCAGTGTTTTACCGACTAGTCCATCATATCTTTCGTCATCAGGATTAACCGCGACTGCCGTGTCTCCAAGCATTGTTTCAGGCCGAGTCGTTGCAATGACAACGAAACCGCTTCCATCTTCAAATGGATATTTTATGTACCACAGCCCGCCCAGTTTTTCTTCGTGTTCTACCTCGATATCAGATAAAGCTGTTCTACAACGCGGACACCAATTGATAAGTCTATCCGCTCGATAGATAAGACCTTCTTCGTGAAGTTTAACAAAAACCTCGATGACTGCCCGCGAAAGCCCTTCGTCCATCGTAAACCTTTCGCGTGACCAGTCGCATGAAGACCCGAGTCTCTGCAACTGCTTCACAATGGTTCCGCCGGACTCTTCTTTCCATTTCCAAACCTTTTCTATAAACGCCGTTCGGCCTAAAGTTTCTCTCGTAATATTTTCTTTTGCCAGTTGCTTCTCGACAACATTCTGCGTCGCTATTCCGGCATGATCGGTGCCAGGGAGCCATAGAACATCGTCGCCGAGCATTCTGTGATATCTCGCGTAAATATCCTGTATCGTATTGTTCAACGCATGCCCCATGTGCAAAGCTCCGGTCACATTCGGAGGCGGAATCACAATAGAAAAATGTTTTTTGTTGGATGAGGAATCGGCTTTGAATGCGCCTGAATCTTTCCATCTGGTATACCATTTATCAAAAGTCGATGAATGATCGAATCTTGTCGGAAAATCTTCCGATTCTTGAAAATCAGTTTTTTTATCGCTATTAGTATTCATGACCGAAGAGAATAACACTTCATAAAATAAATCAAAAGAAAAAAAAGAAAAAGAGGTAGCAATCACAGGCGTGGCGTCCATTGACGCGTGGCGTCCATTGACGCGTGGCGTCCATTGACGCGTGGCGCCCATTGACGCGTGGCGCCTGTGCATCCAAGACGAGTTATAATATTTGAAATTGCAAATTGGAAAGTGCAAATTGAAAATTTTATTTTTCCAATTTTCATTTTTCAATTATTTCGC
>PEWQ01000083.1 GCA_002780065.1 Candidatus Hydrogenedentes bacterium CG07_land_8_20_14_0_80_42_17
GTGTCCCCGTATTTCCCCGTATTTCTCCCGTATTTCCCGTATTTCCCGTATTTCCCATATCGACTTGCATGACTCCGGTCTAAATTAAAAAAGGGGGCTGTTTTTAAACAGCCCCCAAGTTGGCCCCCCTAAATCCCCCTGTAATTTACTGAAGAGAAATAGTATCTATCAGAATCGTTCCTTTCTTGACTGAGGCGATCTGATTATCGAATACAGTTGTAAATTCAGACAGCCCTTGCAATGAAGGCAGTTCTTTGAATTGGCTCAAAGGAATTGTAATTGTCTTCCAGTCTGTAGTGACTCCATCGACTGTAGCTTTGCTGACTCGAGCTCCGTTATCTGTCTTCAGTTCAACAAAAAATTTCGAAGAGAATTCGCCTTCGCCTTTTACGACGATTATAAGGTTTTTATACTGTGAACCGTCTAGATTATTGAGCTTCATCCACGACCCGCAATAACTTCCTTCGTTAGTAATGTCGTAGGAAATCTTCCAAGCTCCGCCAATAAGTTCGTCGGCGCATTTCGCCACAGGCTGGTCGTCAGCTGAAGCCCATGCTCCAAATTCGCCGCCCAAAGCATTCTTACGTTCAGCTGAATTGAAATCAGCTATCACAAATCCTGCTGCGGCTGGCGGCGGCTCTGGAGCAGTTGCCGTTACTTCGGGCGTAGCCTGTTCTGCAGGTGCAATAGGGGCAGTAGGCGCTTGAGACTTACCGCAACCTAATGCCGTAACCAACATTAACCCAAAAACAAAAATAATACTTTTTTTACTCATTCTTTCCTCCTATAAGTTTTGATATATCTTGACCGCAACCTCGGCGGCTGTTTAAATAAATATATCAGTTATTTTTATTGTCAAGAAGAAAAAATAAATTATTTAATTGATGTAAGCGGTTACATATGGTAGTAATTAGCGATAAGGAGTTGATAATAATGTCTAATTTATCTTGGAAATTCAAAGATGACGGTAAGATATTTGAAATTACGGGTAGTCCTAAAGTTCCATGGTCGCATGTAATAACAAATGGGAAATTTGGTTCTGTATGGACTGAACGCGGCGGAGCGTTTGCGTGGTGCGGAAACTCTTTGCTCGATCGATTGACTCGATTTGAACAGGATATCGTTCTGAATTCAGCACGCCGTTATATTTATCTTTTGGATTCATCAGGCATTGTCCGGACATTGACGCCTTCACCAATTCCGGGCGATGCCGTTTGGCGTGTTGAATATGGACCGGGTGTTGTCACTTATTATGGTGAATGCTCAAAATACAAAACTCGGCTCGATGTTGTTGTGTTACCGGATATTAACGCGGAGATGCAGTATGCTGACGTTGAAAGCATTGACGGAACCGAGAAGAACATTCGCCTGTGCTTTGCGCAGGATATTCTTCTAGGAACTTGGCCGGATACTCACAGAGAATTCCATAAACTTTTTATTCGCTCTGAATTAGCTGATTCTGCCGCCGGATCTCATCTCGTCTTTACAAAAGTGCTCGATACAAGACCTGGCCAGAAAGAAAATTGGAACGCTTCATTTCATGGAGCGCTTGCTGTCGGCTCTGCTCAAGGCATGGCAGGCTTTGAGACTGATCGATGTACTTTTTACGGATACGCCGGCTCGGTAGAAAAGCCTATTCTTCTTTCAGAACCTCCACGGCGAGGAAGAACCGGTGCATGGGCTGATGCAATGTCTGCAATCGATGTGCAGTGCAAGACCGGTGAAGTGACTGCTTTCATAAATGCGTTCGGTTCAAAGGAAGAGGTTTCATCTGTTTTTTCAAAAGCAGTTTCAGTCTCCCGAGAAACAGCAATTTATTCCATAAAAAAATTCTGGGAGAAAAATATTGGAGAATTAACCGCAGAAACTCCGTCGAAAGATATCAACTGCATGGCGTCGCATTGGCTGCGCTATCAAACTATCGCGGCGCGGCTCATGGCGCGATGCGGGCTTTATCAAACTTCGGGAGCATTCGGTTTTCGAGATCAGCTTCAGGATTCAATGATATTTCTTCATTATGCACCTGAGCGCACCGAGGCTCAGTTGAAATTGCATCTTGCTCATCAGTTTGAAAAAGGAAATGTGCTTCATTGGTGGCATCCCGAGACGAATACCGGAATCACTGAGAATTGCTCTGACGATTATCTATGGCCGATAATGACTGCTTCGGAACTGTATCACGAAACGGGCAGAACAAAGTTTTTAGACGAAAAGATAGAATTCATGGACAGCGCGCCGATGCCGATTTGGGATCACTTGAGATTGTCGGTTGATCGAGCGTGGGTTCGACGCTCTGAACGCGGATTGCCTCTGCTTGGCTCCTGCGACTGGAATGACGGGCTTTCGTCGGCAGGCGATAAAGGCAGAGGAGAATCCGTTTGGGTTGGACATTTCTATCACATTTTGCTTCTTGAGATGGCGGAGCTTGCTCGCGCGCGCGGCGAAGATCCTCTCGAATATTTGGAACGCGCAAAAGTTATTCGACAAGCAGTGAACGAACACGGATGGGATGGAGAATGGTTTATTCAAGGGACAAACGACGAGGGAAAACTGATCGGTTCTAATCAGTGTATGGAAGGTAAGATACATCTCAATCCTCAGACGTGGTCAATCATAGGGCGGACTGCTGTCGAAGATGAATCATCATCCGTTGAAAATATCGCATCTGAACTTAAATTTTCCGAGCGCGCGTATAAAGCGATTGAATCTGTGAAAAAACATTTACTCGTTGAATGGGGCGTGCTTCTTCTCTCGCCGGCTTATTCGACTCCTGATGAATCGATCGGATACATCACAAGATATGCGCCAGGCGCGCGCGAAAACGGCGGAGTTTATACTCACGGCGCAATATGGACTGCCCGCGCCGCACGAATGATTCGCGATCGAGAACTTCTGCATCAAGTTATTTTCTCTTTACTCCCGCCTGTTCGAGGAAGAGATCCGCGATACTTTGCTGAACCGTATGTCACTCCCGGAAATATCGACGGCCCGATTACTCCTACTCCGGGAAAAGGCGGTTGGACATGGTATACAGGCTCATCAGGCTGGCTCGAGCGAATTATCTTTGAGGACTTATTTGGAATCAGAGCCATGCCTGAAGGTTTGATATTGGATCCAATGGTTCCCGACGAGTGGAATTCGTTTAAAGTTGTCAGACCTTGGCGCGGTAAAAAATTGCATTTGAATTTTGTTCGAGGAAATGAGCCTGGAATATCAGTTTTAAAAAAAGAGATCGGAGGAAAATTTTTAAGTTTCGCTTCATTGCCGGATTCGAATGAATTCGAAGTGACAGTGAGGTTTGTTTAAATTATGAAAAAGAGAAATGCTAAAGTCAGAGCGGGAAGACTTGAGATTGACGGCAAACCGCAATTCCTTTATTCGGGAGAGATTCATTATTTTCGAATCGAACCTAATGAGTGGCGAGACAGACTTATAAAAGCAAAGTCTTTGGGATTGAATACGGTCTCAACTTACATTCCGTGGCGCTGGCACGAAATCGAGTCTCCACATGATGGAAATCCGCCCAAATTTGATTTTACCGGCACTACGGATTCGCGGCGAAATCTTATTCGATTCATTGAAGAGACTGAAAAATGCAAACTGGATTTAATTCTTCGTCTTGGCCCAATTTCGAATGGAGAGATGCGGTTCGAAGGTTTGCCTGACCGAATAGCCAAAGATCCCCGGACAGTAGAATCGCCTGAATCTGCTCTGCATCATACAACAGCGCCGAATTATCTTGCGACAGCTTTTCTAAAACCTGCTTTGGAGTGGCTTAATTCTCTTTTACCTATCGTTGTGAAGTATCAGAGCACGAACGGGGGCCCTGTGACAATGGTTCAGCTCGACAATGAAATTGGAATGGTGCATTGGATCGGAGGACTAACTCTTAATTCACGGGTGTTTGCCGAATATTTTCGCCGACTGAAAAGAGATGCGGTTTCTGCAGGAATAAAAGTTCCTTTCATTGCGAACATTCCGCAGTTTTACGATTACGATACGCGCAGCCGCGGCAACTGGGCTCCAGTGACTGCGCTCAATTTTGAGGAATTCGAATCTGCAGGCGTGGAGATCATGGGCGGGGCATATCAGCCGAGACGGCTTGATGCTGATAATTGCCATGATATCCATCTCGCAACTGAGGTTGTCAGGTCGATTCAGAAGAATTCTATTGCAATTTGCGCTGAGACTCAGACCGGAATTCTTGTGGATCGTCCGAGACTTTATCCGAAAGATGTGCATCTTCTTCTTTCAATTGCTTCGATGACTCAACTCCGCGGATTGAATCTTTATATGCTTGCGGGCGGAGAAAATCCTGATGACCTTGGCGCATTCGGAATTGAGCACGATTGGCAGGCTCCGATTTCACCTTCAGGAAAGATTAGAGCTCATGCCGAGCCGATAAAAGAGTTCGGGGCAAAATTAAAAAAGCTCGAACCTTTTTTTGCATCAGGCGAGTCCTGGACTCCGGTGGATATTGCGGTTCCGGAAGAATACTATCGGGGACAGAATAATCCTTTTTTTGCGGAATCGCTTCCTTGCTTCTTTGACGCTGCAGCACGGTCCCTTTTTCTCGAAGGATTTCCTCCGCGCTGGATATGGATTGGAAGGAAAAAAAATCCGAGACTTCAGGAACGGCAGTTCAAGAGCCGCGTTGTATTTGCATTTTCACTTGGAAAGATGTCGGCTGAGTCTCAGAAAAAAATCCTAAGTCTAATTCGAAACGGAAAAACAGTTGTGATCTCGCCGAAACTGCCTGATAAGGATCTTGAAGGGAGACCGTGTCGAATTTTAGCAGACGCTTTGAAAGCGGAATCGATCAGTATCGAGTCGGATCGGACGACTTCGAAAATATTTGGAGAGACTATTTTTAACATGACGAAACCTGCTCCGGTAAAAGTTGAATCCGCGGAGATATTTGGAGAGTGGGCAGGAAACACGATTGCATTCGAAAAGCAAATTGGAAAAGGAAAAGCGATTTATATCGGAGTATCGCTTTCGGACAGACAAAATTCGCAGGAAAGAGTATTTAAAAAATTGCTGATTCGATTGAAACTCCAACCGCTATTATCATTTCGGTCGGAAAATATCGAAAAACCTATTTGCATGGTTAAGCGACTGAAAAAAGATTATCTTGTACTTATTGCCAACATGCATGAGACAAATTGGAGCGGCGAAATAATTTTGAAAGAAAGAAATATGAAAGAGACTATTGCAGGACGCTGTGCGAGATTCTACATTTACAGAGGAGGCAGATTATGGCGAACGTAATTATCGACCGAGTAGGAAAGATTTATCCGAACGGATTTGTGGCGATGCATGAAGCAAACTTTGAGGTGCCTGACGGCTCATTTACGGTTTTGGTTGGACCTTCAGGCTGTGGTAAGACAACTCTCTTGAGAATGATTGCCGGACTCGAATTAATTTCGAACGGAGAAATTCGAATTGACGGGAAGCGAGTAAATGAAGTTCCTTCAAAGAATCGCGATATTGCGATGGTCTTCCAAGACTATGCTTTATACCCGCACATGACGGTTTACGAAAATATGGCGTATGCATTAAAACTGCGTTCGCTTCCTAGAGACGAGATAAAGAACCGCGTCGATTCTGCGGCGGAGATGCTCGAACTGAATCATACGCTTGATAGGAAACCGGCTCAGCTTTCAGGCGGACAACGCCAACGAGTTGCTTTAGGCCGCGCGATTGTTCGAAATCCCAAGGTCTTTCTTTTTGATGAACCTCTCTCTAATTTGGACGCGAAACTTCGTGTTCAGATGCGGAGCGAAATATCGAGACTGCATAACAGATTGAAAGCAACGATGATTTACGTCACTCATGATCAGGTGGAAGCAATGACAATGGCGGATATGATTGTAGTTTTGAAGGACGGCTACATTCAACAGATTGCTCCGCCGCTAGAACTTTATTCTCAGCCGAAAAATCTTTTTGTCGCCGGGTTTATCGGGAGCCCTCCGATGAACTTCATGAATGTATCTTTAGAAAACGAAAGGCGTTTGAGCGGTGACGGTTTTTCTGTCGGAGCTACGGAAGAATTGGCAAAGTTAGCGGTAATGCAGAAGCAAAAGGAACTTACTCTTGGAATACGTCCTGAAGACATTCATGACAGATTGTCGAGAATCGATGTTCCGCCTGATAGAATAGTGTCAGGTGTGGTTGAGGTAGTTGAACCGATGGGCTCTGAGGTTTTTGTCAGCGCGCGCATAAGCTCGAATTTAATTACGGCTAGATTTAGAGGAGATTTAATTCCGGAGGTAGGTTCAAGAATTGAACTCGTCTTCGATATGACCCGCGCACATCTTTTTGATAAGGAGTCTGGGGCAAGGCTGGTAGAGTGATGAGTGATGCGTGGTGCGTGATGAATGATTAATGAGATTCGCACCTCGCGCTGAGATATGTTTGATACAGCGTTAATATTTGGAATTGCATCATCGATCGCTTTGATTGCCGGCATTAGCCTTTCAATAAGAAATGCGGCTCGCATTGGAACTATTTTGTCGGCTATTGCTTTTGCATTTGCCGTTAAAAATTTTGAAAATTCATTTATTCAAGCCGCTCTATTTTTCTTTGCCCCGCCGTTACTAGCTGCTCTATCTTCATATTCGGCGGAACAAATAAAGAGCATGATTAATCTCTCTTCATCTTTTGAAATTGAACGGAAAGGGATTATTGAAGAAATTCGCCGGCAAGTAATTGAATCGAAAAAAAGAAAAGAGTTGATAGATACTCAGACGTCTATTTTTGAATACTTGAATAATCTTTCTTATCGATTTGGATTTTGTAAAAACACTGAAGATGTAAAGAACGAAATTATTAATGGAGCCAAAAAAATACTTAATTGTTCTGATGTCGGAATAATCGAATTTGATTATTTAAATACTTCAAAGAATGAATTGTCGAAGTGTTTTGAAGATATCTCTCTTCCTTGCCGGCGCAATATGAAAGACGGCAGATACGCAATAGTCGCAGTTCTTCTCCGAGGCGAACTATGCGGCGGGAAAAAGTATTTATTATACGCTGTCAGAGAATCTAAATGGACAAACATGGAATTGAGGCTTCTCTTTACTCTTTCGGAGATCGGCTCAACTGCGTTTCAGTCTGCAATCTTTTATGAAAAAATCGAAGAGGAGGCTGTGCATGACGCTCTGACAGGACTCGCCACCAGACGTGCGATAGAAAAAATTATTTCGAAGGAGCTTGCTTTATCCCGCCGAGCAGAACGCTTACTTGCCGTATCAATTCTCGATATCGATCGTTTCAAAAAAGTTAATGATACTTGGGGTCATGAAGCAGGAGACGATATTCTCTGCAAATTTGGAAATGCGATTAAAAATTTCATTGAGAACAGAGAAGAGGTAAAAGGCCGGATAGAAGCAGGCAGATACGGCGGAGAGGAATTCATTATAATTTGCCGCGAATCCGATTCTACTTATTTGGCGTCGATTATCGATATGCTTAGAGAAACAGTAAAAAACAGCATATCTAAACCTGACGGAACTCCTTTGATGTTTTCGGCCGGAGTATGCGAATTCCCGTTGCACGGTTCAAATATGAATGAACTATTTCTAAATGCGGATAAGGCTCTTTATCACGCTAAGGCAAGCGGTAGAGACAGAGTTAGGATTTGTGCGTCATGAACGCACTCGTGATAAGTGGAATTTTATTATCTCTGTTAGGCTTTTACTTTGATTATGAAATATTGAAATTCGGTTCAGGTATTTTGATCCTTATTGCATTGTGGTGGAGAGAAAAGGAAAATATTTTGGAAGGCTCTCCGAAAAAATATTTTCTGCTTTGCGCAACTGCTTTTATTTTGTCGGGTCTTATCGTATATTTGCCGGCGCTAATCCTTTTAGCCGCATTTTATTTTTCTGCGTTTAATATTCACATGAAGGTTAAAAAAATATTCGCCGATAAAAAAAGAATTTTTGATTCAACAGAAGATGAGATAAGAGAAGCTGAAAAGGAAAGAAAAGAAGTTGATAGAATTGAAGAAGAAAGCCGGCGCAGTCTGAAAGATGCGGAAGACAAATCCAGGCTTTTACGTTTAATTCTTGAAGTTTCTGAAGTAGACGAAGTCGTAAAGACTCTTCATAAAGTTTTTACTGAGCTGAAGCAGTTGAAAGGAATTAAACTGATTTGTTCTCGAAGGAAAGATGAAATTTCGGTTAATGAAGATGTAGAACCTTGGGTTTCAAAATTTATACAACCGTTTCTTGGACAGGCCCGGCTTGTTTTACTTAAAACGATGCGTATGGAGACTCTAAAAAAAGTATCGCGCTCGGATTGGCTGACAGGTTTGCCTAACAGAAGAGCTTTGGATGAAAACGTTGAATCTGAAAAACATCGCGCAGTTGCGCTGGGATTATCTCTAAGTTATCTTATGCTGGATATTGATTACTTTAAAAAATTTAACGACAATTACGGACATGCGGTTGGAGATTTTGTTTTAGTTGAGATTGCCAAGGTGATCAATGAAACAGCTCGTAAAACAGATTCTGTTGCCAGATATGGCGGCGAGGAATTTTGCGTATTACTTGCAGAAACCGGCATCGAGCCTGCTATGATATTTGCGGAGCGATTGAGGAAGAGAATAGAAGATATGCCTTTACTGCCGCCGGGGCATTCTTCGCCTTTGAGAGTCACAGTCTCGATTGGAGTATCCGAACGAAGTTTGGCTTCTGCTGATGAGGCTCTGTATCTGTCAAAACAGAATGGACGGAATAGAGTTTCGGTGGTCAGTGACAACTAAATCTCTTGAAGTATTGAATCTTCAAAAAAAGTTTGGAAAGAATTTCGCCGTAAAGGATATATCTTTTCATGTTGGAGCCGGTGAAATTGTCGGATTGGTAGGATTGAACGGAGCCGGTAAGACTACAGCGCTAAAAATTATTCTCGGATTGATTCAAGCTGACAGCGGCTCGGTTTCGATAGATACAGGAACTGAAAGACGAAGAGGCGATATCGGATTTCTCCCGGAGGAGAGTGACTTTTCTTTCTTGCTTACCGGATATGAAACTCTTCTTTTCGCCGCGGCTTTGGCTGGAAAAATTTTTTATGTTGAAGAAGTTTTTAATAAAACAGGAATTTTTTATGCTAAGGACAAACGCATAGGAACTTACTCGAAAGGAATGAAACGAAGGCTAGGGCTTGCGTGCGCGCTTGTGACTCTTCCTAAATTAATTATTCTTGACGAACCTCAGTCAGGACTCGATCCCCTGGGCCGCCGCGGCCTTGCATCTATTTTGGAAGAAGAACGTTCAAAAGGAAATTCTATCTTGATTGCTTCTCATGACCTCAATGAGACTGCTGAAATTTGCGATAGAGTCGTTGTGATACATAAGGGCAGAGATATTGCAGTTCTTGAGCGGGAGAAAATATCAGATGGAAAACTGAAAGAAAAGTTTTTCGAATTAATTGAATCTGATTTGGCAGAGTGTGTTGCTAAATGAAAAATATTAAAGCAATTTTAATTATTACGGCTCGAACTATTCGTGAACTTATTCGAGCAAGAGTTCTTTACTCTTTATTAGTATTTTTGCTCATCGCCGCCTGGGGTTCGCTTTTTATCGGAGGACTTACATTCGAATCCAAATTTGAAGTGGCGACGGATCTAGGTCTGACGGGTTCTGCGTTTTTTGCTGCAATATCTGCGATTCTAATTGGAGTCGAGTATGTTGGAGCTGTGTCCAGTCGGGTCTTTTGGCCTGCTTTAAGCGCGGGAGTAAAGAGGTCGGAACTTTTTGCGGGAAGATTTATCGGAGCAGGCGTGATTGTTCTGATTCTTTCTTCTGTGCCCTCGATTCTGTTATATTGGTCATTCTATCTTCTTGGAGGAGGCGGCTCCATTTTGCCGTTGAGAGATGCCGCTCTGCTCCTACCGCTTGAAGCGCTCCTCATATTTTCAGTCTCTTCGGTTTTATCGGTAAACTTTTCAAAGGCATTGGCTTTTGCGCTTTCAATAGGAATTTGGATTGCGTGCCATATGCATCCGGATCCGCTTGCAATGGAGGTTTTATATCCGGGCTCAGTAAGCAGAATAATAATGTTTATTCAAAATATTTTACCGGATCTTGAATATTACAATGCTCGGATTTCAAGCACAACTAGCACAGGACATTTTGTTCTCGCACTTTATCAGACTTTGGTTTATTCATTGCTCTCTGTTGTATTAGGAATAATGACGTTCAGGAAGAGAGCTCTATGAAGCGGCTCGTTCTTGGAGCTTTTTTTTTATTTTTGTTTTTAGTTGCAGGATTGACTTCTAAAGCGCTTGCGCGGAATTCTTTTTATACTCCTTCTTTAAATATTCGATTCTGCGGATTGTTCAGAGCTATGTCGGATATTATCTGGGTCAGAATTTCTCAGGACATTCCGTTTTTGCTTCGAGTTGACAGTCGAGAGTCGGAATTAAATTTTCATCGCGCTCGAGTTGCCGCGCGCTTGAATCCTGAAAATCTCGAACCGTATCGATATGGAGTGCTGGGGTTATCTCTGTGGGGACGCAACGATCTGGCATTAAAACTGGGTCGAGAAGGATTGAGAAAACATCCTGAAGACAGAATGCTTAATATGATGATGTATTCTGTTGTATCTCAAGAAGAAGCATCAATAAAAGAATCGATTGAGTTTCTAAACGAATACGCGTTGAGAGACGATCCGATGAATAGATTTTTTCTCGTATTGAAAGCCATGAAAGAGAAAAAACTTGGAATGAAAGAAGATGCTGTTCGAACTCTGCATGAACTTATAGAACGTTTTCCTGAGGAGATTGGAATAGTAGAGTATGCGAGAGAGGAATTGAAAAGATTGAACTCATAATGGAGGTACGCATCAATGGAGAGCCTGAGTTAGCAAGAAATATAAAGTATTAATAAATTGTAAAAATCTTTACAAGAGTATACAAATCTGAATAGAAATACGGTATAATTAGCATGATGAAATTGAAATGCCATATTGAAAAGAACAAATGGAATAAATTAATTTCTTGTTTATTCGTTTTTCTGCTTATTGTCTTCTCCATAAATAAAGCAGACGCTTCAGCCTACAATACAATTTCGACGATCGATGGAACTCTTTCCGGATATGCAGATGATGAAAAGCGGACGAATAGTACTGGCACAGATTGGGCTGGAAATGTAATTAACTATGCGTATGTGACTTGGGATACGACATATCTCTACATCGGCGTTGACGGAGATATGAGTAGCGACCTAAACGAACTCATAATTTATGTTGATAAAGATTACGGCTCATCGAATGGATCTAAGTCATTGAGCGACAATGTAGGTGATCTAGACAACACGATTTCGTATTGCGGTATCGAAGACGTTCCGTCAGACGCGAATTTTCTGCCTGACTTTGCGATTGGCTGGGAAGCTGACAACGGCAATAACGGAATCCGTGGCTGGGCTAGCGCTGGCACGACTTATACAGGTGCGGTCGACAATTTCGGTTGGTATCCTGACGGCGGCAATGGACTTACTATACAAGGCGGCGGCTGGAGTGGTGAATACGAAGCAAGAATCGAGTGGGATGATTTTTTCGGAAGTGCGACTTTGCCGGATACAGCACGGATTGCTATCCTCATCGGCATTGGAAATGATGGGGCACATTCGAATCAATTCATCCCTCAAGACGGCTCTTCAGTTTGGGTCATCAACGTAACGAATTTCGAAAAAAAGCCGATTACTTTATGGTCGCCCGCGAACAACCGTCCCTGCACGGGGGCGCTGATGATTACCGAAATCTTTTGCGAAGGCACGGGTACGAATTACGAGGGGATGGAACTTTATAACTTCTCCAACCATATCATCGACCTGCAGAACTACCGCATGCTCGAAGACTGGCCGGCCCTTGGAAAAGCAACCGACATGCAGACGATCACAAAGCTCCTGGTCGGCGACTCTTTCCTGATCTCCCCACATAAAATGGTGACGATTACGGAGATCGGCACGCTGGCGAAATTCAACGCGGCCATGCCGAACGCGCAAGGGAACGTATTTGCGCTGAACGGCACCATCACATTGACCGATGCAGGTTCGACCCCAGACTCGGTGGGCATCTATCCTCCTTATTCCGCTTCCGAGACCTGGCCGATCGATCTCCTCAGCTACAACATCGCGACCGCCGTTAAACAATCCTATGAGAAGAAGGACATCACCTTGAATGAATGGGGAACGGCTATCGGTTCGAACTGGGCGGTTGACAACGATCCTGACACCGGCACACCTGGCACTCACAATACGGTTTCAGCGCGAACTATCGATCTTGTCTCTACTCAAACTTCAATTAGTGGAGGCGACAGCTCGTATTTAACTTTTTCTGTAAAGAATACTAACACGAACGACAGTATCCAATGGGACTCGGTCGTCTTCGAGATAACCTCCGCGCTTGGCGGAACGCTTACAGGCGGCGGCACGACTTACGAGACTTATACTTATTCGAATGGAGTAGCATTCGCAAAATATACGTCTCCCGGCACTGGCGGGACCGAGACCATAATTGCATACGTAAAATATTACATAGATTCAACTACCGCAAGCGGAGTAGACACTGTCGCGATTACCGTAATAGTCGATCCGAATCCGCCAGTC
>PEWQ01000108.1 GCA_002780065.1 Candidatus Hydrogenedentes bacterium CG07_land_8_20_14_0_80_42_17
ATGCGTTGGAATCGTGAGTCCGCAAACGCGATGATCGCCATTCGATCTCGCTGGTATACGAATCGATGGGATGCATCTTGGTCTGCACCCCGTGCTCTGGCCGCGTGAAAGTGCCATTTTTTCGCCATGCACCCAGTGCAAATTGAAAATTTTATTTTTCCAATTTTCATTTTTCAATTATTTCACACGTTCCACGGGAGAAGGCAGGGGTGAGGGCAGTCCTTTATCTAAATGGCTCCTCCTTACTGAAATCAGGATTGTAATTGTCTCTGCTCTCTAAAGATTGAATCCATCCGTTTTTAAATCCGAGCTGTTCCATCTCTTCCAATACTTCTTCGTATTCGTCTCTACGCAGATCGCGGTTGAAGATAGGATTATCCTTTGTTTGCGGAGTCGGATGATACTGTGACATCAAAGAAATATGCAGTTCGTTAGATATCTCTTCGGCAAGAATTCTCAAACATTTTTTGCTGTTCTCGACGTGCCCTGGCAGAACCAAATGCCTGACGATAAGACCTGATTCAGCAACTCCTTCTTTTGAAAGCTTGATACCTGCTCCCTTTTGACGATACATCTCTTTAATTGCTTTCAATGCAATGGAAGGGTATTTCGGAGCTGATGAAAGTTTTATAGAGAGTTCTTCGTCTGCATATTTGAAATCAGGAAGATAGACTTCTATTTTCCCTTCCAGAATTTCAACGACTTCTTTTTTGTCATAAGAATTTGTGTTATAGACGAATATAGCATCATTCCATTTTTTTTCTCGCACTGTATTCATAATATCAAACATTGCGGGAATAGAATGAGAAGGTGAGACAAATCCTATTCCTCGACATTTGGATCTTCGAGCTTGCTCGATGAATTTCAAAACATCTTCGATTTTTTCATAACTCTTTGAACTCTTCTTTCCACTCCTGCTTATTTGATAGTTTTGGCAGTAGATACAGCGCATGTTGCATCCCGCAAAAAAAATGTTGCATATACCGTGCTCGCCGCTAATTGGCGGCTCTTCGCCGTGATGAATAGAGATAGATGCAATATTGAGATCGTTTCCGCTTAGGCAAAAACCTGTCTCATTCGCATTTCTCTTGGCTCCACAACTTCGAGGACAAATCTTGCAATAATTGTAATTAAAAAATTTCATTGCTTTCATTATTCAAAATAATATCATTCACACCTTAGAAATGGAAAGGAGGTGTTTAACTAATGAAGAAATTAATGGCAGGATTATTTGCGCTCGGTTTGGCTATTACGATTACAGCATGCGGACAAGAGGAGCAATTAAAACAGCAGATCAGCGACTTAGAGACAAAGAATACTGAACTTCAGGCTCAGGTTCAGGAATTGAGCACTGCAAAACAGGAGTTCGAGACAAAGGTTCAGGAATTGGAAACTCAGCTTTCTACAATAGCTGCAATGGCTGTTCCGGATACAACTACAGCAGTTACTCAGTCTGAAATACCTGCAAAATAATTTAGAATATTTTCAGCCATAGGTTTTTTGATCTATGGCTTTTTTGTTTTAATTGTGAATATTGTGATATTAAGATATATTTCTTTGTGGACTTTTAATAAGGAGGAACTAAGTTGCGCTGGAATTCTTACGATTTTGTATTATCAACTGATATTCAATTTAATGGAGCGAGTTTTGATTATTGTCCCGACATTGAGGCGTATAAGCATGCTGATATAAAAACGGAATATCAGACAATTGTTTCTCCTGAGCTTTCCAGAGTTTATAGCCGCGCGGCAAGGTCGTACGAATCTGCAGACCAGTCTATTTGCGCGCACGTTAGAGCTATTGATCATCAATTACCTTTTCCTGCGGAATTTTTCCAGTGTCTGCTTCAAAAGCCTTCTCACTATGTGGACTTCAAAGGAAGAGTCGGCGAGATTATGGACATTGTCAGACGCAATCATACTGTCATAAATGGAATCTTTCATAAAGCGTTTGCTGAATTCTACGGCTGGGGCGCTCAGATAGACAAAACTATTTATAGTGAAGTAGATACCTGTTTCAGATTTCTTGATGATGAACTTCGCAGTATCTTGAAAGGATATTTGACTCAAAAACCTCAGCGCTCGATCTTTATGCTGGATATTGAATCTTCGCCGGCAAGTTTCGATTGGCTCGAACCTGTGTATCAGACTTTGAAGTGGCATTTGCGTAATTACGGGCTCGATTTCATCGCATCTGTTTCGGGGAAAGGTTACCATTTTATTTCGCAAATACCTCTTTATACCGGTGACTACGGCTATGACGACGGCAAAGGGCATCTCAATTATGCTATGATAAATTTGATGGCAGTCGGAGGCGCGATAAGACCGGAAACTGTTGATCATTTGGTCTCGGTCAGATGGGGTTCGAGAAAACTTGCTCCTACTCCGCTTCTTTCTCAACGCGCATATCAGGGAATGATAAAGCTTCAGCAATTTTTTGCAGTCAATACGGCAGATGAGATTAGACGTTCGCTATCTTCTAAAAGTATGGCGCCGTGGGTGAATTTTACTGATTCTGAAAATGATACTGTGATTCTGGATTTGACTTCGATGCTTCGCCAGAGCGAAATGGCTGTTTTCGGTTCTGTTGGCAGTCTCTACAATAAATCGAGGTATCCTTACAAAGTGCGGCTGATACGCTCAAGAAACGGACACGAATATTTCAATAACGATCTTTCATGGATGCATCACACTAGAAATGATCTCGGCGCGGCAAAGATGCATCTCGTTCATTCGGGAGGCAGAATTCCTGACGGAACAAGAGGCATTGAAAATATGCTTCAGGCATATTCAAAGAGTAGAATTAAGCGTGAGCTTCATGATCCTTGCGATCGAGATATAAATCCTGACAGAATCCGCGATTTTATTAACTCGAATTATAGAGAGATATGGAGGAGATGCCCTTCGATTCTTCATGACATTGAAAAGGCTCAGCCGAATTTCTTGAGCCCTCAATCTTTGAAGTGGGTTTACGAACAGATGGCAAATAAAGGATTTTCTATTCTCGATATGATGACACTTAGTAAGGCGGTCTACTGCGATCCGGTAAAGAGAGTTGATATTGATCCCAAGTATTCGAAGGATGAATGGTGCCGGTGGCCGGCAGTGCTTATGGGTGAATGGTTTAAAGGCTAGCGACTGAAGATGACTCCGGGAGAATACTACCGCAAAATATTGCCTTCTTTGAAACAGTCTTTTGAACGCTCAAATTATCTTCTCGCGTACGGCAGAGAACTTATTAATCTTTTAGGGTTCGGGCCTTACGATCTTCCAGTGACTGTTCAGCCTGTTTCTGAACTTGAAAAAATTGCTCTGGATTGGAACCTCGAGGTTTTTCTTCCTGTGCGCGGCAGGGATGCAATTTTGTTTCCTTTCGATTTTGAAATTGCATTGAAGAATGAAAATTCTAAACTTTATATTGGTCAGGATTCGCAAAAACATTACATCAGAAAATATATCTTTCCGGTTTCAAATTTTCTGGAGCATTTTCTTCAAAAAAGAAAGATCCCGTATCTTTTGGATTTTACTCCGTCCGGCGGGCATATTCTCTTTTATGTAATTCGTGATTCGCAGGCATGGAACGCGTTGCAGTCTATAGGAAGAATAGAACGCGATTTGAAAAGCGCTTACGAATGGACGGATCGAACAGGGAATGATATTAAGAGGCAGAAAGCTATTTCTGATCCTGAAGGCTTGGTTTTCAGCGCAATTGGAAGAATAGCTGAATATATCGGTTTGACTTTTATTGAACTCGAGGACGAATTGGTCGGTAAAAAAAATCAGGATGGTTTGGAAGCTCATCTTTGCGATGCTTCGGATAGATCGATTAATATTGATATTTCTTGGGCAGGCGACCCTTTGTATATGCGGATCATGAGAGCTCCCGCGTCGCTTCACAAAAAAAATATGAATTATTATCAGGTTACAAAGTTCGGACCGCTCGCAGATGCGAAAGCTGTTTACTTTGATTCAAAAAAAATATTCAGAGCGTATAACAAAATTGAAGAGGTATTTGATGCACAGTGGAATTTGGAACGCGCTGCGGATTTTAATATGATTTTGCCTGGTTACATCCCATTCGCAAATGAAGGCTTGGCAGGGCTTGTTGAGGAATATAAGCGCTCGCCTCTATTCGGACATCATATCTATTTTGACAAAGAAGATGATATGCCGAGAGGTGAGGCAAGACTACGAGCATTAAGCGATTCAAGCCTTGATGAGAAGACAATCAGTATAGTTCAAAATCCTAATCCAAGAATGCTTCAGCCTGACGCGCTAAAAAAAATGGTTCGTGATTTTCTTGAACAAAATTGGCATCCAAGGCACATCGGAAATGTTATTCGAGATTGCTACATCGATCCAAAATTTGAGTGGAACGCCGACTGGTTTAAATGTCCTGCCGAGACTAGAGCAAATTTTTGGGCGCGAATATATTCTAGCGTATTCTACCTTGAAAACGGAGAACCTATCATTTAAATGTAGGACGCACGTGCAGGGGAAACTGCAAGCACAGGCGAGGACACTTGTGCCTCTAGAGCGTCTCCCGTTATATTAGAAATTACAAATTGAAAAGTGCAAATTGAAAATTTTATTTTTCCAATTTTCATTTTTCAATTATTTTACAAGTTCTTTGAGAGAGGGAATATTACTTCTCATCTGGAGGCGCGTGCGCTACACGTCAATGGACGCCTCGCACGTGCTCGATAGGCGTGCGTTGCAAGCACAGGCGAGGACACTTGTGCCTCTAGAGCGAGACTGCCTGTGCCTACAAGAATATTAAATTTGCTTATTCTGCCGCCGGTTCTTGACCTTCTGACTGAACCGGAGCAGCTTCTACTGCCTTAACTACTGCAGAATAGTTTTCAGTTAACATCTTTCCTGCAGTTTCAATATGCTCAGGCATAATTGTCTTCTTCTTCGCCTTTATCGCTTCTTCCGCTGCAAGTCTTCCTAATTCCGCAAGAAATTTGTGTCCTAGAATTCTAGCCTGTTGAACTGCCGGTCCGCTGATTCTTTCAATTTCTCCTGCTCCGCTTAATACGTGAGCCTTTGCTACACTTGTTGCAATGTCTGCCATTTTGATTCCTCCTAAAAATATTTATTGCATGATAAATTATTAGTAGCGTCATTTCAAGATAAGAACTAAATTTTTATAAAGTTTTCCACAGTATGTATGGGCAGACCAATAATTGAAAAATGAAAATTGTAGAGATAAAATTTTCAATTAGCTCTTTACAATTTGCAATTTCAAATATAATTGCAGTTGTGTTGCATAACACTACGTATGGAGCACTTTGATAAGGAGATAAGTTATGATTGAAAAATATCCTCAAGATGCTGTTCAAATGATTCAGAATGTCTATT
The DNA here is from genome assembly GCA_002780065.1 of Candidatus Hydrogenedentes bacterium CG07_land_8_20_14_0_80_42_17. GTDB lineage: Bacteria > UBA8481 > UBA8481 > UBA8481 > UBA8481 > UBA8481. The sequence continues at coordinate 5,364 of PEWQ01000108.1, forward strand.
CGGAGATGAGGGAAAAAATTTCTCGTATCCGAAAACGTATTAACAGACCTTTGACTCTTGCCGAAAAGATTTTGTTTGCTCATTGGGCTGAAGGAAAAAATGGTTTGCCTGAACGAGGTAAACGAACTGAGCTCTTTAAACCTGACAGGGTTGCAATGCAGGATGCAACCGCTCAGATGGCAATTCTTCAATTTATAACTGCAGGACTTCCTAAAGTTGCGGTTCCCTCGACTGTTCATTGCGATCATTTGATACTTGCTGAATCTGGAAGCAATTCTGATCTTGCGTCTGCTCAAAATAAAAATCGTGAGGTCTACGACTTTCTTCAGTCGGCTTCGGCAAAATATGGAATGGGATTTTGGAGACCCGGTGCAGGCATCATTCATCAAGTTATTCTCGAAAATTACGCGTTTCCCGGAGGAATGATGATCGGAACAGATTCACATACTCCGAATGCAGGCGGGCTCGGAATGATCGCAGTTGGAGTTGGCGGCGCCGATGCCGTCGATGTCATGGTTGGACTCAGTTGGGAAGTGCTGTGGCCGCAGTTGATTGGTGTGAGGTTGATTGGCAAGCCAAGCGGTTGGACGAGCGGTAAGGACGTGATACTGAGGCTTGCAGAGATACTTACAGTGAAAGGCGGAACAGGAAAGATTGTCGAGTATTTCGGCTCTGGAACTTCTGCTTTGTCCTGTACTGCAAAGGCAACGATAACTAATATGGGCGCGGAACTCGGAGCGACAACTTCGGTTTTTCCTTACGACTTGAGAATGGAAAGTTATTTGAAAGCTACAGGCAGAGAAAAAATTGCGGCGCTGGCTACAGAGCATATTTCTGAACTTACAGCCGATCCTGAAGCTTTAGCAGAGCCGGAAAAATATTACGACAGAATAATCGAGATCGATCTTTCTACTCTTGAGCCTTATGTTGTAGGACCTCATACGCCTGATTTGGCGCGGCCGGTCTCGAAACTTTCTTCTGATGCGGAAAAGAACGATTATCCAAGGCGCTTGAGCGCAACTCTTATCGGAAGCTGTACTAACTCTTCTTATGAAGATATTGGCAGAGCGGCTTTTGTCGCCAGACAGATGATTTCGCACGGCAGAAAAGCAAAGTCTCCTTTCTTTATTACTCCAGGTTCAGAACGAATACGAGCGACAATTGTTCGCGATGGTTTTATGAAGGACTTAGAGGATATAGGCGGAATTCTTCTTGCGAACGCATGCGGCCCGTGTATTGGCCAATGGAAACGAAATGATTCTGCGGCAGGTACAAAAAATTCGATTATGACTTCTTATAACCGAAATTTTCCGGCTCGCAATGACGGCAGTGCAAGCACTCTGGCTTTTATTGCAAGTCCGGAAGTTGTGACTGCTTTTGCTCTGGCCGGAGACATAACCGAAAATCCTTTGAAAGATGGAATTCTTCTTGATAATGGTGAACGAGTAAAATTGATTCCTCCTTCTGCAAAAGAACTGCCGCCAAAAGGCTTTGCTGATCTTGAAGACAACGGATACCTTCCGCCTGCTGAAGATGGTTCGAAAGTAAATTTGAAGATCGATCCGAATAGTGAAAGGCTTGCTGCTCTTGAGCCATTCACGCCTATTGATAAATCCAAGTATGTTGACTTGCCGGTACTTTTGAAAGCAAAAGGGAAATGCACAACTGACCACATTTCGCCCGCGGGCCGCTGGTTGAGGTTCAGAGGGCATCTTGACAGAATTAGCGACAATATGTTTATCGGGGCCAATAATGTCTTTTCTTCTGCGCCCGGTTCCGGCAAAGATGCATTTAGCGGAGAAGAAAATGTTAATTTGAGTGAACTTGCAAGACGCTACAAAGCAAAAGGAATGAGATGGGTTGTTGTAGGAGATGAAAATTACGGTGAGGGAAGTTCACGGGAACACGCGGCAATGTCGCCAAGACATCTCGGTTGCCTTGTTGTTATAGCGAAAAGTTTTGCGAGAATTCATGAAACAAATCTTAAGAAACAGGGAATTCTTGCTCTTACATTTTTTGATCCGAAAGATTACGATAAAATAAGAGCTGATGACAGGTTGAATTTTATCGATCTAAATTCGATTGTTCCGGGTTCTAATGTCAAAGTTACTATTTGTCATTCTGACGGCAAAAGTGAAGATATAATTTGCAAGCATAGTTTCAATGAAGAACAGATTAAATGGTTTAATGCAGGCTCTGCGCTGAACGTAATTACGATGAAGAAATAAACTGGAGGGATTACTATGACAAAAAAATTGCTTGGAATTTTATTTACATTTCTTATCGCATCATGCGGCGCAGGAAGAGATATTGCCGGAGATCGTGCGACACGACTTGAAACTTCGTCGGGCGACATACACATTGGAGTTGCAGGGCCGTTTACAGGCGACCTTGCTCAATTCGGACAGTCTATGCTTTATGGAATAGAGCTTGCGGTTGATGAGATTAATTCGGCTGGAGGAGTGCTTGGCGGACGTAAAATAAAAATCGAACGAGGAGATGATCAGGCAAAAGTAAATGAAGGAACTCTTGTGGCTCAGAGGTTTGCCGGTGATCCTGACATAGCAGTTGTCATCGGGCATTTTAACTCGGGTGTCTCCATTCCTGCTTCGGCAATTTACGAGAAGAGCGGAATTATTCAATTGACTCCGGCATCGACAAATCCGAAATTGACTCAGCAAGGCTATAAATTAATTTTTAGAAATCTTCCTAACGACGATGAGAATGGCAGACAGCTGGCGGATTTTGCAGGACGGCAAGGCTACAAACGTATAGCAATTTATTTCGCGAACAACGCTTATGGAAAAGGGCTGGCAGATGTTTTTGAAAAGCGGGCCAAAGAACTCGGTATAACTGTTGTTGATAGACAAGCTTATGATACTGAGCGCGACGAGGATTTTCGCCCTGTTCTTACAAAATGGAAAGGGAACTCACTCGATGCAATTTGCATTGCAGGCGAAAATCCAAAGGGAGCAATTATTATTTCTCAAGCGCGAGAAATCGGATTGAAGATCCCTTTTATGGGTGGAGATGGAATTGCTTCGTCAGAATTGTGGGAGATTGGAGGAGCCGCTTCGGAAGGCGTATTTGTGACGTCGTATTTCCATCCGGGTGATAAACGGCCTGAAGTTGTTAAATTCAGTCAGACCTACAGATTACGTTTTGGACGGCTTCCTGATGTCTGGGCGGCTCAGGCTTACGATGCAATGAAAGTTGCTGCAACTGCTTTTGAAAAAGCAGGTACTATTTCCCCTCCGAAAGTTGCTTCTGCATTGAGAGCACTTTCCGATTGGCAGGGTGTCACCGGTCTGCATAACTTTGATGCAAATGGAGATGTGGTAGGAAAAAAAGTTATCGTTACAGTTGTAAAAAATGGAGCGTTCAAACTTTACGAGGAATGAACTGAACTTATCTTCGTGAATCGTGTATTGTGATGCGTGGAGTAAAGGCATCTCGATTGAATTTGTAATTCAGGCGCTGGTTTTACGATTAAATGATACGGTGATTAAATGCTAGAACAGATTGCAGGTGGGCTTGCGCTCGGCGGAGTTTATGCTCTGATTGCGCTCGGATATACAATGGTTTACGGCATTATTGAGCTCATTAATTTTGCGCATGGCGAAATAATGATGCTCGGAGCATTTTACGTTTTAGCATTTTCGGTTTCTATGTCTCCTGATATCTCTAACGCATTTGCAATTTATACTTCGATTGCATTCTATTTTGCTGTTGATTCGCATCTCAATAAAAGATTTGGATTATACGGAATTGCATTTGCCGTTATTCTCGCATTCTTCTTCTGGTTTTCTTCAAGAAAATTATTTATTGCAGAAATTACTCCGCTCATTGCAATTCCGCTTGCAGTTATAGCTACAGCAATATCGGGAATGGCTCTCGAAAGAATTGCGTATAAACCGCTCAGAAATTCGCCCCGCCTTGCTCCGCTCATCAGCGCTATCGGAGCTAGTCTTTTTTATCAAAATCTTGCTCAGATTATTTTTGGAACGCATCGATATTCTCTCCCGATGGCAGTGAAGATATCGAACGCGAAAATTTTAGGTTCAAATTTTGCTTTGGCGCCGGTGCTTATTATTCTTAGTGCAGTTGTCATTATGATTGCTCTTCACTTATTTATAGCAAAAACCAGAATCGGAACTGCTATGCGCGCTACTGCACAAGACAAATACGCCGCGTCGCTGATGGGCATCAATGTAAACGCAGTAATTGCTATGACCTTCGCTATTGGCTCTGCGCTTGCCGCTGTGGGCGGATTGCTCTTTACTATTCATCAAAAAACTTTATGGCCATATATGGGTTTTATGGCGGGAATAAAAGCGTTCACTGCGGCTGTGCTTGGAGGAATCGGGTCTATTCCGGGAGCAATGCTTGGAGGATTTATTCTCGGTATTGTCGAGTCGTTGGGCGCGGGTTTATTCGGAGAAGCCGGATACAAAGACGCGATTGCTTTTGTAATCCTTATTGGAGTTTTGCTCTTTAAGCCGACAGGAATTTTAGGCAAGCGTTCCGTGATAAAGGTTTAATTCTGTCAATATGATAAAGTATCTTAAAAAAATTCGTGAGAAAAAAGGGAAGCGTTGGTTTGCTTTGGCTCTCATCTTCGCATTACTGCCCCTTCTTCATCTATATTATCCGCACATCTCATTTAGACTTTTTGATGACAGAATAGATTTTCATCTTGGAGTTTACAGTCTTGCTCTGCTTTACGTTGCTTTGGCAATGGGGCTTAATCTTTCGATAGGCTTTATTGGAATGCTTGATCTGGGATTCGCGGCTTTTGTCGGCATTGGAGCCTATACTCTGGCGATTTTGACAAATCATTCGACTCTTCCGTTTTGGATTTTTATTCCTGTTGCCGCCTTGACCGCGGGTTTTGTCCGCATGGTTTTAGGCGCAACGTGCCTTCACCTTCGAGGAGATTATCTCGCGATTGTTACGCTTGGATTTGGTGAAATATTTGTGACACTTTTAAAAAACAATCCCGGTGGATTGACAGGGGGACCGGATGGAATTCCGCTTTCGCTTCTTAGATTATCGCTGTCAGATTTGACAAGATTTTGGCTGGCATATTTTTTTGCTATGTTGGCTGTTTGGACTGTGTATCGAATTAAATTTTCGCGTATCGGTCGAGCGTTGGAATCAATTCGCGAAGACGAAATTGCCGCTGAAGCGATGGGAATACCGGTTTATAGATTGAAGCTTTTGGCTTATTCTCTTGGCGGAGTTATTGCCGGAGGTATTGGAGCTCTGCTCGCTGTCGAAGTTGGATCTGCTCATCCGTCAAATTACGATTTCTTCGAATCGGCTAGGATCGTTGCAATGGTCGTTGTAGGAGGCACAGGCTCTATTTTCGGATCTGCGCTTGGCGCGATAGGTTTTGTTTTTCTTCTCGAAATATTCAGACCGCTTGCTGAATACAGAATGCTGATATTCGGCGCAGTAATGGTTTTGTTGATGATTTATCGACCCAAGGGTCTGCTTGAAACTGAACGTAAACGTTCGAAGAAAAAGCTTTCTAAATTGGATTGCCAAAAATGATGTCATCTTGGAAAAAGACGGGAGGAATTATTCTTAAGATTGAAAATGTCACGCAGACATTCGGCGGAGTTGTAGCTGTCAGTCAGCTTAATGTAGATGTGAAGAGAGAAAGTATTACTGCTGTGATTGGACCAAATGGAGCAGGGAAGACTACTCTTTTTAATTGCGTGACAGGTATTTATTCTCCGACTTCAGGTAATATCATCTTCGATGGCAGAGATATTACAGGCCGCGCCCCTCATGAAATTGTAGAGATTGGAATTTCCAGAACTTTTCAGAATGTCAGGCTCTTTGCCGGTATGACGGTTCTCGAAAATGTTCTTGTAGGTTCTTACTGCAGAACTCACGCGAATATTTTTTCTTCTATCTTGAAAACTCGATTGCATCGAACGGAAGAATCTGCAGTCGAGACAAATGCTTTTGAAATTCTTGATATGCTCGAACTTTCTCATCTTGTAAATCAGTTCGCTGGTTTTCTTCCTTATGGGCTTCAGAGACGGTTGGAAATTGCAAGAGCGCTTATTGCCGAGCCTAAACTTCTTCTGCTCGATGAACCTGCGGCTGGGCTGAATCCTTCTGAAAAAGTCGAACTTAAAAAAATAGTCGAGAACATACGCTCCGAAGGCATAACAGTGATTTTGATCGAGCACGATATGAAATTTGTAATGGATATATCTGAAACAATAGTCGTTCTTGATTACGGGAAAAAGATTGCAGAAGGAAATCCTTTCGAGGTTAGAAATGATGCCAATGTGATTGATGCATATCTCGGAACTAGAGGGCATGATTTTGGAGTGAAACTATGAGTTTTTTTGGAATGAAAAATATTTCGTCTGCATACGGTAAGACTGACGTACTACATGGGATTAATATTGAAGTAGGTCAAGATGAAATAGTGACGCTTATAGGCTCGAACGGTGCGGGAAAGTCGACAACGCTGATGACTATTATGGGAATAGTAGCAAAGACCTGCGGAGAGATTATATTCGATAATTTGAATATAACCGAGCTGGAGCCGCACGAGATTGTTAAACGCGGAATTGTGCTTGTGCCTGAAGGAAGAAGAATTTTTCACCGCCTTACAGTTGAAGAAAATCTTCGAATGGGAGCTTTTCTTTTTACTCGGCATGATAAGAGTATGTTCGATAAAGCCTTTGCACTTTTTCCGATTCTTGCGGAAAGGAGAAGGCAATTCGGCGGCACTTTATCGGGCGGCGAACAACAGATGCTGGCGATTGCGCGAGCGCTGATGTCTTCGCCGCGCCTTCTGCTTCTCGATGAGCCTTCACTTGGTATCGCTCCTAAATTGATAGAACGTATCTTCGAGGCTTTGCATAAGATTCATGAGGAGGGGACTCCGATTCTATTGGTGGAACAGAATGCAAAATTAGCTCTGGAAATATCTGATCGAGCTTATGTTCTAGAAAATGGAAAAATTTTAATTTCAGGAACTTCACGCGAGATAGCTTGCAATGAAGATGTAATTAAGGCATATCTTGGAATTTAATAATTGCAGTCATGCAAGTCGATATGGAATGCAACCACTGAGGTACGGAGACACAGAGAAAAAAATAGATAAAAAATCTCAGTGTCTTGGTATCTGGTATGTT
>PEWQ01000163.1:0-585 GCA_002780065.1 Candidatus Hydrogenedentes bacterium CG07_land_8_20_14_0_80_42_17
TTGAGACGCGGAAAAAATAGATAAAAAATCTCAGTGTCTTGGTATCTGGTATGTTATTTATTTGAAATTGCAAATTGAAAAGTGCAAATTGAAAATTTTATTTTTCCAATTTTCATTTTTCAATTATTTCACACGTTCTTTGGAAGGCAGGCTGGAGACAAGGAAAAAAAAGATAAAATAAAAAATCTCCGTGTCTCTGTTTCTGCGTGGTTCAAAAATGCGACTTGCATGAACTCGGATAGTGAATTAGTTTGCGCATAGCAGAGTTCGCAATGGTAATGATCATGCGTCATAATTATTCTCTGGGCGGTGACGGACTCGAACCGCCGACCCTCTCCGTGTAAAGGAGATGCTCTACCAACTGAGCCAACCGCCCAATTAAATTAATTCGTAAATAGTGATTCGTGCTCTGTAAATAATACTCTCATTTCATTCGAGCAGGAGATGGGATGACGGCGCTATTCCTACGTGCCTTGAATCCCTAGGATGTGTGACTTCCTGTCGCACTTCATTTTTCTCCACTCTCATTTCATTCGAGCGGGAGATGGGATGACGGCGCTATTCCTACGTGCCTTGAATCCCTAG
>PEWQ01000163.1:644-799 GCA_002780065.1 Candidatus Hydrogenedentes bacterium CG07_land_8_20_14_0_80_42_17
CCCAACCTTGGCAAGGTTGTATTCTACCGCTGAACTACTCCCGCTTAACTATTAGGTTACAAACGAAAAAAAATTTGTCAAGTAGGGACATTACTGGAGTTTCTCAAAAAAATAAAGCTCTTTTATTTCATGCCCGCTCTCCAGTGGAACGTGTG
>PEWQ01000163.1:930-13069 GCA_002780065.1 Candidatus Hydrogenedentes bacterium CG07_land_8_20_14_0_80_42_17
GACGCCTCGCGTCAATCAACGCCTCGCCTGTGCTTGCACTCGATATTTCGATATAATTTGTTCGTATCAGGCAAGATTATCAACAGATGCCATTCAACCCCCACAACTTCCACTTTCTTATTGGAACAAATCTTGCTAAAATTTTAAATGTGAAATGGTATTGTATCTTAATAGTTGCAATTCTAATCTCAATTTCATGCGGCAAACCCGAGATTCCGAATTCAAATTCTATGATAAAGTCTGAACAGGCTGTATCATCCGCCACGAACGCTCAGCTTGAAGAGAGAGATACCGACGGTCATTTGCTCTGGATCATTTCATCTCAGAGGATTGAAGAAAAAGCTGACATCATCAATTGCGATTCCGTCCAGATGAATGTCACTTCATTAGGCGCGGCATCATTCAGCCATGGGTCTGGAAGCGGAGCAATGAATGCATACGCCAAACGAGGTGAAATAATTCAAGGCACAGATACTAAAATCGTAAAACTTTTCGGCAACGTTCATATAACCATGGAGAACGGGTGGCAGGCAGAAGGAGCGGCAATGGAGTGGGACGGAAGGATTGTCCGAATCGACAGCAATGTGATAATTTACCGAACCGGAATGGTCATTCATGGAAATCGTGCTATAATTGAACCCAATCGAAATCATTTTACTTTAATGAATGCCAAAGGCCAATTTGAAGGAGTAAAGATGTGAGACAAAAAAATAATTATTTGAATATTGCAGTCGTCCTTATTTCAATGACGCTGATATTCTTCTTGAATATATCAAAAGCGTCATGCGCGGAAACAGAGCCTGTCAAAATCGAAGTAAGGCATGCAGATAAAATCGACTACGACGCGAACAGCCATGTAGTAATTCTAATCGGCTCCGTTCACATCGTCCGCGGTACCATGTCCGTAAAATGCGACCGAGTGAATATGACTTTAACGCGCGACGAAAAAGGAATTGAAAACGCTGTAGCAGAAGGCAGAGTTGAGATACTGGACGGAACAAGAAGAGGCAGAGCGGACAAAGCAGTATTCACCGAAGGTTCATCTGAAATAACTATGACAGGCAATCCAAAACTTTGGAATGAAGGCAATGAGATTTCCGCGGATCAAATTATTTACAATTTGAAAACCCGCTCGATGCAGGCTGAAGGCAAAGTAAGAGGATTTATATTGCCGGGAAGTGAGTTTTGACTCTGGAATTATCAAAGCTTGAAGGGAAACAACTTACTCTGTATTACGGAAAGCGGCGAGTTGTAAACAATCTTTCCATTTCAGTCGAGACCGGTTCAGTAGTTGGACTGCTCGGGCCTAACGGAGCTGGAAAGACCTCGACTTTCTACATGATTGTGGGTCTGCTAACTCCGAATTCCGGAAATGTTTTTCTCGATAAAGAAGACATTTCTGCTCTTCCTCTGCACATTCGAGCTCGACGAGGCATCGCGTATCTGCCTCAGGAAGCATCAGCATTCAGAGATTTAACTGTTGAAGAAAACATTTTAGCGGTGCTCGAGTTTCAACCGATCAGCAGAAAAAAAAGAATAGAAAAAACTGAAGAATTGTTAGAGCTCATGGGATTGACTCAAGTAAGAAAAAGTATTGGCCGAGTGCTTTCCGGCGGTGAAAGGAGAAGGGTCGAAATAGCGCGCGCATTGGCTATAGAACCGAAATTTCTGCTTCTCGACGAACCGTTTGCCGGTATTGATCCCAAGCAGGTCGAAGAGCTTCAAGCAACAGTCAGTCGATTAAAAAAAGACGGAATAGGGATTCTAATAACCGATCACAACGTTCATGAGATGCTCGACATAGTCGATACAGCAACAATAATTTTCCAAGGGAAGGAACTTAAATCAGGCCGAGCTGTCGATCTAGTGAACGACCCCGAAGTAAGAGAGCATTATCTCGGAGAACGGTTTCGCTGGTCGGCAGATAAAGAGAATCAAGCGCCCTTCGCTCCGCTGGACTGAGAGCGGCGATGCAGCAGGGAGCGCGGCTGGAACTTTCTCAGCGTCATGAACTTACTATTACGCCTCAGATGCAGCAGGCTATCGCAATTCTCCTTATGTCGGCTCTGGAACTGGAACTGCATCTTCAGCAAGAGCTTCAAGACAATCCTGTTTTAGAGTTAGACGAGCCGGAGGTCAGTCCAGAGGAAGAGCAGGAAGAAAGTTTAAACTCTGAAAAAAAAGAGAACGATTCCGATGAAAAAGTTCAGCCTGAGTCGGAAAATGTCGAGTCGGAAAATGTCGAGTCGGAAAATGCTGCTGATAAAGACGAAAAATTCGATGTTGACGATATCGATTATGAAAATCTGTTTTCATCAGTCGTGCCTGTAAGAACCTCGAGTTCGAACGATGAAGAATATAGACCTCCTGAGCCGAATGATTCAGACACAAAAACTCTTGCAGATTATCTCTTAGAGCAAATAACATCTTTGTCTCTAGCAAGCGAGCTGGAAAAAACTGCGAAGTTCATAGTCTCTCAGCTCAATTCTGACGGTTATTTAAATATGGATAATCACGAACTTGCCGAACTTGCAGGAATAGATGACGCAACCGTCAATGAAGCCGTAAATATCATAAGGAATTTAGAGCCGCCTGGCGTCGGCGCTCGCAATACTAGAGACTGTCTGCTTATTCAACTAGAGCTAATAAATAAGAAAGATTCTCTTGAATGGAAAATTGTGGACGAACAATTCGACATGCTCACTTCAAACCGCATTCCTTTTATAGCGCAGGCGCTACAAGCCGATATTTCTGCAGTAAACGAAGCTGTAGACTTCATACGCACTTTAGAGCCAAGACCCGGCAGAGCCTTTGGGACTGATGAAACTAATTACATTGTTCCTGATGTAATAGTAGAAAAGGTTGAAGGTGAATATGTAGTTTCTCTTCGGAATAACCGCATACCTTCACTTAGAATAAACAAAGACTATCTCAAAATGTATGAACGCGAAAAGAAGAAAAAGGGAGAGATAAGCGAATATCTGAAGTCAAAATTTGATTCTGCATTGTGGCTGGTTCGCTCAATTGAGCAGAGGCAGAAGACTTTATATCGAGTTTCAAAATCAATTGTCAGCCAACAGATAGATTTCTTCGAATATGGTCCCAAATATTTAAAGCCTATGACTTTAAAGATGGTAGCGGAAGAGATAGGAGTTCATGAATCTACTGTATCGAGAATAACAACAAGCAAATACATGCAGACTCCAAGAGGAACATTTGAATTGAAATATTTCTTCACATCACCCATCAGCACTTCTTCAGGCGAAGACGCTTCGTCTCGATCGGTAAAAACCATTCTTTCCGAGATAATAGCTAACGAAGATCCAGCAAGCCCTTACTCAGATCAAAAACTTTCGGAACTTATGAAAGCGAGAGGATTTACTGTTGCGAGAAGAACAATAACCAAATACCGTGAGCAATTAAATATTATGCCTGCAAAGATGCGAAAAAAATATTCGTGATTTTATCTGTCATTGCGAGGCTTAAGAAGTTGCTTCGTCGCGATGACTCTGCGAGTCCGCTCCTCGCAATGGCGAAGGAAAAGAAGTGCCTTTGTGGTTTCATTCAACATCAACTTGCATGACTCCGGTTTTAATTCATGCTGTTCACAACACGTTTATAGCTAGACCATGTCTTTCTGAATATTCCGTCCTCCATGTATGCAGACTTCAGAAAAGAGACGGTCACAGCATCGGAAGGATAACCTGAACCCAGAGGTCCATATCTATCCATAAATCTTTCGCATATTTTTTCTATTTCAGAATCACGTCTCGTCTTCGCAATTATCGATGCCGCGGCTGTAACAAGATATGTCGAATCAGCTTTGTGTTTGCATACCATTCTCGGCAATTTTGAAACCAACCGAGAAATGGATTTAATAAATTTTTCCTCAGAAGCTCCGATGAGATCAATGTATGCCGCATCAGCTTGAATTTTATCTATGATGGCGGCCATCTTGCTGATTTCGAGCCCGTTCAAAGTCACGCTCCGATTCGTAACAGCAAGATCAATCTCCATAGGAAAAACAATTTCCTCATCGATCATAACTCCATTCATAGCCCTAAGAGCAGAACCTATTTCATTTCTTTTTTTTGGAGAAAGTTTTTTCGAATCTTTTACACCAAGTTCTTCTAGCTCAGTTAGCCTAGACTCAGGTATTGCAAATCCGGCAATCACCATCGGGCCGATAACAGGGCCGCGCCCTGCTTCGTCTATTCCAAGAAGCAGTTCGTCTCGATCACTCTTCGCAATCAAAGCTCACTCTTATTGATAACAATTATTTCTACCCTACGGTTCGAGGATAAATCAGACGCCGAAGCTTCAGCAGATTGACCAACCACAGTTATCTTTGAAGAGGGAATGCGGAGCGATGTTATCAGATATTTCGCCACTACTGATGCCCTTTGAGAAGAAAGCAACCAAAGATTTCCGCGTTCTCTTCTTTCCGCATGTCCAACGATGCTGACGTGATCCGCCGAATTGAATAGATCCTTCAGTGATGATAAACGTTTTTTTTGCAAAGAAGTAAGGACTGCCGAATTAATCGAGAAAGAAATATTTCTGATTAATACAACAGTCGTCTCGCGAACACTTTTCAAGTCATTGATTTCCGCCGCGCGAGCGGACAGCTCAGAGCGAGTTGTTTCCAATTCTTTCTGCAATCTTTCGACCGCAAGTAAACTCTGTTCCAGCTCAGTGCGAGCGCCTTTAGACTCTTCCTCAGATTTTTGCAAAATCGAATCCAACCTCATTCTAGTTTCAGAAAGATCTTTTCTCAATACTACCAATTCATCTTCTGTTTGAATTTTTCTGCCCTCTTCCCTCGCCAATTCGGATTGAACATTAATTATTCGTTCTCTCAACGCGGTCTTCTCAGCTTCCGAAGTTTTCCTCTGCTCCTCGAGCGCTCGATAATAATCGGCTCTCAACATATAATGCTCCTCTTGAGGAGGAATGACGGAACAGCTTGTCAAAAAAAGAAAAAAGAGTATATTTACCCAACAAAGAATTAAAGAGAGAAAAATTTTCATGACTAAACAAAGTTTATCGCCTCCTTTGGAAGCGATCAAGATAATTGTAGAGATCGGGCTTCAAGAAGATGCCGCGGCTTTCGACCGCACAACTTCGCTGTTGTCTGAAGATCTTATTATCAATGCTGTCATAATAGCTAAGGATCGAACCGTAGTGAGCGGCACAGACGCGATAAAATTTGCATTCGGTAATTCAGTGAAGTGCGATATTTTTGTTTCTGATGGAGAAGTCGTCCAGGGTGAAACTGAGATCGCATTGCTAAACGGTTCTGCGCGATCAATACTCTCCTCTGAAAGAACGCTTCTCAATATACTCTCTCAGCTTTCAGGGATTGCCACTACTACACGCAAATATGCAGACAAGCTGGATTCCAATTCCAAAACAATAATTCTCGACACTCGAAAAACAACTCCAGGTTTGAGAACTCTCGAAAAATACGCAGTGCGATGCGGAGGCGGGCATAATCACAGGATCACTTTAGCAGACAAAATATTCATTAAAGATAATCACATTGCGGCCGCAGGCAGTCTTAAAAAACTATTGCACGGTCGAAAACTTAATGACTATTTAATTATTGAACTGGAGAAATTGGAGCAAATAGAAGATGCTCTTAAATACAAACCTAATCGAATACTATTGGATAATCTTTCAAATGAAAATATCGAGAAAGCAGTTGCATTGATTAATGGAAGAGCGGAAATAGAAGTCTCCGGTAATATTACTCTTGAAAGAATTCCTGCAATCTCAAAATTAAATGTCGATTACATTTCAGTTGGAGCATTAACTCATTCTGCTCCTGCGGCGGATTTTTCATTAGAAATACAACGATGATTCGAATTGTTATTTAATTTCAACGGCAGCCGCAGGCTTTAGCTCTTTTCGTTTTTATACAGTTATAACTTCAAAAGGTTTTTACGCTTATTCAAAAATTCGCCTGTAGTGCGCGAATACATCTCTTCAGCATCAGCTCCGATACCCGAGCCGTGAGCCAAAGCCATTACTACTGATTCAATTCCATGAATTCTTGTCGCATCCATTACCGCGCGTTCCACTAATCCTCTTGTCACTTCTTCTAAAGCGAATAGATGATTGTGCAAAGCCACAACCTTTTTTTCCAGTTCATCTATTTTTAATTGAAGTTCAGACGGAATTTGAGTCTTATTAGTTGCAACAGAATTCAAACTCTTTTGTGAATTCAATCCGGACTTAAAATTTTTCAGAGAATAACTTCTTTCGAGTTCCATTATTACATCATCCATGCTTTGATTTTTATCTCTTGCGCGAGCGAGCATTGCACGCGCCTCGGTCAAATCTACAGCTCCGGACTCGACTAAATCCTCAATTTTATAAATCTTATTCCGTTCCGACCTGTTGTTCATCGCTCGAATATAAGCTCTGCCGCCGATAAACTCACGAATCCAATCATGAATATTATTAGGTGTATCTTTTTTCAATGCGTTCATGAAATTTTTATCGGCAGATGCAATGATTGTCTGAAGAAAATATTTCAAGTAGCAAGCACAGGCGAGGGCGTCCACTGACGCGAGGCGCCCATTGACGCGAGGGCGTCCATTGACGCGAGGCGTCCATTGCCGCGAGGCACCTGTGCCTCCAGAGCGAGGGGGAGCCTGTGCCTCCAAAAAGTCTACGATTGCAATGTTATTATATTTGAAATTGCAAATTGGAAAGTGCAAATTGAAAATTTTATTTTTCCAATTTTCATTTTTCAATCATTTCACATGTTCTTTGAGAGAGGAAAAATTGCATCTCATCTGAAGGCGCCTGTGCCTCCAGAGCGAGGGGGAGTCTGTGCCTCCACAAACTTAAGGATTACTCCAAAAAGATTACAATCACTTTTCCGCTAAAGCTTTTTCGATCTTTACGATTAAGTCTTCAACGCGCCGAGGGCCGCGCCGCGCCGCTGGTAACGAAGACGCTTCATTCTGAAAAAGCTCGTCCGCAATCGTCAAAGCAGTCATCGCTGAAAGTTTTGCCAAAGGTAAGTTCGTTGCGCTACGGCTAGAAATTTTCCCAGCTATCTCTTCAACATATTTCGCTACATCCTCCAGATATTGAGGATCAGTCGAAGTTGTATTGACTGATATCGGTATTCCGAAAATTGTTACTGTCTGTTTCATATCTTTTTAAAGAGCTCTTCTATCTTCTGAGCAGCCACTTCCATATTTCTTCGCAGTCTTCTGTTTTCTTCTCTCAACTTTTCGATATTACTCGGTTCCTTTTCGAGCTTCGCCTCGAGCTCGGCAATCCGTATTTTATATTCCTTGCTGAGTTTCCGTTCTGTATAAAGCGCTTGAATTAATTCATCAACTTTTTTTTCGAGCCGATCTACAATCGAGTCTTTCACCTGCTTCTCAATTCTCCGTTAACTCTTTTTTCAATTGAAGCTATGACAGCATCGACTGCGGAATTAATTTCAGAATCAGTCAGAGTCCGTTCACTCGAACGGAATATCAGACGTATTCCTACTGATTTGCGATCTTCTTTTTTTGGTTGGAAGATATCAAAAAGTTTCATCTTTTCGAGATTTGCAGGTTCAGCCGAACTTACCGCCGAAAAGATTTCCGATATAGGCACAGCCGCTGAAACCCAAAACGCCAGGTCTCTCTCTGCAGACGGAAAACGCGGAAGAGTCGAATACTTTGGAATCGGCAATTTCCGACCGACAGCATTCCAAAGCGCTTCAAGATCTATCTCGAATCCATAAGCAAAAGTTTCAGATGCGCCGGAATCTTTTATCTTCTTCGATACTGCTGAGCGATCGAGCATTCCAACTCGTCCAACAGTATGAGCTTCAAAACAAATATCTGCGGAATGAACAAAAAGCGCGTTATGGAATTTTGAAAAAGAAATTTTCGAATCGGCCTCACCGGCTTTTATCTCTAAAGAAATTTTCAACAGCGACCCCAAAACTTTTATAGCGCCGATAGCATGATCAACTGCGGCTATTTCTTCCGGCCGACCGTCATATCTTTTTTCCTCAACGATTCCGGCAATGATTGCAGAAGCAGAATAATTCTCTGTAGGTTCGCCATCTTCCAGTCTGAATGTCTTATCCAATTCAAAGACTCGGCCCGAGTCCGGTATGCCGCGGAATTCTCTCAGCTCAACAACTCGAAGCAGAGAAGGCAAAAGAGTTCCTCTCATATAATTCAATTCAGAGTTAATCGGATTAACAATTCTAACCTCTCCGAACCTTTCATTTTCAAAAGAAAAGGTCACGCATCTGTCAAAGCCAAGCGACTCAAGCACTTCAGCAATCCGCCGTCTGAAATCAATAAATCTTTCGGCATTTTCTCCCCACTCAGAAGACTCAGTCGTTTTTCTTTTAGCAATGAAGTCGAGACTTCTGCCTGAAAAATGCGGCAGAGTTTCCGGCAAAGAATCGTATCCGGAAATCCTAGCAACCTCTTCAATTAAATCTATCTCTCGAGTTAAATCAGTCCGCCACGAAGGAGCTTCTGCTCTGTCTCCGTCAAAATTCACTCCGAGCGAGCATAATATTTCGCGCGCGCGGGGAACAGCGCATCCGAGAAACCTCTTCACGCTTTCATCTCTAAAATTGATCTCTGTCGCTTTGTACGCCTCTTTTTCAGAGAGCTTTATTCCTTCGCTAATTTCTCCGCCGGAAATTTTCTTTATCAAATCTGCAAGTCTGCGGATTGCATAGAGCGGCGCCAGAGGATCCGCTCCGCGCTCAAATCGATAAGCAGAATCGGAAGAGATGCCGTGCCGCCGAGCTGTTCTGCGAATCGAAGCCGGCTGAAACCATGCCGCCTCCAACAAAATATTCGTAGTATTCGAATTTACTCCGGTCTCTTCGCCGCCCATCACTCCTGCAAGCGCAACCGGTTTTTCAGAATTTGCAATCACCAGATCATCTTCGACCAGAGAATATTCGCGGCCGTCCAAAAGTTTTATTTTTTCTTTCGCCGCAGCCTGCCGAACAATAATATGATTTCCTAAAAGATCGAGATCAAACGCATGCATAGGATGATTCAGTTCCATCAAAACATAATTTGTTGCATCGACAACATTCGAAATTGGACGCAATCCAACTCTCAACAGCCGTTTCTTCATCCATTCAGGCGATTCAGAAACTTTTACGCCGTGCATCACAAGCCCTGCATATCTCGAGCATCTTTCAGAAATAATTTTTATATCGAATGACCCGCCTTCACCGATTTGATTCTCAAATTCTATTTTCTTAAGCTTCTTACCAGTAAGAACGGAAATTTCCCGAGCCAATCCAAAATGCGATAGAAGATCAGGACGATTGGCGGTTATTTCAAGATCGAGCATAAAATCATTATCTTCAAAAATTTCGGCTTCAGCGGTTTCAATTCCCAGCGAAGCAAAAAGTTTGGAAAGTTTTTCCGGAGATGAATATTCGGAGAGCTGAATAAAATCTGAAAGCCAAGAAAAAAGCATTATCATGCTACAAGCATCTTCATGACGCAAGCATCTCAAGAAATCTGGAATCATTTTCAAAAAAGTTTCGCATATCGTCAATGTTATGCGTCAACATTGCGATCCGCTCAACGCCCATTCCAAACGCGAAGCCGGAAACTTTTTCGGGATCATAAACCCTGTCTCCCCTGCGGCGACAGGCTGATTCAAAGACATTGGGATCGACCATGCCAGCTCCAAGAATTTCCAGCCAACCTGTCCCCTTGCAGACTCTGCAGTCCGAACTTATCTTTCCCTTACCTGAGCATGAAACGCACGAGACATCAACTTCTGCAGAAGGCTCGGTAAACGGGAAGAACGACGGTCTAAACCTAATTTTAAAGTCCGGCCCGAAAAGTTCTTTTGCGAAGAAAGATAGAGTTCCTTTCAAATCCGACATTGTAATATTTTCATCAACAACAAGTCCTTCGACCTGATGAAAAATCGGCGAGTGAGTAGCATCGGGCGCATCTGAGCGATAAGTTCGACCAGGAACGATAACCGCAAAAGGAGGATTCAAACAGCTCATAACACGAATCTGCAGAGGAGACGTGTGAGTTCTCAAGAGCAGTGGGTTATCCGCATGAATAGGTTCGATAAAAAAAGTGTCTTGAGCATCCCTCGCAGGATGGTCAGTAGGAAAATTCAAATCTGAAAAGTTATGCTGATCATCTTCAATATCCGGTCCCTCTGCAATTCCATATCCAAGTCTTAAAAAAATCTTCTGAATCTTTTCAATAGTTGAAATCAAAGGATGAGGCAGTCCGGGTTTTTGAATAAATCCCGGCCTAGTGTAGTCTACTCCGCCGATAATTTTTTTAACTGACGCAGCTGACGACAAAAGTTCTTGGCGGCGCATAAGAAGCCTGGACTCAATTTTTTTTACTGCATCGTTGACTGCCGCGCCGAAACGAGGTTTTTCTTCAGCCGGCAAGACACCGAGCTTTTTCAATAATGCTTTCAGCTCACTCTTTTTTCCAAGATAAGAAATTCTTAAACTCTCGAGCTCTTCCGATGTTTTAGCAGAAGATATCTTCGCTAAAGCGGACTCTGAAAGCGATGAAAGCCTATCGAACATCTGCCGGATTCAAATACTTTGTCATTTCGTATCGGCTAAGAAAGAGTCGATGCGCCTTCTGACAATGCTTTTTTCGAAATCTCAATCAAATTGTTCATACCGTCTTTCGAATGTATCGCAAGTTCAGAAAGCATCTTTCTGTTCACTTCAACTCCGGCTTTTTTTAGTCCCGCAATAAATCTAGAGTATGAAAGACCGCTTTCGCGGGTTGCGGCATTAATTCGCGCAATCCACAAAGTTCTAAAAACCCGCTTATTCTGTTTGCGGTCTCTAAAACTAAATGAAAGCGCTCGAATAACAGATTCCTTCGCTGTTTTGTATAATTTTGATCTGCCGCCGCGCATTCCTTCCGCAAGTTTAAATATTTTTTTTCTCTTCTGACGCGATGATGCGCCTTTTGCTCTTGGCATTTTTACTTCTCCTTCTTTTTATTCAGACTCCAAAGCTTAATCAGTTCTGAAGCATCGAATCAACTAATTTTGTTCGCATGCTATCCAGCGCCACACCATTTTTGAGTCGTCTCATTCGGCTTCTGGATTTATGACTCAGCAAATGCTTTCGTCCCGATTTTTTGGCTTTCAACTTACCTGTGGCCGTTCTAGTGAACCTCTTCTTGGTTCCGCTATGCGACTTCATCTTAGGCATACTTTTATCTCCTTCACTTAAAACTATAATGGTGCAAGAGTCATCGAAATTTGATTTCCTTCAGATTTCGGCATCTTGTCGACCAGCGCATATTCTTTGCTTGTTTCCAATATCTTTGTAATTATCTTCTGGCCAAGTTCCGGATGAGCTCCCTCTCGACCTCTAAAAAAAACAACAACTCTGACTTTGTCTCCTTCTCCGACAAATCTCTTAATCTTATCCAATTTAATATCGAGATCATGTTCGGTGATCTTCGGAGTCATCTTCACTTCTTTGACATGAATCACTTTCTGCTTTTTTTTCGCTTCTTTCACTTTCTGCTGCTGTTCGTATCTATATTTGCCAAAGTCCATAATCTTGCAGACAGGCGGATGTGAACCTCCGGAAATTTCACAGAGATCCAATCCTGCTTCTCTGGCAAGATTCAAAGCGGTTTCCCGCGTCACAATTCCAATCTGTTCGGATTTAGCTCCTATCAGCCTAATTTCGTTAGCAAAGATATGCTCATTAATTCTAATCTTATTTTCTTTGATTCCTACGTCTCCTTCTAATGCGTCTAAGCGCAATCCAACCGAGCACAAATTAAATGGAGTTTCCGCGCAAAAGACGCGCCGCCCGGAATGACGGCATCTTATTGAGTTAACCCACCGCGCTCATGCTTGGGGGTGAGGAGCGGAACTCCTGCTTTTAATGTCAGCCTGCTTTCCAGTCATCTCCAAAGAAGACGTTCCGAATGCAAACTGAATTACACATATACTATTCAATCGAAATATAAATAAAGGTCAAGAAAAAAATGTAAATGTGGAGTGGCAACCCGCAGGCTTTAGACTGCGTGACAAGCGCGCTCGTTCAGCGTGCCGCGGCAAGCATTCCAAAATACATCTCAGGCCCCTTTGGAAAAAGAGTCAATGAATTGGT
>PEWQ01000105.1:0-6536 GCA_002780065.1 Candidatus Hydrogenedentes bacterium CG07_land_8_20_14_0_80_42_17
TCGACATATCCTTTAGCCATTTGTTCGAGTGAATAATCTCTAAAGATTTTTTCGCGTAATTTTGTTGCCCGACGAACAGCTTCTGCTTTATCTGTGAGCGCCACAAAAATTGCTTCAGCTAATGCTTTAGGATCGTCAGGTTCGACCAACCAACCGTCTTTTCCTTCTTCAATCATTTCTGCAATGCCTCCGACATTTGAGGCAACAACCGGCAATCTCATTGCTCCGCACTCCAATAAGACAAACGGATTGCCGCCTTCCCATCTCGAAGGTAAAACTGCAATATCTATTCGGCTCAAAAAATCAGGCACGTTTTTAATTTCGTCGCAAAAATTAACTCTGTCTGCAACTCCGAGTTCATTAGCCAAAGTTTTATACTCATCCAGTAATTCTCCCGGTCCGCCAATGTCCAATTCGATATCAGTATTTTTTTTCTGCAAAATTGCAAATGCTCTAATCAGAACATCCTGACCTTTTTGACGTGAAAGTCTTCCAAGAACTCCGATAATATTTTTTTTCTCAGCATCAATATTTGTTCTTGTTGATTCATAACGATTACAGTCAATTCCATTCGGCACAACTTTTAGAACGGAAGAATTAGCTCCACGCCGAACTGCCTCATCGATAATCGGTCTAGTCGGCGAAATAATTCTGTCGGCTGTTTTCAACGCTTTAGCTTCTTCCTCTCTGAACCACATAAATTCAGAAGTGCCTTCAATCAATCGACCTTTTCGCAGTTCATCATCGGAGCGGAAGGCATGAATGGTAAGAATCACCGGAATTTTTCTTTTCGGAATTGAGGTAAACTCAAGCGGTCCTTGCGCAAATATTCCGTCGTAACTTGAAATATCCAATTTCAATAAGATGTCTGATATTAAATCTCGCCTGAGGTTAAACATCTCTTTTATTCCTGAATTGCTTCCACCTTTTCGATATGCTCTAGCGACTTTCTCGCGATATAAAATCTTTTGCTCTTCAGATACGTCTGAAAAAGAAACAATATCCATACTATGACCGATTCGCTTCATTCCTTCCTCAAGTGATCTGATATGGACCGAAACACCATCAGAAATCAATGCACGAGTGTCTAGCAAATGAACGCAGAGAAATTTCATTATAGTTTTCTCAAAACATTAGTAGCTTTTCCGAAATAAAATGACTGTATCAGTAAGTATGCGCCGCGCCCCAGAACTAGAATCGGTAAAAATATTTCAGGGTCGCCGAGAAGAGTCAAAATTGCCAGCAGAAAAAGCATTACATCTCGACTGATGCACCGCGCAAATTGAGGCAGAAGTGTCTTTGCCGGTTTCCATGTTTCTCCAAGAATTAAGCCGAGAGCAGTCAAGGAATCTCCCGCACCCACATAAAGAATATTTGTCAATAGAGCTCCGAATGTCCAAATCCATTCTCCAGTCCCATACGCTATTCCAAGAAAAATAGAATACTCGCCAAGCATATCGCCGTGCCGATCGAGCCATGCTCCAAGATAGGAGGTTTTGAACTTGAGTCGCGCAATTTCACCATCTATTCCATCGACAACCGAATGGAGATGAACAAATATTCCTCCAAGAATAAAATGTTTGGTTCCAATCAATAACGCAGCTGAAACGCCGAATAATACCGCAAGAAGCGTTCCTGCATTTGGAGAAAAATTAATTCTCGCCAGCCTTCGAGTAAAAAAAAGAGAAACTGGCCGATTGAAAAGCCGAGATACCGGGCCGTCTCGACCTTTGACCAGTTGAGAAAGCAAAAAATTTTCAGCATAAGGAATCATCTCTGGAGTATCAACATCAACCCACTCAGCATTGTCAATAATTAAGGCGTTCATTACTCCTCTCTCTGACAAAATTTTTATTGCACCGGAAATAGAAGTGTCTCCTCGTGATTCAGACTCTCGAAGCGCAGAAAAAATTCCTTGAGTCATCTTGAAACAGCCCATATCGACTGAATCAAATTCATTTAAAGTTTTTCCGATTTTTTTTATCTTGAGACAACTCTCTTCAGTAACCGTCACTACTTTTGTCGCATCATCGAGATCCGGGATTTCATTAATTCGAGTATCAACCGCGAGCACAGCTCCACCAACAGGAACATGGAAGTCAATCAAACTCGAAATAACTGTCGGCGGCGCAAGGTGGTCCGACATCAAAACCAAAAAGTCTTCATCTTTTACAATTTCCTCTGCAGAAAGAATCGAAAGACCGTTTGATTCTTCAAATCTCTTATTGAAGATAATTTCAATATTCTTTTTAATATTATCAGGAAGCCGTTGAAGTTCTTTTTGAATCTCTTCAGCGCGATAGCCTAGAACAACGACAACTTTATTAGCTCCTCCTAATAACGCATTTCGTATCACTCGCACAAGCAAAGGAACTCCAAGAATAGGAGTCAATGGTTTAGGAAGAGTTTCAGTTGTAGATAATCTTGTTCCTTTTCCCGCCGCAACAATTACAGCTTTCATTGAGCAGTCTTCTCAGTAGCTATAATTTTTTCCCATAACGAAATCCATTGTGGAAGTAAGATTGCCGGTAGAAAAATTATTATCCATAATCCGAACTCAATTTTGCCGACCAAACAAGAAATGATAAAAACAATATCGCATAGTTCACGGCCCATTGCCCAATAATGCGAAGTAGAAAAGAACGCAGAATTCAATTTGATTACAGATTCAGGAGAATTAATTCGACGAATGGCAGGAATTTCTACAACCAAAGATATTGCCGAATATGAAAATATATTTGCAAAGATAGCGGCGGTAAGCCCGAAAATCGGATGTTTTATTCCAAAACCTGCAGAAAGCAGAATTAATGCATCAAAGAAAATACGCAATAAATAAAAGCGCCTTGCCGCAAGAGAGTTCAATTTTGTGTTGAATTCTGATCCTCTTTCTCGAGAAAATATTAAAACAATAAAATAAATAATCAACGTCGCAGAGGCTAATCTGCTCATTCCAAACGCTAAAAGAAATGCGGAGAGCAATCCCGAAGAAAAAGTGATAATGCAAGCGTAATTGTAAGGTAATATTTTTCTATTTTTTGAAAAAGACTTCAAAATTATTGAGCCATTGTCAAATCTCTCTGCAACAATTTCTTCAATAGATTTTTGAGAGCCTATAATTTCATTTTTCATATTCAAGATACTAACAAAGTTTAAAGCTTAAACAATCATTCAGCTTCACTCATTCATAAATAATTTATTATTTTATATCAATCGATATTGCGCCGCCGAGCGAAGAAACTAGCCTTTTTATCGTGATGAGAGAAACATTATCTCTGCCACTTTCCATTCGAGATATAAGTTGCTGGGATACTTTCATTTTTTCTGCGAGTTGTTTCTGAGTTAAACCTTTTTGTTTCCTTATCAACTTAATTTTATTTCCAACCGCCAAACATAATTCATCAATCGGTTTCGCATCTTTATTAACACCATTTATTTGAATATTTTTGTTTCGAAGTTTTTCTGCTATTTTCTCATAGATTGCCTGCCAAAACTCTATTCTACGGTCGTTCCATTTATCTTTTCTCATCACCTTTTTTATCAAATGCCAATTACGACAGAAATTTATTGGAGTTATGTATTTAGTAAGAACTTCCTTTGGTGAATTTTCACGAGCTAGTAATACTGCAGAAAACTTTAGAAATTTTTTATCTTGAGGGTTTCTTAAAATTTTTTTTACTTCACATTTGCTGATTTTCATATCCCAAAGCCAATTGCTTTTCATATAAAATCAATCTTATATTCAATTAAGTTGTCGATTTCTTTTTTAAAATGTTTTTCAATATTCTGATAGTCGATTCTTTTTTTTAGTTTCAAATCTTGTAAGCCTATTTTTATTTTCATTCTGTTATAAGTGCGATACCACAATATAAGATTTTCACAGACAACATTATCGCAATATTGTTCTGCAAAATCTGCGAGCCCAATGAATGTATTAGAAAGATAATACAAATCGCAAAAATCTTTTTCTTCCTGTCGCCCGCCTTGCCCTCTATTCCTCCCGGTATTGTCTTCTATTTGCCAATATCCTGCCACCGCATATATCTTTCTCAAATAGATATCTTCAAGCGACATCACATTCACACCGTCAATAATTCTCAAAGGTTTAATAAGTTTTATGTAATCCTCCACAAAATCTATTTTTAATTTGGTGTTTTTGCTTAGTGCGATAGAAAATACCATTATTTTTACCATATTTTTACTCATTTGTTGGTTTAATAACTCAATTGGTTTGTGCAAAGCTTCAGACAAACTTCTTACAATTCTTGTAATCTTTAATTTATTAAATTTATCCGTAAAGAAATCCAGATCGTCTGAATCTCTATGCTGAAAATAGAAATTAGAAAGCGCCGTCCCTCCAGCTAAATAGAAATCGTCATTTTTATTTGCAAGAATCTTTAAAACCTCTTCCTGATATATTCCTATTTTGCTTTTCATATCCAGATTCTACAACATATAAATTGTTTTTTCAAGTTATAACAACATATAGGTTGTTATTTTGTATTGACTTCTAACTATTCTTTTAAACAATCATTCAGCTTCACTCATCAGCCAAAATTAGTTTATGATTTAGGTATGTCTTCAACAAAATTCGATATCTCGATATTCATAACTAACTGGAATGGTTATTCGCACGGTTATATTCAAGAAGCCTTTCCTAGCATAAGAAAAGCGGTCTCAAACTATTCAAAAGGAAGATGCGAGATAATCGTAGTTGATGATATAAGTTCCGATGAAAGCGCAGAATGGATCAAAAAAAATTATCCTGAATTTAAATTGCTGATACCAGAAAAAAATCTCGGCTATCAGGAAGCTTCAAACTTCGCAGTCAAAAATTGTAAATACGATATTCTTATTTCACTCAATAATGATATTAAGCTCGAAAAAAATGTCTTGAATAAAATTGTCGAGCATTTCAACGACCCGCTTGTTTTTGCCGTCAGCACAAAGGTTTATCTATGGGATGAAAAGACGTATCTTGCCGGACACAGATACGCTGAAATAAAGCACGGACTTTTTCTGCTTCATGACTCCGGTGATATAATATCCAATATTCGCATGACTCTCTTTGCGACTGGCGGCGCAGCAGCATTCAGAAAAGAGATGTATCTTAAACTCGGAGGATTTCAGCGAATATTTCATCCGCTTTACTGGGAGGATATTGATCTCTGCTACCGCGCACTAAAACGCGACTGGAAGGTTTTGTATGATCCGAACTGCATCATGTATCACAAGCATCAGGCAACAATTAAGAAGATGTATGATCCAAAAAATCTAGGGCTGATAACCGCAAGAAACAGCTACATTTTTTTCTGGAAAAATATTACTGATAAGAAATTTTTATTCGAGCATCTTATCTACACATTTATTTTTCACATCCGCGACCTTTTCAAAATGCGCTTCAGGTTCATAACTGCTACATTTATGGCATTATCACGGATTCGACAAATTTTGAAATTGCGTTTGGAAGAAAAGAGAGAGGGATTTCAGTTATCCGACAGAGAAGTTCTCGATATACTGAAGAAGGAGAAGATTTGAATGAGCTATTGTTTAGTGACAGGCGGAGCAGGATTTATAGGTTCGCATATAGTCGATGAATTGATTCTTCGAAAAAAGAAAGTAATTGTTCTCGATAATCTATCAGGTGGTTACAAAGAGAATATTAATCCGAAATCTAAATTCATTAAAGGCTCTGTCTCGAATTCAAAACTTGTCGATAGAATATTCAAGGAAAATAAAATCACTCACGTTTATCATCTCGCGGCATACGCGGCGGAAAATCTGAGTCATTTCATTAAAAGATTCAATTACGAAAACAATCTGCTCGGCACTGTCAATCTCATAAATAATGCAGTCAACCATAATGTCAAATGCTTCGTCTTCACCTCTTCAATAGCTGTTTACGGAGATATGAAGCCGCCATTCAAAGAAACAGATAAGCCTGTTCCAGCTGACTCTTATGGAATTGCCAAACTCGCGTCAGAAGAGGAACTGCGCATAAGCAGGCAGATGTTCGACCTGAATTATGTCATCTTCAGACCTCACAACGTTTACGGTGAGAGACAAAATATCTCTGATAAATACAGAAATGTTATTGGCATTTTTATGAATCAAATTCTTCAAAACAAACCGATAACAATTTTTGGAGACGGAAAGCAGATTCGCGCATTTACTTATGTAAAAGATATTTCAGGAATCATTGCTCAAAGCGCTTTTATGCCCAAATGCTGGAATCATATCTTCAATATAGGTTCGGATAGAAAAACAACTGTCAACGAAATTGCAAAGCACGTCACAAAATTGTTTAACTCAAAATCCAAAATTCTGCATCTTCCTCCCAGAGTAGAAGCAAAGTTTGCGTGGTCGAATCATTCTCTCGTTAAAAAATATTTTCCAGAACTCAAAGACACTCCAATAAATGAAGGTATTGAAAGAATGGCAGAATGGGTGAAGAGATGGGGCGCTAGAGAGAGCAAATATTTTGAAGGAATAGAAATCGAGAAGAAATTACCTCAAGCGTGGAAGAGAATAAACCACAA
>PEWQ01000105.1:6596-27563 GCA_002780065.1 Candidatus Hydrogenedentes bacterium CG07_land_8_20_14_0_80_42_17
CACTGAGACACAGAGAATAAAATAGATAAAAAATCTCAGTGTCTTGGTATCTGGTATGTTATTATATTTAAATTGCAAATTGCAAATTGGAAAGTGCAAATTGCAAATTTTATTTTGCCAATTTTCATTTTTCAATTATTTCACACGTTCTTTGGAAGATAGGCTGGAGACAAGGAAAAAAAAGATAAAATAAAAAATCTCCGTGGTTCAAAAATGCTACTTGCACGAGTCCGCTAATTAATTTCAATTCGTGTTTATTCGTGGTTTATCTTTAAAGAGCCGTCTGGAAAGACTTCAGCTACAAATTCTGCTTGAATCGAATTTGCAATCGCTTCCACCTCTGAATATCCTACGCGTCTAAAGTTATTGTAAAAAATAAATACTGCATCATATTTTTTATCAAAACGAGAATCGAATTGTTTCTTGAAATTATCGAGAGTAAAAAAACCTCCTTCATAAAGATAAATTTTTTTAACACATGGCAATTTCTTTAAAATATTCTCAACCTGTGGCTGACCGATTACATCAATCTCTATTTTCTCTGAAAATTCTTTAAGCAAATCTGCAGTCAACTCCACCTGCCACATTCGATTTGATCGTAGAAATAAAATCTTCTTCATCGAAGACAGCTCAAATTTATTTACATCTTCTGACAATTTCGATTTGAAAGAAAATTCTTTCTGACACTTCAAGCCTTCATCGTAACATTTAAGAACATATCTGAAATTTTCCTCGATCTCATTTTTTGAATAATTTGGATACGAGACCACAGAAAAGTTTCCGCCGTCAAATTTAGACCAATCCTGCTCAAGGAGATACCCCATCCGCTTTACTCGTTCAAAATACGGAGAACCAGGAAGCGGAGTATTAATAGAGACTTGAATATCGGTCAGCAAGCCTTCTCCAACCAGTCTCTGAATTAATTCTCCGGTCTTTCTGTCACCGTCTTTTGAAGAACCCATACCTCCAATAGTAAATGTAGCGTAAACCTTCATTCCAATCTCGCGCGCGACTTTAAGATTCTCCTCGAGCTTATCCAATCTGTTCTTTGGGCCGATCCTCATGCCAATCGCACCCATTGGGTCAGCAGTTTCGACTCCGACCCGTATCTTGTAATACCCAGCGCTCTTCATCGCCTCGAGCATCTCTCTATCAAGCGTCCAGTGTCCGCACATCGCGTTGTATTTCAAATTATCCAAGCCGGCTTTTTTAATTGCAGAGGTCAACTCCATTACAAAATTTTTATCGGCATTATGCATCTCTTCATCGAAAAATACGCCTTCCATCTCAGGATACTTATTCTTCAACAATTTAATCTCTTCGACTACACTTTCAACTCGACGAATTCTATGACTGGATTTTCCGTAGTATAAATTTTGCGCAACGCAAAAAAGACACATTAGAGGGCATCCTCGAGAAGCATACATCTGTATCTCAAGATATTCGCAATTGGGCTCGCCTGGCGTAGCATAATCGATTCTTCTGACATCTTCATCTTCAGGAAAAGGAAGTAATTTTACATCGAGAAGTTCGCGGCGTTGATTAGGATAAAGTCCTCGAATTGAATCCAAAGATTTATCGAGCAAAATATCGAGAACAGTAAATTCATACTCTCCCTGACAAGCAAAATCCACGCCTCTGGATAGCAGGTCTTCCGGATACGCAGTTGCATGCTGACCGCAAAAAACAATTTTCGTTCCGAATTTTTCTTTCGACCATAACGCAAGAGAAATATCCTCCTCCAAAGTTCTAGTGGAAGGCTCCATAACAATGTAATTGGGTTCCAAAAGAGCAATGCGTTCTTTGTATTGTTCGAGGTTAAATTTCTCGAGACAGCCGTCTATAAATTTGACGTGATGTTCTGTATCCCGTTTCAGCAAACTCGATAAGTATGCAAGCTCCCATGGATAATAGGTAAAAAGGTCTTTTGCATTCTTTACGCCTTGAGACCATCGGCTGGGAGAATGCATAATGTAATAACCTCTAGAATCAATTCCAACTGAATTTGCAATGACAACGCGCTTATTCTGCATTTAGTTCAATCGATATCTTGTTTCATGAGAATTTCGCCGGGCTCGGCATTTCGCTTAATTCGTTTGCCGCAAATTTCATAAATATTGTTAGCAGAAATTCCTCCATCAAAAATCGGTCTCAAAAATTTCAAGTGCTCACGCGTAATGCATTCACCTTTTTTTATTGCTTTGCGCAAAACGATTCCACGTCTTGTTTTGTTGCAAAGTTCTAATTCTTCATCGCACGGTCTCTTGGCGCCATCTCCGAGAGCAATTTCCGTTTCGCGAATATGCTCCACCATTTTTTTGAATTCAATCGGATCCAGCGAATCAGCATGGTCAGGACCGGGAAGTTTTTTATCAATGGTAAAATGTTTTTCAATCACAAGTGCGCCTGCGGCAACAGCCATAATAGCCGCAGAATCGCCGCGAGTATGATCAGAAAATCCAACAGGCAGATTAAAAAGTGTTTCAAGAGTTCTGATCGCACGCAAATTCATGAGATGATGAGGTGTCGGATACAAAGAAACGCAATGAAGAAGAATCAAATCTTCGGTACCGGCACAAGTCAATACCTCGACGGCTTTTGCCACTTCATCGGAATTAGAAAGTCCGGTTGAGAGAATTACAGGACGATGGACAGTAGCAACATCTTCGAGAAGCGCGTAATTAGTGATGTCCATCGATGCAATCTTTAGGAAAGCGGCGTCAGTGTCATCGAGTATGCGCACCCATTCTGAATCGAAAGGAGTAGATCCGAAAAGAATGCGGCGCATTCGAGCGCGCTCTGCAATGGCTGCATAGGCTTCAGGAGGCAAGTACGCCTTTTCAAAAAGATCGCGGTAATCCACGGTGTGGTGCAGGAGTTCATCAGGAGTAAACGATTGAAACTTTATTGCAGACGCTCCAGCTTCCGCCGCGGCATCAACAAGTTCAAGTGCGAGTTGTAAAGAGCCGTTGTGATTGAATCCAGCTTCCGCAATAACAAAAACAGGCTCATTCATTCCAACCTTACGATCTTCGATTGTAATAACCTTATCCATAAGAAATATGATAGCGCATTTGCAATGATGTCGCTATGAAAGTTATCTAAAAGCGTTCCTTAAAATTTATATTTCTTTTAAAGTGAAATAAAAAAGTCGGCAATGAGTAAGATGAACCTTTTTTTACTTCAAAAACATACTTTTGAACTGAATCATAATTTCCTGCAATATTTCTAATCAATGTATCAGAAAAACCTTTTCTAGGATTAATTACCCACAATTCATTATGAGATATTAAATTTTCAATAAATTCTGTGTCAGACTTATCTAAAGCAATACTGGATTTCTTATCATATCGCAGATGTGGGTCGCGACATAGCGGAAGTTCGGCGCGCCGGCCTCGTCGCGCGGGATGCCGGCGCGGTCTCGGTCATCGCGGAAGTGGTAGGAGTTCTGGAATAACACCGAGGCAAGATCCTACTTATCATTCACCCTTAGGGTGAATAAAAACTATTGACAAACCAAGTCGCGGCAAGTAAGGTTTAAGGGTGAGGTACCCGATTTGCACGTTGAATTTGCCAACAAGACGCTTCGCGAGTTCTACGAAGACTGGAAGAAAGTCCGTCGGAAGTGGGGTAATGTTGTCGCTCGAAAATACGTCGAGAGGATCAATATCATCAAGTCCGTTCGTGATTTCGAGGAACTTCAGCTACTTCCAGGCTTGGGCGTGCATAAGTTGATCGGCGATCGGAAGGGATCATGGGCAATGAAGTTGACCGGACAGCACAGATTGATCTTTTCGATTCAGCAGGAGCAGTTTGAGATCGTGCTGGTTGAGGAGGTGAGCAAACACTATGACGGCTAGAGTTCAGGTTCAATCGAACCTTCCTGTTCCTCCGGGAGAGTATCTCCATGAGGTTCTCGATGAGATGGGAATGAGCCAGGCGGAGCTGAGCCGCCGTATTGGTCGTCCAATTCAGATGATCAACGAGATCATCAAGGGAGAAAAAGCTATTACGCCTGAGACGGCGATTCAGCTCGCTCAGGTTCTCGTGGTTCCGGCTCATGTTTGGACGGGGCTTGAGATGGAATACGAGCTTACAAAAGCGAAAATCCAATATGAACAAGATCTAGCCAAGGAGGAATCTGCCGCTCAGCGCTTTCCGTTTCGAGAGCTTATCAAAGACGGTTGGGTAAAATCGGTTCGAAAGATGTCGGCTAAGGTCGAGGAGCTCCGAAGGTTCTATGGTGTGTCTTCACTGACTCGCCTGGAATATGTGGATCGACTTGAGCCCGCTTTTCGTAAGAGTTCCGCTTTTCAAAGCATCCCTGGGGCTCTCGCGGCGTGGATTCGCGCCGGGGAACTACGGGCCCGCACGCGTCAAACGCCCGCCTTTGATAAGAATAAACTTCAGAGCGCCCTCTCCGATATTCGGCGCCTGTCTCGTTCCGAGCCGTCAGTGTTCGTTCCACGCATTCAGGACATTTTGTCGTCATGCGGGGTTGCCTTTGTCTTCCAGCGCCACTTCAAGGAGACGTATGTCCAAGGCGCCACCTTCTGGCTGACCTCAGACAAGGTAGCGGTTCTTCTCAGCAATCGAGGTAAGTGTGCTGACATCTTCTTCTTCAGCCTTTTCCATGAACTCGGCCATGTGCTCCTGCATGGAAAGCGTGACGTGTTTGTGCGCGAGGTCGACGGAGATAGCAATCCCTTGGAAAAAGAGGCCGATGCGTTTGCCCGGGATCAGTTAATTTCGAGGAACGCGCTAGCTCGCTTTCGTGCACAGTGTTCGGACAAGTATTTCAGCGCCGAAGCGATTGAGGACTTTGCTGTGGGTATCGGAGTATCCGCCGACATCATAATAGGCCGTCTTCAGCGAGAAGACTTGGTAGGGCCCGAGCATCTCGCTCGCCTACGGAAAAAGATCAGTGATGAACTTCTCGAGAAAGGAGGTGACGAAAATGGCCAATTACAACCGCAATAGCGGAAAGAACTGGGCGCCATCTGACGAGACTCAGCTGGTTCGCTACGCGAGGCAGAACACGCCTACGCGCGTAATCGGACTGAAGCTCGGAAGAACAGAGGATGCCGTGAGATCTAAGGCTTCAGACCTCGGAATCTCACTTAAACCGACTAACCAAAGTCCTCGCGGATAGCGGTCTGGCACCCCGGGTGGGCACGGTTACATTCCGTGTCCACCCACAATGTATAGCGTGAGGTTGTCCCATTCAAGAGGTTCTTCGGGGCCGCCATGAGAAAATCTGATTTGTTTATCTGTCGGGAATAAATCCTAATAATTTATTCCTGCTCATTCTATCACAGTACGAATCCTGAATGCGGCCTGCAGATACCACGTATAGTGGCCGATCTTGTATTTCTATCAGCAGACGATTAAGCTGTGTACCTACGAGTCCTATGACGAAAATAAAAATACCAAGTAGTGCGATGCCAATTTTAAAATTCAGTATCGCATAAGTTGTTACAGCACACATAAGTATTCCAAAAAATAATGTTACGGCGCCGATAATACATATCCAAAGATAAATAAACCATAAATTATAATTTGTAAGCAATTCAAGATTGAGTTTTATAAGTTTCGAAAAACGATATCGGCTCGGCCCTACTCTATGCTCCACTTCGACCTCTTTTATCCTGCCTCCTGCCCATCCAACCAGTTCAGGCAGGAAACGACATTTTTCTCTGCTTTGCATTACAGCTTCAATTACCCAACGCTTGTAAGCAACATTATTACATCCAAAGTCATTCCTCATAACTTTCGATATCTTTCGCATAATTTTATTCAACAAAAGAGAAGGCAATTGTCTAAAGATTAAGGAATCATTCCTGGTTCTTCTTCTGCCTGCAACGATATCTACATCATTCTCCAATTTTTCTATAAAAACAGGTATACAGTCATGAGGAATCTGCAAATCGTCATCCATAGTCATTATTATTCTGCCACGAGCCAATTCTAATCCCAAAGTCATAGCAGGATGCTGTCCAAAATTTTTAGAGAGACCATAAGCTCGAAATCTTTGATCATCTTTTGCCCAGGATTCAATAATTTTCCATGAATTATCGATAGAACCGTCGTCAATTAAAATAATCTCCCAGTCATTCTTTAATGGTTCTATAACTTTCAATAAACTTTTTTTCCATTCTTCGAGGTGCAAAGAAGCATTATAAACAGGAACAACAAAAGAAATATCACATTCATTCATATACTTTTTTCCTAAAAGGGTGTCTATGAAAAATAACATCAGATTTAGTAGGACTACCGCCAAATCTGTTCCAAACTCTTTGAACAGAAATAGTACTCGCCGATGTCCTGATTACAACTTCTTTAGCTCCCTTTTCAAAAAGTTTTTTTAGCATCTCGGCCAGCATGTAGGAATACACACCCTGAGATCGATATTCAGGAATAACAGCATTCAATTCAATTCTGCCGATTGTAAAACCGCACATCCTCTCAATGTGAGCAGTTATCATACCTAACGGTTTGTTTAGGTGATTTCGAGCTACAAGAGCAATACCATCTTTACAGCGTCTCAAAGTTCGTTCTGCCCATTCCTTGTAAAATAAATGCGCTTGTGGCAAAAGCATCGGATCGGTTGTAAAGCGAGTTCTTATGAATCTCGAATCCGACAAAAGTTTTCCTGTCAAATCCGAAAGTATTTTGATTTCATCCGTTCGCGGCGAAGATATAGTAAATTGAGCCGGAAAAACTTCAGGTGAATGTTCAAAAGAATATTCAACAGATTGATCTGCAAAAAACCAACCCTTTTTTTGAAACTCAATAATCATTGATGCAATGCCAGCAGGTATTCGAATACTTATATGTCCATTATCCGGAAGAATTTTGTGTATTTCATTTAACAATGTTTCAAAATCATCTGATTCATCAGATTCCAATGCAATGTCAATATGAAATCTTTTTAATCCGAAAATTCTACTCTCGAAATTTATCTCTTTCTTATGAAGTAATGCTGCATATTTTTTTTCGGCAGCTAAATAAAATTCTCCATCTTTACGCCATAATAATTCCTGCCATCGTTCCTTTTTTTGTTTAGAAATACCAAGTAGTTTTTTACGTTCAATTTTTCTAAGTAGCATATTTCACTTCTCCAAAAGTTATCATACAATTCATTTATGACAGATTCATTCAATATTTTATATGCAGTAAAGAAACATTCGATTTATGTAGTAATTCTTCTTATTGCACTTTTAAGAATTGCCGGACCTATTGGAAAAGAACTCTGGCTTGACGAACTTCATTCCTCTTTAGTTTGTTCTCTCAGCATAAAAGATATTGTCCAACCAGGAGAACTTGGAGGCTATACTCCTCTTTATTTTATTTTCTCAAAACCATTTTCAGAAATGAATAACGACTTTGTCGCAAGATTGCCTTCTCTGTTCTTCGGGCTGATATCTCTATATGTTATCGTTCTGATATATCGAAATCTCTTCTCTAAAGCTTTTCTAATACCATTGCTTCTGGCAGGAATTAATCCCGCTTTGCTTGTCTTCTCATCTTATCATCGAATGTATTCACTCTATACATTATGCGCGTCCTTAATGCTCTACTTCTGGCTTTCATCTAAAAAAAATTCACTGTTATGGACAGTAATATTTTCCGCTGCAACATGTTTAACCTTTCCGAATGGAATCTTTTACGTCTTAACGCTTCTGCTTCTCTCTATAATATCCAATAACAAAGAACGAATTATTAAATCTATTCCATCAGCAATTATTGCCTTGTCTCTGACATTTTTATATTCCTTCAACGGATTGAATAAATTATCAGAGGAACTTTCAATAAGCACTGTAAACCGTTTTCCATTTATTACATCCGTGAGTTGGTTATCTTTAATAAAATTTTATATGAGCGGGCCCATAGGTTTTATGCATCCTGTTTTACGTATTTTTGCCGTAGTTTTGGCAATAATAGGTGTTACAGCGATATTTTACTCTCTCTTCAAATTTGCAAAAGGTAATTCCAATTTATCTACCCTAATCGTATTTTTACTGTTACCTCCGCTGTTTGAATTCGCATTCAGATTAATTGACATCTCAATGTTTCAATATAAGTCTTACTTACCTTCATCTTTAGCAATCATACTTCTCGTCTCTGTAATGTGCGAAAATATTATAAACGGACGTTACAAAATCTACGGTTATTTTTTACTTGTGATCCTAATTACTTTAAGTTTAATTATTGATCTAACTTGGATTGATCCTTCAAAACCTTTTTCTATGAAGGAACCGAGAAATGACCGGTATTTATCTTTACTACAGAAACTTGAACAGCCGATATTTCCGTATGAAAACGAAGGAAAACTTGTTCCCGTTGTTTTGAGCGGTGCCGAACCTGTGCTTGTCGCCATGAGATATTCCCCTCATTTGCAAAGAATCCTGTTTGCTCCAACTGATCCTTTGACAAAAGTATCGATTCCCGGCAATTACCGTGAAATGTTCTTCCAAAAAATAAAAGAATCGGAAATCAAAATAATTAAGAACGACGAAATTCCAGCTCAAGCATTCTGGATAGGCGATAATATTCCAAACTCAGCTGTGCTCGTGACAAAATCTAAAGCAGGAATTCCTCTCTTCTATATTTCAAATGCTGATCAAAAAGAGATAGAATCTCGAAGTAATGAAAGTATTACTCAATAAAAATCGAATTCGTGATGTTGTTCTTTGCTTCATATTATCAATCACTTTCTCCTGCGGCACGAATCCGTATCCGGCCGGCAATGCCGATGAGCATGTCTATTACACAAGCTACGCCGAGGATCCAAAACATCTCGATCCTGCTGTCTCTTACTATGAGCACGAGGCCGCAATTATCGATAACATCTACGAAACGCTGTATCAATATAATTATCTCAAACGGCCTTTCCAGCTTGAGCCGGCACTGGCAGAAACATTTCCGATTGTGACTGTCAAAAATAATTCGGATACCAGCGAACCGACTGTCGTTTACTCAATAAAAATCAAAAAGGGAATTCTATTTCACGATGATCCTTCGCTTCCGTTTTCAGAAAAGCATCATATCAATACTAGAGAGGTCATCGCCGAGGATTTCGTGAATGCATTCAAACGGCTTAGTGACCCCAAAATTTCCTGCCCCGTACGTCCTATATTCGCAAGCATCATAAAAGGATTCGATGAATTCACTGAAGCAAACAAGAAACTCAATAAAACAAATTACGATATTTCGATATCAGGAGTCAAAGCTCTGGACAACCTCACACTTGAAATAACTCTTACTCATCCTTATCCTCAACTTCAGTACTGGCTCGCAATGCACTTCACAAGTCCGATTCCTCGTGAAGCGATCGAATATTATAGAGTAGAAGGAAGGCCAACGCTGGACGATCATCCAATAGGCACAGGACCGTATAAGCTCAAAACGTGGGAGAAAAGACTCCGCGTAGTTCTCGAAAAAAATCCGTTATTCCGCACCGAATATTATCCGGACACAGGCGAGGCGAACGATTTAAAAGATGGGCTTCTCGATTCCAAAGGTTCAAAACTTCCTCTGCTCGACAAGATATACATGGCTTATGAAGTTGAAGCTATACCGCGCTGGCGAAAGTTTCTTCAAGGCTGGTACGACGGCACAGGGCTTTCACGCGAGGTATTCGACCGAGTCGTAACCGAACAGCGCGGATTGTCCGAAGAGATGGAAAAGAAAGGAATGAAACTCGTAAGAATGGTCGAGCCCAGCATCTTCTATTTCGCGTTCAACATGAACGATCCCATCGTTGGAGGAGGAAGTGAACGCGCAAAAAAATTGCGGCAGGCATTATCACTCTCTTATGATGTTCCCGCATTTCTTCGAATATTAATGAACGGCAGAGGCGAGCCGAGCAATGAAATAATTCCACCTGGAATTTTTGGACACAAGGGCGATACATCTCCATACATGGGACCGAACAGAGAAAAAGCAAAAAAGCTTCTCGAAGAGGCAGGATATCCTTACGGAATCGATCCTAAAACAAATCGTCCGCTTGTAATAACATTCGACAACAACCTTAACAATGCCTCAGATCGTCCAATGCTCCAATTCATAATCGATCAGTTCTCATCGATCGGAATTCATATCGAGCCGCGCACTACTGATTTGAACACATACAGAACAAAGATTAGAGAAGGAAATTACCAACTGATAATGTCAGGCTGGAACCTCGATTATCCTGATCCGGAAAATGTTCTCTTTCTTCTGGAAGGCTCTCAAGCAACAATTCCGTTCGGAGGAGAGAACAATGCAAATTTCAGAAATCCTGAATACGACCGTTTATACAAAGAGATGGCGCGCATGGAAAACACAGAAGAACGCGAGAGAATAATCCACAACATGATCGATATATTGCGGGAAGACTGTCCATGGATACCGATCTTTTTCCGAGAATCATACACAATGACTCATTCATGGGTAAAAAATTTCAAACCCGCGCCTTTTATGAATAATGTATTGAAGTATAGAGACATCGATCCTACTGCCCGCGAAAAGTATCGAGAAGCTGAATCGAAACCAATCTACTATCCGCTCTTCCTAATCGCAATTCTTTTATTACTCGGAACTGTAATCGGAATACGATCGCTTAAAAGAAAAGAATCATGAACACTTCCGCATATCTTATTCGAAGAATCATATACGCAGTTCCTGTTTTATTTGGAGTGGCAGTAATCATATTTTTCCTCTTCTTCGTATATGCGGGCGGCGCGGAAAATATTGCGCGGCAGGTTCTTGGCCCAAAAGCTCCGCGCGAAGCCATATTCGAATGGATTGAAAACAAAGGTCTGAACAAGCCTCTGTGGTTCAATCAGAAAGCAGAAGGTCCAAACAAACTCAAAGATACATTATTCTATGATCACATGAAATCGCTCTTCACATTTAACTTCGGAAAATCTTGGCAAGACGACAGAGACATATTCGGCAAAATCATAGAACGAGCTCCGGCGTCTCTGGCAATCGCAATACCCGAATTCATTCTTTCATTTTTTATTGCTATCATATTCTCTCTCTATTTTGCTTTCTTTCGAGGAACAGCAATAGACCGCATCGGCACAATAATCTGCGTTGCTATGATGTCCATTTCAATTCTGATTTATATCATCGCAGGTCAATTGATATTCGCTATCATATTTAAATGGTTTCCAGTATCCGGATTTGCTCCGTTTCCGCTTGGGTTTAGGTTTCTTCCGCTTCCTATACTTGTCGGAGTTCTCGCAGGGTTCGGAGGCTCGGTCAGATTCGGACGAACAATAATGCTGGAAGAGATAGGAAAGGAATATGTCCGAAGCGCAAGAGCTCGAGGAATTCCGGAAACTTCCATTCTTGGAAGACACGTTCTCCGCAATGCGCTGATTCCTCTTCTTACAAGCGCTATTCTTTCTCTGCCTCTGCTTGTTCTCGGTTCGCTCCTCATTGAAAATTTTTACGGAATTCCAGGACTCGGCTCGATGGGCATCGAATCTATTCAGGCTAATGACTTCATGGAACTGCGGGCATTAACGTTTCTGACAGCAATACTTTATCAAATCGGACTTATTCTTACCGATCTCTCTTACACATTCGTCGATCCCAGAGTGCGTCTGCGATGACGAATTTATTCGAAGTCTTCGGAGATTACAGAGGATTTGCAGAATCATTATTCGAATGCGCAATTGTTCTCGGATTATTTCTCGGAATTGTTATTCACTTTTGGCGCGACCGAATTTGGAAGGATCGGTTTAAGAAAATTTTTAAAAACCGAACAGCAAGATTCTCTTTCTATTTCCTGATGCTCTTTTCTTTCATCGCAATTCTCGATTCAATTGCGTTACCAATTTTTGAAATCAGAGGTGAAAAAAAAGTTTGGGTAGAGAATCGATCATTGCTTGAATTAATTTATAATCCCGAATTAGAAGAGACACTCTCCGCACCATTTTCAAAAACTACTTTCGAAGCGCGTCGCGCAACTATGCTGAAAAAATCGCATCCGCTTGGAACAAATCTCAACGGCCGAGATGTCCTTCTTCTTGGTCTGAAAGGATGCAGAACTGCTCTGATCATCGGAGGCTTGACAACTATAGTGGTAATTCCGCTCGGAATTCTTTTCGGCGTGCTTGCCGGTTATTTTGGTAAGAAAATCGATGCGATAATTACTTACGTCTTCTCAACGCTGGAAAGCATTCCCGAAATTCTTCTTTTGATATGCCTCATGAAACTGATGGGACAAGGTCTATTACAATTATCAGTAGCGCTGGGAATAACAACTTGGGTCGGGCTCTGCCGCGTGGTTCGCGGAGAAACAATGAAACTGCGTGAACTTCCTTATGTGCAGGCGGCAAAAGCGCTCGGCTCCGGAAATCTCAGTATCATCAGGCAACACATCATTCCTAATTTAATGCACATCGTCCTTATTGCATCGGTGCTACGGTTTTCAGGACTAGTGCTTTCTGAAGCAATATTGTCGTATCTCGGAATCGGAGTAGGACCTGAAACCGGCTCATGGGGCGCAATGATCGATCAAGGCAGAGACGACCTTGCACGGGATCCCGTAGTCTGGTGGAATATTTCCACCGCTGGAATATTTCTCTTCTCGCTGATTCTCTCGGCAAATATTTTTGGCGACAGAGTTAGAGACGTATTAGATCCGAGATTGAAAGGAATGAAGGAATGACACTTCTTTCAGTAGAAAATCTAAGTGTAATCTTCGAGACAGAACAAGGAATAGCAAGAGCTGTTGACGGAATAAATCTCTTTATTGAAGAGAGCGAAACAGTCGGACTGGTCGGAGAATCAGGCTGTGGAAAGACTGTCACAGGTCTTTCTATTCTAAGGCTTATTCCGAATCCGCCGGGAAGAATCGAAGGCGGAAAGATAATTTTCAAAGATGAAAATCTGCTGAATATTCCGACTCAAAAATTTTCACATTATAGAGGAAAAAAAATAGGAATGATTTTTCAAGATCCTACTGTCTCATTGAATCCTGTTCTCTCAATCAAGGAACATCTTGTCGAGACAGTGAAACTCCACAAAAAAGTTTCAGGTCAATCTGCTATAAACGAATCTGTAAGACTTCTGGAAGAAGCAGGAATTTCCGATGCACAAAAGAAACTTAACTCATATCCATTTCAATTATCAGGCGGCGAAAAACAGAGAGTAATGATCGCTCTTAGTCTTGCAGGTGAACCGGAACTATTGATAGCCGACGAGCCGACAACTTCACTCGATGTCACGATTCAAGCTCAAATATTAAATTCAATCGACAGAATTCAAAAAGCAAGAGGCATGGCAATGCTTTTGATAACGCACGATCTTGGAGTTATTTCCAAACGAACAAAACGAAGTTATGTAATGTATGCCGGCAAAATAGTCGAGGAAGCTCCAACAAAAGAATTATTGTCGAATCCAAATCATCCTTATACAAAAGCGCTTATCAACGCTCTGCCGTCTCGAAAACGCCGCGGAAAAAAACTCGAGAATATTTCAGGCGCAGTGCCGGCTCCAATAGACTTTCCAAAGGGTTGCAGATTCAATCCACGCTGTCCGATTGCGATAGAAAAATGCAAAATCGAAGAACCCTCTCTCATTGAAATTACATCCAACCATAAAACTGCATGCCACTTATGCGGGAGTCGAAATGAATAATTTATTGGAAGTAAAAAATCTTTGCGTCACATATCCAATCTTTGGAGGAGTTCTGAAGAAAAAAATTGGAGAGGTTCGGGCTGTCGACAAACTCTCGTTTGAAATAAAAAAAGGAGAAGCTGTGGGGCTGGTTGGAGAATCAGGAAGTGGAAAAACAACAACTGCGCTTAGTTGCCTTGGTCTGATTCCAATGCAGGGAGAAATAATATGGGAAGGCATTTCGATTGAGACAATGCAAATCAAAATGAGAAAAGAACTATCACGGCGTATGCAAATAGTCTTTCAGGACCCTTACTCTTCACTCGACCCGAGAATGAACGTATATGATATTGTCACTGAAGGATTGAGAGCTCATAGAATAGGAGGAAGGGAAGATAGGCGTAAAAAAGCCGAAGAACTGCTGGATAAAGTGAGGCTTACCAAAGACAGTCTTGATAAATATCCTCATGAATTCTCAGGCGGTCAGCGCCAACGCATAGCTATAGCTCGAGCATTAGCTCTGGAACCAAAATTTATCTTTTTGGATGAAGCCGTGTCCTCGCTGGATTTGCTTATACAAGCTCAAATATTGAATCTTTTGTATGAATTACGGGCAGAACTGAATCTGACATATCTTTTTATCACTCATGATTTGAGTATTGTCGAATATTTATGCGACAGAGTCATAGTAATGAAGGGAGGAAAAAAGGAAGAAGAAGGAAATATAGAGAAAATTTTTGACTCTCCTGAAACTGAATATACTGCTAAACTTTTAGAAGCAAGGTATGCGATTTAAAAACTCAGCTGTGGAAAAAAAAATAAAAAAATCTTGAACGCGTTTTTTTTTCGGTTTTAGAGCTGTAATAAGGCATATTTTTTTTTCCACAAATTGTGAATTTATTTCCACGAAAACATAAAAAATAATATAAAAAATTACTTGCTTACGAATTTTCAAAGACTATACTCACACTTAGGTCGAAGCCAATATAGCAATTGTGGATTCCCTGTTGATAAAAACAGGGAGAGTTTCTATCTTACACCATTCGATGACAAACGTCGGCCTAAAATCAGATAAATTTATTTTATCTGATTTAGCGTGGAATCAATATTGTAACTTATGTAATTACAGGGGTCTAAGTTTAATAAAAGAATTCAGATCCTTATAAAATCAAAAGCGATTTTTTGCCTTTGATAAACGCAGAAATGAACGTTTCATCCCGCTTAAAAAAACTGAATAAGCTGTGGAGTAATTAATTATGTCAATGGGGATGTGGAAAGTAATTGAATCAGATCTTAGAAAAAAAATAGACAGTGAATCTTACAACGGATGGTTTGGAAAAGTCGAAATTGAAGAACGAAAGAACACATTAATTTTATGGGTACCTTCACTTTTCCACAAGGATTGGATAGATGAACATTTTAAGGGCGAAATTAAAGATATTTCCGAAAAATATAACAGAGCTCCAATGGATGTCAGAGTGCTTTGCAAGCATGAAGGTGGAAGTGCAAAGGTAATTAAATCCAGTAAAAGCAGTACAAGATATAAAGCATCGTTAAGTTCGTCAGCTGACTTTTTAAATCCCTTGTATACTTTTGATTCATTTGTCGTAGGAACTTCAAATCAATTTGCTCATGCCGCATGTCAAGCAGTCGCAGAATCACCGAGCATGAAATACAACCCGCTCTTTCTATACGGCGGAGTCGGACTT
The DNA here is from genome assembly GCA_002780065.1 of Candidatus Hydrogenedentes bacterium CG07_land_8_20_14_0_80_42_17. Lineage (GTDB taxonomy): Bacteria > UBA8481 > UBA8481 > UBA8481 > UBA8481 > UBA8481. Next base: position 21,923 of record PEWQ01000105.1, read on the forward strand.
GGAAAAACACATTTAATGCAGGCGGTCGGACATTATGTTTTGAGAAATGAACCCGGTTCAAAAGTAATTTACGTTTCTGCCGAACAATTTACAAATGAATTCATTAATTCAATACGAGATTCCAAAATGGATGCTTTCCAGAAAAAATTTCGAGAATGCGATTTGCTTCTTGTCGATGATGTTCAATTCATAGCAAACAAAGACAAATCGAGAGAAGAATTTTTTCATACTTTTACATCGCTGTACGAATCAAAACGTCAATTAGTAATTTCCTCAGACAGAACCCCTCAAGAAATTCCAATGCTTGAAGACAGATTAAAATCAAGACTGAGTTGTGGATTGATAACAGATATTCAGCCGCCGAATCTTGAAACACGTATTGCCATATTGAGAAAGAAAGCTGACGATGCCGACATCAACATACCGCAAGATTCCATAGAATTCATTGCTCAAAAGGTTAAGTCGAACATTAGAGATTTAGAAGGTGCATTAATGAGAGTAGGAGCGATGGCGACATTTACTAATCGTCCTATTAACATGACATTGACCGAAGAAGCGCTCCGAGATTTATTAGAAGTCCACAGAGAAGGAAGAACATCTGTTGATCAAATTCAAAAAGCAGTATCCGAATATTTCAAAGTGCTTCCTCAAGAATTGAAGAGTAAACGAAGAACTTCAGATGTGACATTGCCGAGACAAATTGCAATGTATATCTGTCGTGAGATGACAGGTCTTTCTCTGCCTGTAATAGGCATGGAATTCGGTGGAAGAGACCATACGACGGTTCTTCACTCATGTAAAAAAATAACTAATCTTGTTGAAAGAGACAGACATTTAAGAAATATCGTCAGCGAAATAAAGACGAATTTGAGGTAAATTTGAAATGTTATTGAATACATATTCAAGAACTGTGAAAAAGCAGTTGATATCAAAACAGTTTGTGCAAAAAAAGAATAACTATTCATACAGATGTTCATCAGTGTTACACAAATTAAATCTATGTAATTTTGAGAGTTCGAAAAGTTGTGAACATTTTCAACCGGTCTATTACGACTACAACTGTTTATTAATATATAAAAATATTAATAGTAATGAAAAAACGAAAGGTGATTTTTATGAATGCTAGTATCTCAAAAAATGATTTTATGAACGCATTGACAAAAGTAGCTTCTGCGTTGCCGTCAAGAGCGACGAGTATATATGCTCTTCAAAATATTTTACTTGAGTTTAAGGAAGGGGAAGGTGCTATACGCATTTCGGCAACAGATCTTGAAGTTTCTAGTGTTGTTGATTCTCCGGCAACGGTGCAAGAGGAAGGCTCTTTAGCTGTAATCGGAAGTAAATTAATTGAATCAATTCGGGAACTTCCTGACGATGAAATTATTCTTTCGAGTTCAGAAAAAAATGTTTTGAATTTAAAATCAGGAAAAACAAGGTTTAATCTCAGAGGAGTTTCCAGAGAAGAGTATCCTACTCTTCCTGTTTTAACCGGTGAGAAGAGTTTCAAGGTAAGTTCAAAGGTTTTGAAAGAAGCAATTAAGAAAACAATTATTGCTGTGTCAGTAAATGAAGCACGAACTTTTCTAACAGGAGCTTATTTTACAATAGTCGACAAAAAAATAAGACTTGTATCCACTGATGGACACAGATTAGCTCTTTCTGATATTACTGCAGGTGAAATAGGAAAAGAGAAGAAAAATGTTTCTGTTATAATTCCTGCGAGAATTCTTTTAATTGCGGCCGCCGCATTTGAACCTGATGAAAAAATAACTATTAGTCTTAGTGAAACGCATGTTGTATTTTCAGGAGAAACAGGGCGGTTTAGCGGAAGACTTATTGTGGAAAAATTTCCTGATTATCAAAAGATAATTCCTAAAAAATTCGAGACAAGCATTAAAATTAATAGACAAGTATTATTAGATACTCTTCGCAGAGTCTCTGTTTATTCAACTGGAGAGATGACTCCGGTTTCATTTAATGTTAAGAGTGGTAAAATTTTTCTACATGCGGAATCCCCTGAATTTGGTGACGCTCAGGATGAAATAGAAGCAGAAGTGAAAGGTCCTGCGATTGAAATTAATTTTAATTCTAAATTTATTCAGGATGTATTGAAAGTTTTGACTGGTGATGAGCTTAATATTGAAATGAGTTCAAAGATTGCGCCTGCTTTATTTAAGACAGATAATGACAAGGAATATATTTATATTTTGATGCCGCTTCGCGGCTGATTCGGCTTCTATGGATCATAGATGCCGATAACTCAATTAAGACTTGCCCGATTTAGAAATCACTTTGAATCAATTTTTGAAGTTGGAAATGCAGATACAATTTTTTTAAATGGACCGAACGGAGCTGGAAAAACCAGTGTATTAGAAGCTCTTCATTTATGTGCTACGGGAATTGGAATGCGTTCCAGGCGCGATAAAGAATTAATGATGTTTGATAAAGAGGGCTATCGTATAGATTTTTCGTTTGATGATGGAAGAAACTTTTCTTTGAAATATTTACAAAAAGATGGAAGAACAGCTTTTCATGATGACGTTGAATTTTCAAAATGGCTTGAGCTTATAGGCATTTTAAGAATGACTTGTTTGAAACCGGATGATATTGAATTGATCGAAGGGGCTCCGGCAGTTAGAAGAAGATTCTTGGATATTTTGCTTTCTCAAATGGATAAAAAATATTTTTCTGCTCTTTGCAGATATCGTAGGGCTTTAAAACAGGCATATCGAGCTGAACGAAACAATCATCTAAAACTTGCCGGTTCGTTTTCACAACTCATGATTGAAGATATGCCTTACATTTTTTTGAAAAGAGATTGGGTCGTGAAGAAATTGTCAGAAATAATATCATTGATTGCTTTGAAGAAATTTTCAGACATGACTATTGAATTGGAATACAAGCCCGCTATTCCTTCTCTGCAAGTGCCGGTTGACTGGAATAAAATTTCGGAAACTTGTCTGAAAGAAAATATGGAGTTTGAAAATGCAGGTGTATTTCATAGATATGGACCGCTTCGAGATGAAGTGATTTTAAAATTCAACGGCATCAAATTCAGACAATTTGGTTCTCAAGGTCAAAAGAGAATTGGAGCTATACTATTGAAGATTGCAGAGTCATCAATTTTATCTGAGGGTTATGGACATGTGATATTGGTGGACGATGTATTTGGAGAGCTTGATTCTGTCACAAGGGATTTTTTACTTGAACTGCTGAAGAATTCTAAAGGACAGGTATGGATAGCCGGCACCGAAACCGAAATATTCGAGAATAGATGGCAGAATTGGCGTAAGTTTGAACTGAAAAGCGGTAGAATCGAAAAAATTACGAATAGCGGAATTATTTCGTGATAAAGTTTAAAATAAAGATGAAAAAAAATAATTTGGGTAAATTGCAAAATAATTATAAACTATTATTCACATAAAGAAATGATTTCAATTTGGAGGATTTCATGAAGACAAGGATAAAAGAATTAAGGGCATTGGAGATTTTGGATTCAAGAGGCAATCCAACCGTCAGAGTTATATGCATATTAGATAACGGAATAAAAGTTTCCGCGTCAGTGCCGTCCGGAGCATCTACTGGTGAGAATGAAGCCGTAGAACTGCGTGACGGTGACAAGAAACGATACGGTGGAAAAGGGGTGCTAAAGGCGGTTCGAAATGTTAATAAAATTATTGCGCCAAAAATAGAGGGACTCGATCCTTCAGAACAGGGTGTAATTGACCGAGCAATGATAGAGCTCGACGGAACATCCAACAAAGGTAAGCTCGGCGCAAACGCAATTCTCGCAGTCTCCATGGCTGTTGCCAAGGCGGCGGCGGCTACTGCTGATATGCCGTTGTATCGATATCTTGGAGGAGCCGGAGCAAATCGACTGCCTGTGCCGATGATGAACATTTTAAATGGCGGCAAGCATGCTGACAACAGCGTTGACTTTCAGGAATTTATGGTTATGCCGATTGGAGCGCCTTCATTTGCTGAGGCATTACGATACGGCGCAGAGACTTTTCACTCATTGAAAAAAATACTGGCTTCGAAAAAATATGTCACAAGTGTCGGCGACGAAGGCGGCTTCGCTCCCAATTTGAAGAGCAACGACGAGGCATGCGAGGTCATAGTCGAGGCAATTAAGTCTGCCGGATATAAACCTGGAAAAGATATTGCGATCGCGCTTGATCCTGCGGCAAGTTCTTTTTTTGAAAAAGGAGTTTACAATCTTGCAAAGTCCGGCCAAGGTAAGAAATCAAGTAAAGAGTTGACAGATTTTTATGCGAAATGGATTGAGAAGTATCCGATTGTTTCAATTGAAGACGCGCTGGATGAAAATGATTGGTCAGGATTTAAATCATTTACATCTCGACTTGGCAATAGAATACAGGTAGTTGGAGACGATATATTCGTTACTAATACTCGTTTCGTTGAGAGAGGCATAAAAGAAGAGTCATGCAATTCGGTTCTTATAAAACTGAATCAGATAGGCACAGTGACCGAGACTATTGCGACTATAAATCTATGCAGAAAAGCCGGATGGGGATATGTGATTTCGCATAGATCCGGAGAGACTGAGGATGATTTCATGGCTGACTTTGCCGTCGCAATGGGCGGAGGGCAGATTAAGACTGGTTCCGCATGCAGAAGCGAACGAATTGCAAAATATAACCGATTATTGGAAATTGAAGCTGAGCTCGGTAAGACAGGAATTTTCGGCAGACCGTAAAGCAGATATTATGGTGATGATTTTATGGGGAGGATGTCGATGAACGGCGATACAGTGAACAGAAAGAATAATTGGCCGATAATTATTTTGTCTTTATTAGCAGTGATCTGTTTGCTGTTTGCCGGCTATATTGCATGGAACAAAGAGCAACGTGAAAATAGGCTTGGTGAAGAAGGCTCTCCACTAATTTTTTTAATTTCTCGTGAACATGGAAAAAATTTAAGTGATAAAGACTTGCGTTTTATTTCCGATTTTTTGAAAAATGAAACGGGAATGTATTTTACGGTTCATACGACGCCTTCATCATTGCAGGCAATAGAATCATTTTCTTCTGAAGCTGATATTGGGCTATTAAACCTTTTTGAGTATTTGCTGACTAGACATGCTTACGGAGTTGAGGCGGTTCTTCAGGTAATTAGAAGAGGGACTGAATCCGAATACTCCGGAGTAATAGTCACAAAAGCTGATCAAAAAATAAATTCAATTAAAGATTTAGAAGGAAAGCGTTTTGCATTTGGAGATCCGTTTTCTACGAGTGGTTTTGTTTATCCTGCAAAATTATTGAAAGATAAGGGAGTTTCTGTAAGTAAGGTATTCAGCGGAAGTCATACCGAGGCTTTATCACTTCTTAAAGAGGGGAAAGTAGATGCCGCCGCAGTTTTTGCCGATGCTGTGAAGAATGATTCATCTTTGAGAGTTATTGCATTTACCGATTCTATTCCTAATGAGCCGATTTTTTTGAGAGCTGATATGCGAGCTGAAAAGCGCGATAAAATAATTTCAGGACTTAGAAGATTAGCTTCGACACCTGAAGGCATAAGTGTGCTTTCACGAATTGCAGACATTTCAGGTTTCAAAATAATTGAAAATAAAAATTACGATGATGTTATTGAAGTAATACACGACGCTGGAATGACGATT
>PEWQ01000053.1 GCA_002780065.1 Candidatus Hydrogenedentes bacterium CG07_land_8_20_14_0_80_42_17
AATCGATACCGGCTCGGGGTGACTTTGATCTCTCTTGCGGCACCTTTGATTCCATTGCGTAATTCTAGCATTACCGTAATTAGCTGGATACCCCATTTCTTTATTTGATCTTCAAACGGAAAAATATTTTATGGGGTGGAATATTTTCATTTATTCTGATTCTGCTCTGGAGCCTGTTTGCCTTTCAACATGTTATCAATAATTCCGGCCCAACTACTTTCGATAAATTGACCTTCAAAATGTTTGGACTCTTTTTCAAAACATTTATATCCGGTAATTTTATATCTTTTTCGCGAGAATTAATTCTCCCCCTTATTTTTTCTGCACTTGCCGGTCTAATTGGTATTTCTGTCCCTTTTATCAAGGCATTTCGTAACAAAAAAAGTATGGAATTTCATCTCATTTTATCAGCACTATTACCATTTGCGTTTTATTATCCGACTCAATTTTTAATAAGTCTTGGTTTTACGTTTAGAGCTTTCTTTCCGAGTGGAATTCTCCTTGTTATAGTGATGGCTCTTGGTATTGCTCAGCTAAAACCAAAATTTATATTTACTATAGTTGCAATTTTAATTCTCTCGTGGTCAGTAATTCTCAACTTCTATTTTACTCCTTCTTATCCGTATAATTGGAATAAGCCTAGAGACTTGCATTATGAACTGATCTTCAAACAAATTTCCAATGATGACAATGACGGCAGCATTTTTTACTTCAAAAGTTTTGAGTCAGTAATGGCATCAATTCGGTACATGCCTCATACAAATGCAAAAAAAATATTCAGCGAACTAGAATATAAAAAGATGATATTGCCTATGGAAAATAATTTTTTTATGAAGTTATTTCAAAAGAATGAAATCGAGGTTGCAGAAATATCTACGACTTCCGACACTTCAAAAATAATCGTAATTGAGTAATCTATCTTTTTCTGCCGTGCGGAATCATTACAAAATATCGAGCAGGCTTTAGAGAAGGCGACGCGCCGCGCGAAACTACAAAGTCGGAAAGATGAAATGCCCATTCAAGATCACTAGCAGGTTTTACGCGTCCCCATCTGCCAAGATGAGACCTGATCATTCCTCTGATTTGAGGTCTGTCGTTAAAAACATTATTCTTCTCGAACCAGTTCGCGGCAAAAATAGCGTGATCTTCATTTCGAGGAACAAATCCATTTTCTCCGTATTTGAAACTGTCATGCAATAAACCGGCAACTATCAGATTGTCTGCCTCGTGATCCAATCCGTAAGGTTCTCCAATTCGTTGGGCAACTCTCGCAACTTTTTTCGAATGCCTAACGAGCCCACCCATCATGTTGTCGGAAGAGACATCGTGCAATCCCATAACAGACGCCGGAATGTGCCAAAAATAACACGGTAAACGCGTCACTAAATCATAAATGAAGCTTCTTAAACCGCCGTCTGCTATCAAGCTCAGCTCATCGCCAAGCTCTTCATGTATATCAACCATCGGTTTGTCCATACAGCCTTCAATGACTTGCCTCTTCAATTCAGAACCTGAAATGAAACCTTCATGATATGTCTTTCTTAATTTTGTAAGCTTCTTGTTATCCAATTCGTTCCTCCAACATCTTTAAAAAATCATCCTTTATGGCATGAGGAATCCTTGCCGAACCTGCTCTCTCATGCCCAGTTCCGTCTCCTGCTCCAAGCGCATCGGCAATGCCTGCGAGCACTTTTCCGATATGCACGTTGCCGCTCCGAAGTCGAACTGATAGGCGTGTAGTATCTTCTGAAATCTCCGAAATCACAACACATTTTTCCGGATATCTGTCTTGAAGCATGTTTGCGAGCGGTGAAGCCACTCTTATATCCCCGTATTCAACCTCGGCAAAAACCATCTTTCCGGCTATTTGTGCTCTGTCTTCAGCTTCTTCGATAAGCCTCTTAAAAATCATGCGTCGATCTTCAAAACATTTCTCATTCAAAAATTCGTCAGGCTCTGGAATATTCGAAAGATATTCAGCCATCTTCGTTGTCATCTTTTCTGCATACTGCGAAGCTAAAAATGTATCTTGCAATTCATTGAATCTTTTCAAATCACTTTTACAATTCTCGATCAAAAGTTCGGCAGGCTCTCTGCAGTAATCCATTATGCTTGCAAGCGCAGAAATCCAACCGGCATTAGCAGGCAAATCTTCAAATAATAGTTCATACATAACAAAGCCTATCGCAGGGTTTGGAGTCACAAAATAATTTCGAGGATTGAACATGCGTTTAATCGGAGTATTCATCGGATGAGGATGATGATCGATATTTATAAAGTTTTTATCGAATTGACAAAAATCTTCGGTCATTCCCTGAGCCTCAACAAATATTCCTGAGCTATACTCTTTAAAAACTTTTTCAAAATGCAACGCGTCTTTCTTTCTGAATTCCGCCGAAGAAGCAAATCCAACATTTTTGCCGCTGTCCTTGAGATACCGCGCGAGAAGCGCCGCGCCGGTTATTCCGTCGCAATCGCCATGATGCGCAATAAGTATGGGGGAAGCCAAGCCGTCTATCTCAGCTTTGATTCTTTCTCCGGCTTGGAGGTACTCTTTAATTTCTCCGCTTTTATATGAGCCCAAAATCTTCATTCAAAACTCTTTTCACCGCGCTCAAAAGATCAGGCTCGATAAAATCCGGTTTAGCCGTCCATTCATCAGAAGGCTTCAGAGCCGCATTTCCTGTCTTAACAAGAATTGTTTTACAGCCCCCATTACGTCCCGCCTCGATATCGGAAATATTGTCGCCAATGAGATAAGTTTTCGAAGGATCGAATCCGTATTTTTTTGCGGCGGAGAATATTAGTCCCGGCCGAGGTTTCCTGCAGTCGCAATTTTCGTCGACATTGTGCGTGCAGTAAAAGACATCTAGAATTTCTCCGCCCGCTTTTGCCGCATCATCAAGCATTCGCTCTGTAATTTTCGACAAAGCTTCAGTCATCATAAGACCTTTTCCTACGCCTGCCTGATTCGAAATTACTATTACGCTGACGCCGGCAGAATGTAATTTTTTTAAAGCTAAAAGCGAACCGTCGATATATTCGATATCGTCTACGCAGTTCACGTATCGATTCTGCCTGTATTTGAATATGACTCCGTCTCTATCCAAAAAAATATATTTTTTCGTCATGATGCAATTATTCTTTTCCATTCTTTTCGAAAACGCTCCAATCTTTCAGGCGTTCCTATATCGTAAAAATCTCCACTAATTTTGTATCCAAAAAGTTCTCTGCCCGATGCTTTCGGAAATATCTCCTGTTCCAGCGAAACGCGCTTATTCAAAGGAATCCGTTCGATAAAGCGTTTATTAAAGATATAAGCACCCGCATTTATGAACGTGAATCCACTCTGAAACTTCTTCTCGCTGAATCCTTCAATAGCTCCGTCAGAGTCAGCGCGGACGAAACCTCCTTCGTAATTCTGTTCTGCTGTACCTAGCGAAATAGTCGCAACCGATCCCTTTACAAGATGAAATTCGAGCATCTCCTCGTAATCAAATAGTGCGATAGAATCTCCATTGAATACAAAAAAGTTTTCAGAGTTTATTAACTTCAATGCATTCCTCAACGCTCCGCCTGTTCCGAGCGGAATCGCTTCATGCGAGAAGACAAATTCGAGCTCTTTTGCAAAATCAGAGCCTGCGTCTTTGCTCCAAAAATTTAACGCCTCTTCGAGACACTTTCCGTCATGCCCCGATGCAAAAATAAAACGGCGAAATCCTTTTTCAAAAAGATATTCAATCAAAATTACAAGAAATGGTTTTGAATAGACATCGACAATGACCTTCTGTTTTCCACCCGTAACAGAAAACAATCTCGTACCCAATCCTCCGCAAAGAACGACTGCATCAATATCAGAGAAATTTAAGCTCATCGGTCTGGCTAAACGTTAGCATTAAAGTTTCTTCTCAAAACAGGAAAGAAAGCCGTCAGCTGGCGAATTCCACGTTCCAGAGACCACTCCGGTTTGAATCCAGTCGAAAGAAGTCTCTTATTCGAGACAATGTAATCTCGCTTATCAACATCTTCACCGACCTGAGCCTCGAGCCAGGTAAAATTCGAAACAACTTTTTTTATCTCTGCGCACAATTCGAGCTTCGAAAGATTTGCATCCTCCAATCCGACATTGTAAGGCCGATTCTTCATTGATTCGAAATTATTGATTCCATGTAAAAACACTCTAGCTATATCTTCTATATGAATGAAGTTGCGTTTAAAATGCCCTTCAAAAACTACCACTGCGCGATCGTTCACTGCGCGCCAAGTAAAATCATTTACCAGAAGATCCAAACGCATTCGCGGAGAAACTCCGAACACAGTCGCAAACCTAAAAGTTATCGCGTTGCCACGTTCGAGCGCCGCCATTTCAGCTTCCATTTTGGTTATACCGTAAAGGCTGATTGGCCGCAAAGGCGATTCTTCAGTGCAAAACTTGTCCTTCTCTCCTATGCCGTATCCGCTGTTAGTGACCGGAAGAATAATTCTCTGTTCTCTAGAAGTAATTCTGCAAATCATTCTCACCGCGTCGCGATTCGTCGTCACCGCGGCGGTCTTGTCTCTGTCGCAAAGAGGAGCTCCGACAAGCGCCGCCATAGGAATTACTATGTCCGCAGAACGGGCAAGTTCCCTGACAAGCGCTTCATCTCTGCAATCTCCTCTAACAATTCTGAGATCTTCAAAGACCGCGCAGTCAAGAAGACTTGTTTGATTGAAAAGAAAATTGTCAAGCACTGTGACTCTGTATCCCGACTCAAGCAATCTCCGAACTAAAACCGAACCTAGATAGCCGGCTCCGCCGGTAATAAATATATGTTCTTTCATAGCGTAATATTACACCTAGACATAAAATATTTCATCCTTTCTTCAGTCCCTCAATTACAGCATTACAGATATAGTCGACATCCTCCAGCTTCAGCGAAGGATGGTTCGGCAAAAAGAATCCGCAATGATGGATTCTGTCTGCCATCGGAAAACTTCCTATTCCATATCTCGATATCCAAAACGGATGCAAACCGAGATTACCCGCAGAAAAGATTCTGGTCTCCACTCCGTGCCGACCAAGCGATTCAACAATACTTTTTCGCTCATCAACATCTTTCGCCAACGCGCCGCAATGAATCGAGCAGACGCGACTGTCTTCAGGCGGAATTTGAAACTGTAATCTGCCTTCAAGATTCCTTAAATATCTTTTATGATTTTCTTCTCTGCGTTCAAGAATCCAATTCAGTTTTTTAATCTGGCCGATTCCAATCTTTGCATTCAAATCTGTAGTTCTTAAATTAAATCCTGGATAATAAAAAACAAACGGCGAATGAAAATCATCAATATCGTACTTTGCCACCAACTTTGAATGAGTTTCTCGATCGAGGTCTTTGCTCCATCCATGACTGCGAAGCATCAAGAGCAAATCGTTCAGCTCCTTGTCATCCGTGGAGACCATCCCGCCTTCAATCGTCGACATCTGATGCCCGAAGTAAAAAGAGAAACTGGAAATATCTCCAAAGCTTCCGACATTTCGTTCCCGATATTTTGCTCCGATAGCCGCGCAAGCATCTTCTAATAGAATGAAGCCGTAACGTTCCTTCAGCGAAAGTATTTCATCCATCTTCGCCGGCACTCCAAGCACCTGAACAAGAACTACAACAGAAGGATCGTGCTTCTTCAAAAGCATCTCTAAATAATCCGTATCAAGCGCAAACGTTTCCTTGTCAGCCTCGCACATTATCGGTTCGAATCCGAATTGAATAGCAGGCGCAATAGTGGTCACCCAGCCCACACTCGGCACAATGACCTTTTTATTCCGCAGTCTCCCTGATTCAAGAAGCGCGTAATACATCAACAAGTTTGCAGAGGACCCGGAGTTATTCGAGACGGAATAAGTTCGCCCGAGCCATTTGGACCACTCCGCCTCAAATTTCTTTGTCATACTTCCCATAGTCAATCGAGGCGAAGTTTCCAGCCATGAGATCAACTCTTTGATATCTTTTTCGTCGATCGTGTCTTCGGCGAGATGGTAGCGAATAGGATTAGTCATTTATTTTCTCCACAAATTTATTCAAAGATACAGTTTAGCAAAAATAAAAAAAAATCGCTAAAGTATTTAAGAAATTAATCCGATAAATGAAATGGCGATTTTATGCGCCAGTGATGCAACTCAGGGAAGGAATGCACTCACAAAATATCTTATTCAAACCAAGGAGGGTTTGGCATGAGGATTAGGGACAGTTTTACATCGATGGCGGTCACACGTCATTTTGATGATATCAGGTCTAAATCGGCGTACACACAGAGGCAAATGGGAGCAGGGGAAACATTAATTACGGCTAAAGACGATACTGCTAATTTCAGTATATCTCAGCGCCTGCGCGCTCAGATTGAGAGCAGTCAGCGCGCAGTGAAGAATGCTCAAGACGGAATCACTCTTATGCAGGAAGCTGATGGAGGGATCCAGTCAATCGTAGACAATCTGCAGAAGGCTCGAAGTTTGGCGATATATTCTGCAAGCGATGCCATTACTGATTCAGATAGAGCGACAGTCAATAAGGAATTTCAGATGTATATCGATGAGATCAACCGTCAATCACAGGCAACGAATTATAACGGGAAACAGCTCATAGACGGCACCGGAGAGCAAAGTCTCAAGTTTCATGTTGGTGCAAACGAAGCCGACTCTATTTCGTTTAACCTGCCGACTGTCACAGCAGATTCGCTCGGAATAACCGGCACTTCTGTAGCAACGAGAGAAGACGCAGAAAATGCGCTTTCGATATTTGACACTGCGGTATTGAGATTAGGAGTTACCAGATCTGACATAGGCGCATTCGTAAACAGGCTTGAAAATGCTCAAGGCTATACTCAAATACAAAATAACAACAATAGCGCCGCCAACTCGAAGATAAAAGATATCGATATAGCAGAAGGCTCAATTGCAATGGCAAAGGAGAAGATACAGTATGAAGCGGCTTCGGTTGCTTTATCAAAATCTTCGTCAGGTAATTCAGCCGCCGCGGCTCTGCTTCAATTGGGAATCTAAAGTTAATTTATCAGGGGTGCGTGCTTTTCAAAAGGATGTGATAACCGCACCCCAAGATAAATTCATGATGCGGGGGAAATTTCATTCCGAACGGTTCCAATTTTATGATATTGTTTTATCATGAAAATACTTGTCACAGGCGGAACAGGAATGCTGGGAAGAGCTCTCACCGAGTATCTTCCAGACGCAATATTTGTATCGAGCAGAGATGCTGATTTACGAAATATAAGCGAGACCGAATATCTCATAAATAAAATCGCGCCGCAGACAGTAATTCATCTTGCCGCCGAAATCGGCGGAGTCAAAGCAAATATGGAAAAAAATCTGGAGTTTTTTGAATCGAATCTGCTCATGAATACCAATGTCATAAGCTCTTCAGTAAAACATGGAGTCAAAAGATTTATCGGAGTTCTTTCCAGTTGCGCGTATTTCATTCCCGATGACCGGCCAGGCACCGAATCCGATCTGCATGTAGGTCTTCCCTATTTTGGAAATCTCGGATACGCATATTCGAAACGTGCTCTTGACATTCATGCGCAAATTGCTGCTGATAAAACTAAAATGCCTTACATGACTGTAACCCCTGTAACTATGTTTGGGCCGCACGATAACTTCAATTCTGAAACCGGGCATGTAGTCGCCGCGCTCATCGTCAAAGCTGTAAGCGCTGTAGAAAAAAACGGGACGATGTCTGTCTGGGGGAGCGGCAAGGCTATCAGGCAATTTGTTTATGTAAATGATATTGCAAAAATTCTCGCGCAACTTATTGAAATAAATTTGACTGGAAATTTGATTATCGCGCCGGACATGGGAATCGAGATAAAAGCTCTGGCTGAGAGAATAGCGAATGCCGCGGGCTTCAAAGGAAGAATCGAATTTGATTCTGCAAAACCAGAAGGAGTCTCAAGAAAAGTTATTCAGAGTAAAAAGTTCAAAGAAATATTCGAAGATTTTCTTTTCACAGATATAGACAAAGCATTGCAAGAGACAGTTGAGTGGTATAGAAAAAACAAGTAGTCATAAACATTCATAAATTTCTTGCGCATCTTGCACATATTTAATTTCATGGTATTATTTTTTCTGAAAGGAGTTTTATTATGGTAAAAATGTATGATCTTACTCAAAGGCTTTCCATTCACACTCCGCCGTGGCCGAGCTATATGCCTCTTCAGGTTCAGTACTTCAAGCGCATCGCTGGAGCTCACATGGGGCAAGGCGCAAACGGACAAATCATAAAGACATCGAATCATGTCGGCACTCATCTCGATGGCGAGATTCACTTTGCGTCTAATGGCAGAGCAATCGGTGAATTATCTCTGGACGAGCTTGCCGGTCCAGGCGTTGTTGTAGACATTTCTGATTGCGTCAGTGATTATTCTCTATATTCGCCAAAGATGCTGATGGATCGAGCGGATATACGAAAGGGAGATATTCTCATCATAAACACCGGTTATCACCGATATGCATGGGATCAGCCTCAAGCCGACGAAGTCAGGTACATGGTGAAGCATCCGGGACCTGATCCTGATTTTCATAAATGGGCGCTAAAGATGAAGTTCAAATGGATCGGAGTCGATTGCGGTTCAGCGGATCATCCAATGAATACAATTCTTCGTTCATGGCATCCGAGGCTCTTCGCCGAGGCTGAAAACAAATTGAAAAAAGATTACGGCAAGAGCTGGGACGAAATGTATCCGTACGAAGAATATTATCAAGTGATGCATCTCAAACTATTCCCGAAGGGACTCATTCACGCGGAAAATCTGGGTGGAGAAATTGAAAAGCTCAATAACAAAAGAACATGGGTCGGCTGTTTTGTATGGCGCGCAATCGAGCTTGAATCGTGCATTGCTAGAATTGTAGCAATCGACTTTAAAAAGTAATTTGCTGTTTAAAAAAGCGAGGAAGTAAATGGAGCGTTTCAAAATTGCATGCGCGCAATTTCCGATAATTCCAAATTCGATCGATGCGAATACTGAAATGTGCATAAAATGGATTGGCAGAGCCTCTAAAGATCATAAAGCAAATCTAGTTGTTCTTCCGGAATCAGCCACAACAGGTTTCACTCCGAATATGCCGCTGGAAGCATTCTACAACATAATCGAGCCGTTAGATGGTTCTTCAGTCGAAAAAGTTTGTAAGGCCGCAAAAGATTTTGGAATCTATGTCATCTTTCCAATGTATGAAAAAGCGAAAAAGAAGAATATCATCTTCAATTCCGCAATTGTTATTTCAGATAAAGGCGAAGTGAAAGGTGTATATAGAAAGACTCATCTCTTTCCTACCGAGCGAATAAATTGCGGAGGCTGGAGCACTCCGGGCAAAGAGCTTCCAGTATTTGATTGCGGATTTGCCAAGATCGGAATAACCATCTGTTACGAAGGAGATTTTCCGGAGCTGTCTCGAATTCTGGTTTTGAAAGGCGCAGAGGTCATAGCAAGACCTGCGGCGTTTTTAAGAAGTTTCGAGATATGGGAGCTTACAAACAAAGCTAGAGCATATGATAATCACGTTTATGTAGTTGCGACAAATAGTATAGGACCTGATGCAGGCGACAATTATTATTTTGGACATTCAATGATAGTCAATCCACTCGGTCAAAAAATTGCTCAAGCGCGCGGCACAAAAGAGATTGTCTCTGCATGGATAGAATCCAATCCTCACAAATATGTGACCTACGGTTCAAAAATGGAAAGAAAATTTGATCATATTGAAGATCGAAACGTATCGATTTATGATATTCTTTTATTAAAGGAGGCAAAGAAAAGGAAGTAAGCTTTGTAAAATTCCAAGATCTTAATTTTTAATACTTTGCTCGGTAAAGTCACTGAGTAAGAAAGGAAGGTTTTTATGTCTGTAGATTTGGAGAAATTATTAAGGCCCGTAGACACGCCATTGCCGCCATATCCGCCAAAGGTAATCACACTTGCTGACGGTTCAAAAATGGTTGTAAGACAGATTGGGCGTGATGACATACCCGATCTTCTTCCTCATGTAGAAGCTCTAATACATCATGAACGCGATTATTACGATATTGTTTCGGTGAGAGTCTATGCAGAACTTCTCGCATATTATAGATATCGTGTAGTTGATGAATATGTGCTGATCGGTCAAATAAACGGTGAACTATCCGCCATAGTGAATGGAAGAATATACTCACCTGAAATCGGAATGTCTTATCATACTCTCGGACTTAAACGAGGACTCAGGATTGGCGCTCACTGCTTTGCGGCAAAGATGGAATATCATATCGATGTATTAAAACAGGAAGAAGTATTAATCGTTGCCGAATCACCAATTGGATTCAGACGCTGGATGATCGAATATAATCTCGAAAAAAAATTCGAAATACCTCACGAACTCGGTGGTTCTCCATCGTACTCATTGACGCGTGAAATATTCAATCGTGCCCGCGGAAGCTTAATAGTAGGTTCTCGGCCTGTTCCGCAAGATCTGCTGGACGAGGCAATGGAAAAAATTCTACCGCCGTCCGATCCTCCAAAAGCACCTCCGGATTTTCTCGCAGCAACGCGGGCGAAATACGACTCGACAGGCACATCCATCATTGCGGATCCGAAGAGAAAGAAGGTGTCCCATGCGTGAAGTCTATATTGTCGGAATTGGTATAACTTCATTCGGTCGTCTTGAATATCCTCTAGTCGAGATAGCTTCTTATCCATCAGTTGTGGCTCTTCAAGATGCCGGGCTCGATACTGTAGATCACCTCTTTGTCGCAAATATGGGTGGAGGTCGAATCAATCATCAGACTGCTCTAAGTTCTGCAGTGCTCGATCATCTTTCACTCTGGCCTGCCGGATCAGAAACGATAGAGAACGGACCTGCTTCAGGTTCTTCGGCTGTTAAACTCGGATTTCAAGCAATTGCATCCGGCATGTGCGAAACCGTACTCGTTGCCGGTGCCGAGCGAATGAGCGAAGTTAATCAACTCGATGCAACTGATTTTGTTGCGACTTTAACTCATCCGATGGCCGAACAGATTTACGGCATAACTCTTCCTGCGCTCGCCGGAATGTTCACGAGACTTTACATGGAAAAATACGGCGTCACGCGTCGGCATTTAGCTATGGTTGCAGTCAAGAATCATGGAAACGCAATGGATAATTTCTTTGCTCACGTTCACACCAGAGTGACGTTAGAAGGCATACTTGATGACCGTGATGCGGAAACAAACAATCCTGTAATTGCAGATCCGCTTCACTTTTTTGATATGTGTCCTGTTTCCGACGGAGGCGCCGCAGTGGTTCTTGCCTCAAAAGAAGTTGCAAAGAAGCTTGGCAAACCCATGATACGTATTGCAGGCGTAGGACAGGCAACAGATACTCATGCGGTACACGAAAGGCCTGATCCTACAGAATTGACGGCTGTAAGACTCGCCGCAAAAAGGGCTTTTGAGATGGCAAAGATTGAGCCCAAAGATGTAAATGTCGCAGAACTGCATGATGCATTTACGATTCTTGAAATTGCCGAGAGCGAAGAAGTCGGATTCTTCAAGAAAGGCGAAGGACACCTTGCACTTGAACGAGGTGAAACTCAATTAACAGGAAAAATTCCGATCAATCCTTCAGGCGGATTGAAAGCCAAAGGACATCCTGTCGGTGCAACAGGTGTAGCACAAGTGCACGAAATTGTTTTGCAGCTCAGAGGTCAGGCTGAAAAGCGGCAAGTAAAAGATCCTAAGATAGGGTTTACATGCAACTTCGGCGGGTTCGGAAACAATGTTGTCTGTACGGTCATTAAGAAGGAGGAGTGATATGATACGCGATATTTTAGGATATAAATGCAGAAAGTGCGGTTCTATCTCTTATCCAAATCATTACAGGTGTCCCAAATGTCATCACACAGAATGGAGAAAAATGGATGTCGAGTTTGATACATTACCTCTTCCTAAAAATGGAACACTCCTGACTTACACACATCTTTACGCTTTGCCTCCGGATTACGAACAAGTCTTTCTTACACTAGGCATAGTTGAGCTCGAGAACGGCAACAGATTGACAGGACAGTTGAAGATAGAAAAACCAAAAATCGGAATGAAGGTAAAAGGCAAAGTCGAGGTTGTTCGAAAAACAGATTACGATAAATATTACGGCATTGTCTTTTACGAATCATAGATTTATCGAAATGATGTAGAGACGCAATATTTTCTCTTCACGTAGGGACAAGGCATTGCCTTGTCCTATTTGGCCAGGGCGGGTGCCCTATCGTAGGGACAAGGCATTGCCTTGTCCTATTTGGACAGGGCGGGTGCCTTGTCGTAGGGACAAGGCGGTGCCTTGTCCTATTTGGCCAGGGCGGTGCC
>PEWQ01000206.1:0-3815 GCA_002780065.1 Candidatus Hydrogenedentes bacterium CG07_land_8_20_14_0_80_42_17
TATCTATTTCTTCTCTGTGTGCTCCATTCTACCGCAATTCAAACGTATCCGAAATTGGAAGGGTCTCGAGAATTCCGATCCTGACCTCCCCTACCATAATCTCGTCGCGAATTTTCTCCACCCCGCCCATCGCGCTCCAGAATTCCGACTCGCGTGGATAGAAACCCGGACGCGACCGAATCACAAGAATGCGGCGATATTTGGTGCGGATCATTTCTGCCAAAGCTTCAGGCTCTCCGGGAGAAACCCTCGCAAATGGCGCCATTCGGCGGAAATACGGCGAATCGTACCAGATGAGATAGAATGGTTTTCTCTCTGGTCTGGAAAGATACCATGCCGCTGGAGTTCCCCAACCCGGCATCACGACAATCGCATCACAAGATGTCTCGCGCTCTTTTACTACATTCATGATTCTGTGCCACGGCTCTCGTGTCAGCCGGTCCTCGAGATGAAAATGATTTCTATACATCTCAACGATTCCTGCTCCATCCAATAATAGAAGCAACGCAATGAGTGCGATTGAGATGAAAGCAAAAATTCCTTTGCGATTAATTCCTTCAGAAACCGAGACTGCTAGAATCACAAGTAGAAGAATGAAAAGTGCCTGAACGTATACCGGCTCCCTGATAGCTCCCAGCCCCCAAAGAATTGCAATCAGAACGAGGAGGAGAGAAGCAAAGCAGGCGGATGAACGAATAGAAGAAACTGACCAAAGAGGTCGAGCCAAAAAGAGTGCGGTCAGAAGAATCGGAACAGGAAGAAAATAATATAGCAAGCGATATATTGCCGGAGGAGTATTGTAAAGGAATGCCCATGCTAAAAGTCGATGAATATAGTACAGCCCGTCCTTCCATGGCAACTCTCCGACTGCGGTTCCGCTCCAAACCGGCAGATACCAATTTCCCTTGAACATCTGCGCCGTCATAAGCCTCAGCCATGGCAGAAAAGCCGCAATGCCGCAAAAAGTAATGATTGCTAGACCGACAAAAGTTCTCTTCTCGGGTCGTCTAATAACGAGAAGCCCCGCGGACGCAATTCCGAAGATGAGCTCGACGTAATGCGTGTAGCACGCCGCCAGCAATGCCAGACCAAGCCTAATCCATGCGCGCGTCGAAGAAGTCTCAGCTACTTCTATTGTCTCCGCAATAGCCCAGAAAGAGAAGAACGCGGCGATGGTATATGCGCGCGCCTCGCGGCTGTGCGTCACGAGATACGCATCGCATGCCACGAGTAATGCGGCAATTATTCCTGCTCGTGTCGATGAGATACGGCGTGCCATGCGAAAGGCAAGAATCACGCAACCGAGTCCTGCGAGCAGTGACGGAATTCTTGCCCAAGCCTCACTAGTGCTGATTGAGGCCCAAAGCGGCATGAAGAAGGCATAGTATAGAGGCGGAGAATTTTCTATACTCACCAATGACTTGATCGGATCGGGATTTACAGCCGTAAGCATTGTGTATGTTTCATCGCTCCAGAAAGCGCCGCTTCCAAGATTCCATGCTCGAATCAGTGCGGCGAGAAGAATAATCCAAAGTAAAAATCGTCGAGACAAAAATCTCATCAGAAATCGATTCCTGCGAGCAGGATTCCTGCGAGCAGGATCAAGGCTCGGCAACCCGATCCATGAAGAGGGCTGTCGCGTAGATAGCGATCGCAACCAGTATGAGCGCAGAGAAGCCTGACACCATGCTGATGTATTCAATGAACCCGCCCGTTACGGCGCCCATCAAATTTGCTCCAAGAGCAACCGGCGCATCCGTTGCCCTGTTCATCATGTTAGCGAAGAGCAGAGCGGCGCAGAAGATAGGAAGCCCCCAAAGAATACAAGCCGCGATTTTTCCTGCCAGAAGTGAATGGTGTAGGAAAAACGATCCCGGTATGATAAAAAGTAGTATCAGTGAGAAGAAGAGTCCTACTGCCGGCAAAGTCTTTCCCGCGATAAGTCCTCGCGCGACGAGGCTGTTTGCCGCAAGTATGGCAATAAGAATTGTGGCGAAGACGAAGCCGTTCACTGCCCATGTGGTCCCGAAAAGAATTGCAAGGCGCGTCACTGCTACGGTCTCCAGCATCAGAAATGCCGCACCGAAAAGAAAGAACGGCCACGGCATCTTGCGCCCTTTATTACTTGCGCGGTAGATCAACCAACAAACAAAAAGTATCACTCCGGCAAAGATAAGCGAATGGCGAGGAATGCTTCTATGTTCCAGATAAAGGAACGGCCAGTCATCAGTCGGAATAAGAGCCGGCGCTGTGGTTGCAACCCGCGTAAAACCCCAGAGGTCTCCATTGGAAAGCTTCGAGAGATCGGTGCTTGCAACAACAATGAAAGAGTTTTTATTGACGTATAGCGCGGCATCTCCAAAAACATCCTTCACGATGGCAACAATGCGATCCTTCATCCAAGGATGAATCGCGGCGAAAGATAGAACAAGATAGCCGCCCGGTCTCAATCGTCTCGCACCCGCGGCAATTCCTTCACGAGTGTACAAAAACGATTCTAGCCGCACGCTCGAGTATGTAGAAAAAAGTCCGTGCGAATCGACGAGTCCATAGATAATCAGGTCAAAGAGATTACTGCCGCTCTCGAGAAACTGCCTGCCGTCCTGTATGACCACTTCAACTTGTCCTCGGCCGTACGGATTCTCAGGATGGTGGTCCCTGCCGAGACTGTAAATCACAGGGTCGATCTCAACTGCAGTAACTCTCTTAGTGCCCGCCCGTACCGCACCGGCTATGTCGTTGCCCGTGCCTGCACCGATTACAAGCACTTGATCGGAGCGGCAATCAGGCAGAAGAAATGGCAGGTCGTAGTTCGAGACGATAGGTGGTTGAGTATCAAGATTCGGGCTTTTGGAAAAATCGAGCGCGGACTGGTGAAAGTGCTCTCCTACCGCGATTGAAAATGTCCTCCGCTCTCCCGAAGTTCGACTGATGTCGTCGATGCGAATCTTTGAGTAAGGCGACCAGAGCACATTCGAATCAACCATCATAACAAGTGCAAGCGGCAAAACCGCTGTCACACTCCACAAACGATGCGAACCTCCGCCGCCCGTAATCAGCCATATCAAAAATGCCGTTCCGTACCAGACATAAGGAGGCAAAGAAAAGTGTGAATACAACATCATGAGGAGAACTCCCACGACGGAGCCTGCAACGTTGACGGTATATGCTCGAATCGGCGGCAGAAGGGAAAAGAGTCTGCCTAGTTCCAATCCTATCGGATAAAATGTAACGGCGTTCAGGAAGAAGAAAAAGATCACCACTGCAGAAACGGGCAGGAATCGTCTATTAGCACTGATGCTGAAGACTCCGCGTTGCAGAAGTCCGACAACGGTATTGAAAGAATCATTCAGAGCGCCAAAGAGATCTACCGTAGCGCCCGGCGTATTCGCCCACATAAACTCTCCTGAGTCATCTGAAAGCGATATGGGAGCCATGCCCATGACAAGTGCCGTGAGAAATAGAACTAAGAGAATGAGCGGGACAAAACGGTAGCTTGCAGGCATTTTTTCGCCACGAGGCGCATGCAGGCAGCCGAGTCCGAAACCGAAGAAGGTCGAGATGAGAACCGTGTTCGCAAAGTACGCAACCATAGGCACGTATCCGGATAGCCAGCGGATATTGGCAAGCTCAAGAAGAAGGAGCAGAAGTGAAAGAAGAAATAATTTTATTCCATTATTCTTCATGCGAATATCATTCGAAAATTTAATTGAAGATTTATTTTTATCACAATAATCAAAGCCTATTAAAATGTGATGAAAGCGTCAAGTTATTCGAAAGCATCACAAACGCAGGCTGAAGCCTGCGGCTGCCGT
>PEWQ01000206.1:3925-11685 GCA_002780065.1 Candidatus Hydrogenedentes bacterium CG07_land_8_20_14_0_80_42_17
AATCGCTTTTTTGCCTCTCGTCTATTGCCTATAATAAAATTACATGAAAATTATTATTCAAAAAGTAATTATTCCAAATATGACTAAAATTGTTTTGGATTCTAATCTATGAATAATTCGGCTCCTGCCGTCTGTCCAATATGTCACTCGAACTCATGGAATTTTCTTTTTGAAACACACGATGCGGATCTTTGCTCGAAACACAATTTTCAACTCTACGTTTGTAGTGAATGTAATCTTCGAATTGTTCATCCTCAACCGTCTGCTGATGAACTGGCGGCATTTTATCATGAATACTACTATGGGACAGAAGGCGGACTGGGGATACTGCAGAAATATTTTAAGTCAATTGCGGGAGCGATTCGAACTCGAATTGCCTCACGATTTGTAAACTCCGGTCGTCTGCTGGATGTTGGTTGCGGGGACGGCTCCTTTTTGAATGCTTGTGAGCTCAAAGGAAGATACGAACTGCATGGACAAGATCTTTCTGAAATTTCCAAAAAGCGGTTTATGGCAAATAAAAATATCACGTATCATCACGGCAAGATTTCCGCCATTACTTTGAATCAGTATTTTGATCTTGTCACGCTTTGGGCGTCGTTTGAACATTTTTCCAATCCTATCGATGAGTTACTTCAACTTCGTCGCCTGATTAAACCGGGCGGAGGACTATTAATAATGATTCCAAACACTCTTGGATTGCAGGCACGTCTATCATTCAAAAATTGGTTTCATCTGGACGTTCCGAGACACCTATTTCATTACGATCATCGAAATATTCAGAGATTGCTGGAGCAGAATGGATTTCTGGTAACAAACGTGCAACATGGGATGGTCGAGCATAGCGTATACGGTTGGTTGCAGACTCTATACAATATTTTGGGCTTTCGCTTCAATCTTCTTTATCGATTAATCAAGCACGGTCAAAATGAAAATACTATTCAAAATCTTCTCCAGTTAATTCTTATGCCGTTGATGATTTGCATTTCACTCACTCTTCATTTTT
This sequence comes from Candidatus Hydrogenedentes bacterium CG07_land_8_20_14_0_80_42_17, assembly GCA_002780065.1. Classification (GTDB taxonomy): domain Bacteria; phylum UBA8481; class UBA8481; order UBA8481; family UBA8481; genus UBA8481. Next base: position 4,932 of record PEWQ01000206.1, read on the forward strand.
TTGAGATAGCTTTTCGGCACAGCGGTATTATAATCGTAATGGCTCGTCGAAATGAATGAATTAATTTTTAATAGTCCTCGACTAAAATCGTTGAATTCGCGATTAATTTCAGTTTTGGAAATCATCGGAATACTTTTACTAGTCACTTATACTCTTCGTTCTTTCATGGCGGGTGTCTCCATCATTCGCTTTCCTTATGACCTTCTGAATGCAGTTGAAGCGTCTTTTGTTGCCGAAGGACTCGATATGTTCTCAGGGCGTCCGTTGTATGTTGATCCCCGAACAGCATTGCCGTTCATCTCGCAAATGTATTTTCCCGGCTTTCCTGCGCTGCTCGGTTTTCTTTCACAATTTAATTTTAATCCTGTAATTCTGCCACGCATCGTCACTTTTACAGCATTCATTCCGCTAGGTTTTTTTGTCTATCGTTCATCTCGATTGATTGGCGCCGATCGCAAAGGAGCGTTGATTGGAGCCTTACTTGCTTATATTCTTATTCCTCCGCGAGAATTTTCGTTTGCGCTCTACCATAACAAGATCTGGTACATGCTCTATCTTTCTGCGGTAATTTTTTCCTGTCAGAATGCAGTTCTACACAAAAGTCGCCTTTGGGCGTTCTTTGCTTCCATGATGGCATTCGGTGCGGCATGGTTTCATCAGAGCGCTCTCCTCTCTGCCGTCTTTCTCATTCCAGCTCTCTGGCCGCTTGGATGGCGAATTGCATTGGCCTCGAGCGGCGGCGTTTTTCTTGCTTTGGGAACATGCTTTCTGGCAATGAATATTGGAACTGATGGCGGCTTTTATCTTCATTCAATTCAAAACGTGAGAGAACTTCCATTAATTCTTTCGATGTGGGTTGATACTCTGAAATGGCTCTTCTCACGCGAGCTCGTCATTCTTCTTGGAGTTGCATGGGGATTCTTCAGTTTTATTCGGTCAAGAAATTTAGTTGCCTTGCCTCTGGTCTTCTTTACACTTCTTTTTCTGCCCGCGATGTTCTACACCTCTGGAAAGTGGGGATCAGGCTACAGCCATGTTCAGGTCATCGTTTTGGGATTTTCACCATTCGCCGCTCTCTTTTGGACTTTACGAAGAACGCGGCGTAGTTATGCAATGCTTGCTCCGGCTCTGCTCATTTTGCTTGTCATTTCAGCAGGCGCGTGGCCTGCATTTCCGACCGCTCGGGATCGATCGGCAGGGAAACGAATCGAGGCGCTTATACAAGCGCACCCCGGCCCTCTTCTGACAGATCGACATCTCGGATGGGTGCTTGCTCGAGGAGATTTTCCTGATGCCGATATTGCTCGGCTCTTTGAATTCTACAGAAACTATAATTACGAAAACGAGCTTCTCATCGAAAAAATTAAAAACAAACACTACAGCCTTATTCTCACATCACAAGTTTACGAATCGAAAATGGTTTCTGATGCAATGAAAAAATATTACGTAGAGATCGATAGAATTTCTTCTCACGATAAATATTTTTATGACTTCCACATCTTAGTCCCAATCGAAGATCAGAAAGAAGCTTCCGATTCTAAAAGTTGATGCAAGGCGGCAAGAAAAACTTTTTTAATTTGAGAAGAGTTGAGTCATGCTTTTCTTGCTGTCACAACGTTGTGCGCCGAAAACTTACGGAGTCCGGGAATGCGCTCTAAACATTGTTCCATGCAGCTAGCCGTTTTAAGAAACCACTGCGGACAGAAATCCGGAACCCAACCCCAACGGTTATAAATTGGATTTGCACCACAACTTCGAAGAATCTCACATATTTCAGTCAGCGGAACAAGCCGTGTCGGCTCATCATCCTGTGGAACACGCGCCATCAGGAACGGCCAGTAGGGATTAAGCGGATTGTGATCCCAAATGACAATCGTTCCTCCGTGCGCTGTAACTCGCCACATCTCCTTTATCACGCGTACGGTAGCGTCGGGATCAAATAGGTGATGGAGCATAGCAACGCTATAGACGAGCGTAAAGGTCTCCGAACGGAAGGGCAATGCCGCACCGCTTGCATGAGTTCGTCTGATCGATGGTTTTGCACGTCGAAGCATCTCGAATGAAAAATCTACTCCAATAATCGAAACCTTCTTTGCAAAGAGCGATGCTATCGTTCCTGTTCCAGCGCCGACATCAAGAACAGGTCCGTCACCGAGAAGCGGTTCGAGAAGATTGCGCCGCCGTTCTAGATAGTGAAGAGCAACGTGAGACGGAATCGTTTCGTCGTAGATTTCAGCAATACCATCGAAGTGAGATTTTTTCATCTGATGCCGAAGAGAGCCTTCAATCGAGTTGTAATAATCAAAAGTGTCATGCGGCATCCAAGTATGAAGGACTTGAAGGGATCACCGGTCACGCTTGATTTACCGATTCTCGATCTGTAATTGAGCGGAATCTCAATAAAGCGAAGTTTCTCTCGGATGACCAATAGCATGCATTCCGGGCCGAAGTGAGAGCCTTTTATTGTAAAACGATCTCGAATCCGATCGTAAGCCGAGCGGCGAAGAAGCCGCATCGTGCAACCAACATCGGAAAGGAACGGAGTATTGAAGAGCCACTCCATCAACTTCGCGACAGCGTAGTTGCCAACGCGAAGGAACCAGCCCATGTTAGCTCCCGACCAAATAAGAACGTTCGAAGTTCGAGTTCCAAAGACTACATCAAAGTCTTCGCTGTAAGCAAGGAGCTTCATTACATCTCTACCTACAAATGTTCCGTCCGGCTCAGCCCAAATCAGCAGGTCACCAGTCGCCTCTCGCATCCCGCGTTGAAGCGCCGCGCCGTAACCCTGAACGGGTTCGAAAATTTCGCGAGCACCGGTGCCGCAAACTTCCTCTGATGTTCCAGGCGCGGCATTATTGTTGACTACAATAATTTCATCTACTGCGCCTGTCGCGAAAAATTCCGTAATCGCAGAGCGAATACTCTCCTTCTCGTTATAAGTCGGAAATATGACCGAGATCTTTTCGTTTCGCCACATGATAAGAGAATCTTAAATGAGTTAGGTTATCTTTGCAATACGCTAATTACGCATCACGCAGCACACGTCGCCTTACTCAACTTTCTCCAGCATCAACGGATTAAATTTATTCTTTGCAAATATGTACCAAGCGGCGCACGAGACAAATCCGCGATCGAATTTAACCCAATCATAACCGCCTTTAGTATTTGCGGCATAAGGCAATGCTCTCAACTTATTTCCATTAATTGTTCGATCAAACAGCATGCCGTCCAACTGATTCGAATAAAAATATCCACGCTCACGATCGCCGTATAAAATATGCGCAACCGCCATGTGACCGGTGCCGTCAGTCCAAATATTGGAAATCTCAGGTTCCGCGCCGTGAAACATTCCAACAACTTTTCGACCGTTGATATCCAAAGTTTTTCTGTATCTCAGATCGTATTCAGGAATATTCAAAACATCTGCTGATTCTTTTCCGAATGCAAGAACTCTCCATGTGTATAAATCCAGCGGAAGACTCTTTCCTTTCAGCGCCGTGTCCAGCCATTTGCGAATCTTCATAGCTCTATCTTTTTCACCGCAGAGTAGAAATGCCGCATAGGCATCGATATTGCCCTCTGGATGCCCTCCATTCTCATGCAGCCTCTTGTCGCCTTCTCGCCATCCGTGCCTCACATAGCCGCCGCCGCTGGCATTGTCATCCGTATACCACTCATTCAAAAGGTTCAAAAGCAAACCCGAAAGTTCTCCGTATCTCTGAGAGTGAAAAGTTTTTTCGTAATATTTGCACGCAATCAGAAGCCAAGCCATATCTCCCATCCATCTATCACTGACACCTGGATTGTGATACGCAAGCTTATCTCCCTCATCATTCAGCAAAACATATTGATAAAAACCACGCGCCTGTCCTTTATAGAAAAAGTTCTGCAATCGCAGGCACCTATTGTTTCGATCCGTCGCGGAGGAATAAAAATCGAGTATTCTTTCTGCGCGTTCTCTTTCTCCTTTCAAAATAAAAGCCATCGCAACAAGAGCATTATTGAAGGTTTGAAATTCATTGCTCTCCATCGACGGCAAGCCCGCTTTGTCAGGAGAAGAAACATCTTGAATCGTCTTCAGCCATTCAAGAACTCCCGTATCTTCCGGAATTAATTCAGAGTCTCTTCGCTGTCTAAATCCAATTCCCGGCAATTCACGATCAGGATCGAGCAAAACCCCTGCAATGGGAAAACTCGCCTTTGCTCCTTCAGACGCATAACCTATTTCATCAATCATAATCTTTCCATTCCCCTTACCTGAAACGGCAAAATAAAAATCCAAAGGCTTATCGAATTTGTCATCGCCGCCCCACCAATAATCTGTATTGTTGAGATAAATCGTCACCTGAGTCCAATCCTTGTAGCTCTTCAAAGAAACTTTTCTCCCAAAAGTAGATTGATCTGAATCAAGAAATTTTATCTCGAGATCGGAGAAGCCTTCAGCTTTAATAATGAATGAAATCGAATGAGAAGGAAATTTTTCAGGCGAGAGCGAATGTTTCCACTGAGCCCAGCCATGCTCGCCGCTCAGTGAATACTCGACAAGCACTGCGTCTCCCTTTACGCCTTCCGCCTTTTTTAATTCTATCTTACTTGAGCCGTCATTCGAGCTTGCCCATAAAGAAGGATCGTCCCACGGGTCTGAAACTAAATTTTGAAATGAGGCATTAGTCTTCGGTTCAATATTTTCTTCTTTGCACCCTAAAAAGAAAACAGCAATCACAGTCATAAAAAAACAAAATAGTTTTTTTAGCATTATCTCCTCCAAGGTTATTCGATATAATATCAAAAATGTAAGCGCTTACAATACCTTTCTATCAAGTATTTCTCTAGCCCATAATTCCGCGGCGAGTATAAGAAAAAGAGTCTCCTTCAAATTTGCTTCTCTCTTTTGATGTTTGGACAGCAGAGTTTCCACTGCATTAGGTCGAAACCAACCTCTGTTTCTTGCTCTTTCTGACAGCAAAACATCTGCGGCCCATTCTCCATTCTTTCCCCGAAACCAATCGTCGTATGGCGGAGTAAATCCCGCCTTTTTACGGTGAATAAACTCGGGAGGAAAAAATCTTCCTAAAAGTTTCTTCGAAATCCGTTTTGTCACTCTGCCTCTGACTCTCAAACTCGACGGTAGATGCTTTTCAGACCATTCGCAAAGGACAGGATCCAGAAACGGTTCTCTAACTTCAAGAGCGTTTGCCGAAGAAGAAATATCAACCTTGGGGCAGAACAATTCAGCAAGTTGAATTCGAATATCACAACGCCTTGCGCCCTCGACAGGATCGGATAAATCAGCGGCTTTCTCAGCGATGAATTTAGGACCGAATTCGGCAAGTTCTTCCGAATCAGGAATCATTTCAGGGCGCAAAATTTCGTTCGCCATTGCCATTGGAAACCGTGTCCGCCAGAACGAATAACTTCGCTTTGCAGATCCTCTTGCAAGAACTGAAAGAAGTCTTGCGATTCTGTCGGTATTTCCTCTGCCGCCAGCTTTACCCAGAGACGCAAAAAAATCCGAAAGGCCATCCTGCCATTTTTCCGGAAGAGTTTTAAAAATTCTTGCCGCTTGAAGAGGAAGATAAGTTCTGTAACCTCCAGCAAACTCATCGCCGCCGTCGCCCGATAATACAACCGTGACGTGCTCCTTCGCCGCTTTTGAAACAGCGTAAGTCGGAACGCAAGAGGGGTCTCCGAAGGGTTCGCCGAAGCGGCGCATTAATAGCGGCAAAAGATCCTTTACATCAAAATCTATCTCGACCCGATGATGCTCCGTCTCCAGTCGCCTCGCGGCTTCATCAGAATATCTGGATTCATCATACGAAGTCCCCGGGAAAACAACTGAATAAGTTTTTATCGGAGAAATTCCTGCAGACCTTGCCGCGGCAACAATCAGAGTCGAGTCAATTCCTCCGGAAAGAAAGAAACCCAGCGGCCGCTCCGAAACCTGCTGGATCTTGACAGCATCGAGAAGTAGATTCCATATCTGCTCCTCTGCTTCTTGCTCCGAAACTATCTCTTCCGGGAAAGGAAGATCCCAATATCTTTCAACCCGCACCCTTCCCTTTTCAGCTACAAGCCTGTGTCCTGCCTGAAGGCGGTTAATTCCTTCAAGTATCGTCAAAGGCGCAACAGGCGCCTGAAACACGAGGTATCGATATAGCGCAGTCTTGTCGATTCTATATTCTCCATGCATAACCGAAAGAAGCGACGCAATTTCAGAAGCCAGATACAGCCTTCCATTGTGTTCTGCCCAGACAAGAGGTTTTTCACCAAACCGATCTCTTGCCGCAAATAGCCTCTCTCTCTTCGAATCCCAGATTGCAAAAGCGAAAACGCCTCTGAGATCATGAAGCATCTCAATTCCCTTCTCTTCGTACAAATGAACAAGGACTTCAGTATCACTACTCGATTTAAATTTATGACCTTTGGATTCGAGTTCTTTTCTCAAGAGCATGAAGTTGTAGATTTCACCGTTAAAAATAATCCATACAGTTTCATCTTCATTGGAAATCGGCTGATGTCCGCAAGCAATATCGATAATCGAAAGTCTTCTGTGAGCCAAACCTATTCTTTCATTTACATAATAGCCAACATCATCCGGCCCGCGATGCACTAGCTCATCTGCCATTCGTTCGAGCTCATTCAATGCTGGCGAGGCGCTTCCCTCTTCTGCAAATATTGCGGCTATTCCACACATAAGATAAGTATGAAGTTCAACAAATTTAATGGCAACCAGAATTTCGGGGTCAGGCTT
>PEWQ01000202.1 GCA_002780065.1 Candidatus Hydrogenedentes bacterium CG07_land_8_20_14_0_80_42_17
ATCTTTTTTGCACGACTCGCATTAATCCTCCGGTGCCGACTACTTTGGCTTCGGGAAGCTCGCTCTGCATTTCACTCAGCAATCCTTCTATCATCTTCGCATGTCCTAAAACAATTCCTGATTGTAAAGCGGAAACCGTATTCTTGCCAATAACGCGTTTAGGCATAGCTAGATCAATTTTTGGCAATTTTGCCGTTCGCGTCGACAATGCTTCCGTTACCAGTGAAATACCAGGAGCAATTATTCCGCCGAGATATGCTCCATTCTTATCAATTGCATCGAATGTAGTGGCTGTTCCCATATCAACTACAATAAGCGGGCCGCCGTATCTTCTGAATCCCATCCATGCATTGACAATACGGTCTATTCCGGCCTCAGAAGGATTATCTATTTTCAATTCTATTCCGGGAATTTTCATTGGATCGAGAAGTAATGTTTTAGAATCAAGCAGACGATTTCCAAATTCTGACCAGGCTGAATTCAATTGAGGAACAACGGAAGAAATTGCTATTACATTCAGCTTCTTCTTCTGAAAGTGTGGAGCAAAAACGGAAAAAAGTGAATCTGGAGTTTCATAATGACGAGTTGGTATTCGAATAACTTTTTCTCGAATAATGCTTGAACAATTGTGAGACTTATTTTTTCTTATTGTTTTGTAAATTGCTACTGCTGTTTCCGTGTTGCCGATATCAACAGCAAGGAAATTTGTGATTTTATTTTTCATGACGGAGAAGGTATTTCATCGCCGTTACGCTCTGCTTGAGAATATACCTGACAAATTTTCGTAATTTCATCCCGATCAGATTCCCTTATGAAATCGAAAAACAGAACCAACCCGACACCATTTGGAATATTATCAATTCTCGCAAGAGTTGCAGTCGCAGTAGTAGCAAGCAAATTTCTGAATCGGAACGTTATTAAAAATCTTTTACCTATTCCGCAAACTTTAATTAATTCTTCAGAACTAATTGGCAGTCCGACTTTCACTGCCCTGGGAGTCAAATCTAATAACACTCCACTAAATTCGACCTGCTCACCAAATTGCTCGGCAAGCCTGACCTGAATCCAATCCGAAAGGTCTTCGCTCTTCTCGACGTATCTCGGATCTCGCCGCTTCGATAGAGAATTTTCTTCTGCCATAAGTTAACAATAGCAAATAAACGAAGAATAGTGAATTAAGTTTTTTGTGATTCAAATATAGTTTAACTCTCTACCTAACACTGTGCTAAAATAAACTAATGCCAAGAGTTCCGGAACAAGAAAAATTTGAACTGACTCGTGTTGGAGTCATCGCTCGAATCAATGAAGACGTAAGAACAGTGACGGAGAGCGATCCGGCCGCGCGAAGTTATATCGAGGTATTGCTGTGCTATCCCGGTCTTCACGCGCTTTGGTTTCATCGACTCGCTTACGCTCTGTGGTGGCGTGGTTTTAAACTTCTTGGAAGAATCGTTTCGCATATCTCCCGCCATTGCACCGGAATTGAAATTCATCCCGGCGCCAAGATTGGAAGGCGGGTTTTTATTGATCATGGAATGGGAGTTGTAATCGGGGAAACCGCGACGGTTGAAGATGACGTATTGATTTACAAAGGAGTGGTACTCGGCGGAACTACCTGTGAAAGAAAAATTCGCCATCCTTATATTAAGCGAGGAACAGTAATCGGTTCAAATGCGTGTATTCTCGGAGCGATAGTCATTGGAGAAAACTCGCGTATTGGCTCCGGCTCTGTTGTTATTCACGATGTGCCTGATTCTGCAACTGTAGTTGGAGTTCCAGGAAGAATAGTCATAACTCACGTTCCAAATAAACCTCACAACCTTCTTCACGGCGATCTTCCCGATCCTGTAGCGCGTGCGTTAGATGCCTTGATGATTCGACTCTCCGATGTTCAAAAGCGACTTTCAAAAGTTGAAGGAAAATGTGAAATAGAACCTGCTCACGACCAAATGGCTCCGCTTGAAGATTTGCAGTCGATCTTCTCCGACCCTAATATGCATCAGGACGGTTCGGGAATATGAAGAAAGATCTGCACAGTTTCTCCGACGTCTGGAAAAGTTTTGATTCTCAACCTCTGACTCACAGTATGGCGCATTATTTGCTGGCAATATCTGAACTCAGACATGAACGCGGCTACGCAAGAATCACCGATGTTGCAAAACGGCTTGGAATAACCAAAGGAGCGGCGTCGATAGCTCTGAAAGCGATGCGCGAAAAAAAATTCATCAAAGAAGATGAAAATCGAATGCTGTTTCTTACACAACGTGGAATAAGAGCGGCAAAAAACATCAGTGGTTCGAGAGCGGCACTTCTCAAATTTATCCATGAAGTTCTCGGCATAGAAGAAAATATTGCGCTCGAAGACGCCTGCAAAATAGAACATCTTATCAGCAGAACAACAACTGATATGCTTGTCCGTTTTACTCGCTTCATTGTCAATAATCCTTTAGGCTCTGAACTCATTTCCAAATTCAAATGCTCAAGAAAATCATATAGCTCGTAAAACTTTAAATATTTGCCAATAAGTCATTCTGATCTTATTACAAAGTCACATTGTCATTTAAACAATTTTTAACTCTTCATTTTTCAATTCTAATTTCTGGCATAAGACTTGAAACTTATCTGTTAGAGAGGAGATAAAAATGAATCCGAATAACTGGACGGAAAAAGTTCAAGCGATAATTCAAAACGCGTTTGAATATGCTATAAAGTTTTCAAACTCTGAAATTGAGCCTCTGCATGTCGGACTTTCATTACTAGAATCTGAAGGATCGATATGCCCAAAAATTCTGGAGGCTAGCGAGGAAGCGCCAAAAAAAATACGCGAAAAAATTGCGATAGATATTCAACGCCTGCCAAAAGTAGAAGGAAGCGGATTAAGAAATCCGTCATTGTCGCGAGCGACTTCGAGCAGAATCCAGAAAGCGGACGATGAACGCAAGAAGATGGGAGACGATTATCTAAGCGTCGAACATTTAACAATTGCATTCAGTGATGTATTCGGAATAGATGAAGATAGAATCAGGTCTGCAGTTAAGAGTTACAGAGGAAACAAACGTGTAGATTCTAAAACTCCCGAGATGAAGTATGAAGCTTTGGAAAAATACGGCCGCGATCTTGTTGCGCTTGCTCGGGAAGGAAAGCTGGATCCTGTTATCGGAAGGGAATCCGAACAGAGACGTGTGATCAGAATTCTTGCAAGAAGAACAAAAAACAATCCGGTTCTTGTTGGACCTCCGGGCACGGGCAAGACCGCAGTAGTTGAGGGAATTGCTCAGCGAATATATCGCGGCGACGTTCCTGAAGCGTTGAAGGATAAAGTAGTTTTTTCGCTGGATATGGGAGCTCTGATTGCCGGAGCAAAATATCGCGGAGAATTCGAAGAGCGGCTGAAGGCAGTGCTCGACGAAATAAAAGATTCGAACGGCAGAATAATTCTTTTTATTGACGAATTGCATTTAATCGTCGGAGCGGGAAAAACAGAAGGCGCGATGGATGCCGGCAATCTTCTGAAGCCTTTGCTTGCGCGCGGCGAACTGCACTGCATCGGAGCGACCACTTACGACGAATACAGACAGAACATCGAAAAAGATGTGGCGCTAGAACGCAGGTTTCAACCGGTGCCGATTGATCCTCCGGACATAGAATCCACTATCAGCATTTTAAGAGGATTAAAGGAACGTTATGAATTATATCATGGAGTAAAAATTCTCGACTCAGCGCTGGTTGCCGCGGCAAAACTTTCAGACAGATACATAGCCGACAGATTTTTGCCTGACAAAGCGATAGATTTAATCGATGAAGCCGCGGCCGCAGTTCGAACGGAGATAGAAAGTTTTCCGGCAGAACTCGACGATCTAAACAGAAAAATAATGCAACGTGAAATCGAAGAGACTGCGCTCAGTTCAGAAAAAGATGCGGAATCGAAAAACCGTCTCTCTGCATTGCATAAGGAAATATCCGAGTTTAAAGAGAAAGCGTCAGGTTTGAAAGCTCAGTGGGAATCAGAGAAAAAAGATATAAGCAAATTGAAAGAGCTTAAGCAAAAACTCGACGACGCGCGAAGAGAGATGGAATCTGCAGAGCGCGCTTATGACCTTCAGAAAGCAGCAGAGCTGAAACACGGAACCATTCCTCAGCTCGAAAAGAAATTGGAAGAACTTTATGCCGGTAAAAGTTCGAAGGTGTTATTGAAAGAGGAAGTCACGTCCGACGAGATTGCAGAAGTCATCAGCAAATGGTCTGGGATACCTATCGAGAAGCTTGTGGAATCCGATCGTGAAAAATTATTGCGGCTCGATTCGACTCTGCACAAAAGAATAATCGGACAAGACGAAGCTGTCCAAAAAGTTGCGGATGCTATAATTCGTTCCAGAGCAGGATTAAAAGATTCGAGAAGACCTGTGGGAACATTTCTTTTTCTCGGTCCGACAGGAGTCGGCAAGACAGAGCTTGCTAAGACTTTAGCGGCAACGCTCTTTGATAGTGAAGACCGGATTATCAGAATAGATATGAGCGAGTACATGGAGAAGCATTCAGTCTCAAGGCTTATCGGTGCTCCGCCGGGATACGTAGGTTATGACGAAGGCGGGCAATTAACCGAAGCAGTGAGAAGAAAACCGTATTCTGTGATTCTCTGCGACGAGATTGAAAAAGCTCATCCTGATGTATTCAACATTTTTCTGCAGATACTCGATGACGGAAGGCTGACTGATAATCAGGGGCGAACAGTTAATTTCAAAAACACGATAATTATTATGACATCAAATCTTGGAACCGAAATCATTACGGAAAAACTCGGTGTCGGCGGAGAAATAACTGAAGGCATACGAAGAACAATTTTTGAAGAGCTCAAAAAAAGATTCAAACCGGAATTTTTAAATCGGCTTGACGACATTGTTATCTTCAAACCTTTGACGATAAATGAAGTTGAGAAGATAGTCGAACTGCTTATCGAAGAGCTGAAGAAAAGGGCTCGAGATCGAGAGATAGAGCTTACAGTTACCAGCCGTGCGATAAAGTATATTGCGGAAAAAGGTTTCGAACCTGCATTCGGCGCCAGGCCTCTGCGAAGGTATATTGAACGCGAAGTTGAAATGCGATTGGCGAGAGCATTGATAAGCGGAGAAATTCATGCAGGAGAAAAAATCATGATCGATTGGGACAGCGAGTGGAAGATAGCTGATGAATGATGAACGCATCACGCACCACGCCTCCCGCTTCATTTGCCTTTTAACTGAATCAAGTTTATCATATACAAAATGAAGGTTAAAAAATTACCGGCAAACGCATCTACAGCGTTGAAAATAATTAAGATCGTCAAAAATTGCGGAGCTGAAGCGTATTTGATTGGAGGCTGTGTCCGCGATTTGTATTTGGGTATAGAACCGAAAGATTACGATGTGGCAACCTCATTGCCGCCCGACGAAATATTAAAGCTTTTTCCTCATTCAAACGAAACCGGAAAATCTTTTGGAGTTGTAAGAGTCAATGACCAAGGTGAAGAAGTAGAAGTCGCAACATTCAGACTTGACGGTCCTTACTCTGATGGAAGAAGACCTGATTATGTCACTTTTTCGTCCTTGAAAGAAGATATCTCTCGCCGCGACTTTACGATAAATGCGTTGGCATTGAATCCAGATACGTTGGAGATCATAGACTATGTCGGAGGAATCGATGATCTTGAAAACGGAATAGTGCGCACTGTAGGTCTGCCGGAGAAACGTTTTCAAGAAGACAGGCTCAGGCTGATTCGCTCAATTCGTTTCGCTCATCGGCTTAACTTCAAGATAGAAGATGAAACCGGAAAAGCATTGACTCGGATGGCGCAGGAAATAAAAACAGTTGCTATGGAGCGAGTAGCAGACGAATTTCAGAAGATTCTTTTGACCTCGCCGGCTGGCGATGGAATAAAAATGCTCGACCGATACGGTCTTCTCTCTCCGATACTGCCTGAAATAATCCGAATGAAAGGAGTCGACCAGCCTGAACAATTTCATCCTGAAGGAGACGTATTCATTCATACTTGTCTTGCATTAAACGAGCTGAAACCGAATCCGACAAAAGCGATTGTCTGGGCGACTTTGTTTCATGACGTCGGCAAACCGGATACTTTTATGGTGACTGACAGAATAAGATTTCATGGCCACGCTGAACGTGGAGCGGAAATGATTTTCGATATCGGAAAGAGATTAAAACTTTCAAATGAACTGATAGAAAGAGTTTCGAAGATAATTCTCGAGCATCAAAGATTTGGCGACATAGATAAAATGAGACCCGGCAGAATCAAGAACTGGGTGGCTCAGCCGCATTTTGAAGAACTGCTCGAGGTCCATCGCGCAGACTGCGCAGGCTCTCATAGAGACATGAGCGCATATGAAAAGGCAACGGAGTTTTTGAATGAGATTCGTCAGTTAGAAACGATGCCGCCAAGAATAATTACCGGCAAAACTTTAATAGAGATTGGACTCGAGCCGGGACCTATATTCAAAGAACTACTCACTGCCGCGTATGAAGCTCAGCTCGAAGATAGTTTTACGAATAAAGAAGAAGGTATAGAATTTGTAAAAAAGTTTATGAATGAAAATAGAAATTGCTGATACGATAGTGAGAAGGAGAATTAACTAGAAATGTTTCAAAAATTGCTTGCGAAAATTTTCGGCACTAAGCATGCGCGTGACGTAAAGCGGCTTCAGCCGATTGCAGAGAAGATAAATGAGTTGGAGGCTGAAGTATCGACTCAATCCGATGATGATTTAAAAGGTTTGACTCCGAAGTTCAAAGAGAGGCTTGAGAAAGGCGAGACGCTTGAGGATATATTGCCGTCTGCATTTGCGGCTGTAAGAGAGATTTCACGCAGAAAATTGGGACTGCGTCACTTTGATGTTCAGCTTATGGGTGGAGTTGTACTTCACGAAGGCAGAATAGCTGAAATGAAGACTGGTGAAGGAAAGACGCTTGTTGCAACTCTAGCGGTCTATCTCAACGCATTGAGCGGAAAAGGAGTTCACGTCATAACAGTGAACGATTATCTTGCGCGCAGAGATGCCGAGTGGATGAAACCTATCTACGAGGGATTGGGGATGAGTGTTGGAGTCATACAGCACGACATGGATCATGCTCAAAGGCAGATTGCTTACAACTCGGACATAACATACGGAACCAATAACGAATTCGGATTTGATTATCTCAGAGACAACATGGTGATCGATATTTCGCACAAGGTTCAGAGAGTTCACAACTTTGCAATAGTGGACGAAGTCGATTCGATTCTAATTGATGAGGCGCGAACTCCGTTAATAATCAGCGGTCCTGCCGACGAATCAACTCAGCTCTATACTCAAATTGACAAACTTGTTTCAAAACTACAGCGCGATACTGACTATGAAGTTGAAGAGAAGGACAAGAATGTCACTCTAACAGAAAACGGCGTTCATAAAGCGGAGCGACTTTTGGGATCCGGAAATCTTTACGAACCGCAGAACATGCATCTGGTCCATCATTTGGTTCAGGCTCTGCGCGCACACGAATTGTATCAGATAGATGTAGATTACGTTGTAAAAGACGGAGAGGTCATAATCGTCGATGAATTTACAGGCAGGCTTATGTCTGGCAGAAGATGGTCTGACGGTTTGCATCAGGCAATAGAGGCAAAAGAGCACATTCCAATCAAACGCGAAAATCAGACTCTTGCGACCATCACATTTCAGAATTATTTTAAACTTTACGAAAAGCTTGCCGGCATGACAGGAACTGCCGATACCGAAGCTAATGAATTTATGCAGATATACAAATTGGATGTAGTAGTTCTTCCAACCAACAAAAACATGATTCGAATCGACAATCCTGATGTAGTTTACAAAACTGAGAAAGAAAAATTTAATGCGGTTGTTGAAGAAATCAGAGATTGCTATGACAGAGGACAGCCCATTCTTGTTGGAACGATTTCGATCGAGAAGTCGGAGGTTATTTCAAGAATGCTGGAGAAGTCGGGAATACCTCATCAGGTTTTGAACGCAAAGCATCATGAACGCGAAGCAGAGATTGTAGCGCAAGCTGGGCGATTGAAGAGTGTCACGATAGCAACGAATATGGCAGGCAGAGGAACCGACATAGTGCTCGGCGGAAATCCTGTTGCGATGGCGAAACTCAGAACACCAAAAAATCAGCCTGAGCTTTTCGAAAAGGAATTAGAGAAGGCGCAAGCAGAATGTAAAATTGAACACGAACAGGTGATCTCGCTTGGCGGCCTGCACATTCATGGAACTGAGCGCCATGAATCGCGGCGCATTGATAATCAATTGCGAGGACGTTCAGGACGTCAGGGTGATCCCGGTTCTTCGCGTTTTATGGTATCGCTTGAAGATGATCTGATGCGTCTCTTTGGAAGCGATAAGGTCGCAAAGATGATGGATGCGATGCATTGGGAAGACGGCGAACCTATAATTCATCCATGGGTCACTAAGGCAATTGCTCGAGCTCAAAACCGGGTAGAGATGATGAATTTCGACAGGCGCAAACGACTATTCGAGTATGACAACGTGATGAACGAACAACGTAGAGTCATTTACGAGTTGAGAGATATGGCTCTGTTGAACCTCGATGTCGAATCTTACATTATGGAATCTGCGGAAGAATTATTCGGCTCGATATTCGAATCGAGCATTCCTGAAAAGACTTCTTCCGGCGAATGGAATTTAAGTTATCTGCTCGAAACTTTGAACCGCATCTTCGCATCGCCTCTGAGAGAAGCTTCAATGATCGAAGGTTTGGATCGGGATGCCTTGAGAGAAATGCTCTGGTCTGAAATTCTTGCTTTATTCAAAAGTAGAAAAGAGCGTTTTGGAGAAGAAAATTTTTCCTACATAATTAAGCAGATAATTTTGATGCTGGTCGATCAAAAATGGAAAGAGCATCTTTACACGATGGATTCTTTGCGCGAAGGAATAGGTTGGCGAGGCATGGGCGGAACAGATCCTCTGGTGGAATACAAGCACGAGGGATTTGCGCTATTCGAAAACTTAATCCAAACTTTGCGCCAGGAACTTGTGACTTGGGCTTTGCATGTTGAGCCGGCAGTTCATACGCCTCAAAGACAGACTAGGCGGACGCTTATAATGTCAGATGAGGAAAAAATAGAAAAAGAACCCGTTCGGGTAAAAAAAATCGGAAGAAATGATACGTGTCCTTGCGGCTCCGGAAAGAAATATAAAAAATGTTGTGGAGCATAATTAGAAGTGAAAGAAGAGAAGGCAAAAATACGAATTAAAGTTAAAACTTTAATTGCAGGAGTGAATCGTATTGAAGCTTCTAAAAAGATAACTCAAAAACTTAAAGAATTTATGCCGAATAAAGGCTTTGTTTTGGGGTTTGAGCCATTAAGTGACGAACCTGATATTTCAACTCTAATTGATAAACTCAAGGAAGAAAAAAGATTGGTGCTCGTATGCGGAGAAAGAAGCAATCCTATATTGGTTTCTGATGTAAAAGATATTTCACTCGCTCTGATTCCGGGCAGAGCATTCAACAAAAAAGGTGTGAGGCTTGGTAGAGGCGGAGGAACATTCGATCGTATTCTATCAAAAATTAAGTGTTTAAAAATAGGCGTAGCTTTCAACGTTCAAATACTGGATGAACTTCCTAAAGAATCTCACGATCAGCCGGTCGATATTATAGTCACCGAAAAAGAAATAATTAAATGCAATATTGATTTTAGTGGAAAGTAAAACTCTACAAATCACGCATCACTAATCACTTTTAACAGGTCAGCTATCTCGGCAAGAATAAGTTGACTCACCTTTCTGGTCAAATGTCCGTACTTCAATAACCTGATCAAAGTTATCAGCAAGGCAATGCTGTAAAGAACAGAAAGTTCACCGGAAGAAAGTCCGAATACAGTCATGGAAACTCGGCGCAATTCAGCGCTTACTCTAACTCTCTTCATAAGAGAATATCGAACATCCAGTTTTTCAATTTCGGAAGGATCGAAATTATTCGCAAGAGTGTAATCCAACCATCGCAATTCCTTTTCATCTGCAGAGCCATCTTGAAGCGTTTCGTATCGCAAATCAACCTCAAGCCGCGCCGCATCAAGAAGCTGAAACCCTACAGAAGTTTTGTAAAAATCAATAAGGCAAATCATACCTCGATTATCCAAAATAATATTTCTAGCATTCAAATCGCCATGATGAATTCCCTCTGGAATCGAAATTTTTTCCGATGACTTGTTTGATATAAGATTTTTCATTAAAAATAGCGGGTTGTTCGTTTCGATTCCTAGATCAGGAAGTTGAATTATCTCTTCTTCAATATTGGAATTCAACTGCATTCCTTCCAATCTGTCTTTTAACAAAGAGGTAAATCTCGAAAGTCCCTTGAAGAGATAAATTGCTCTACGGTGCGAATTTCTAGTATGCCAGTCGGAGAGAACTCTCAAGAATAAATTATCGATAATGTTTACAATACTCTCTATGCTGTTTTCAGAATTTTGATAAACCTGCCGGAGTGAAAATGGAATTTCATTCGGCTCTGAAGCCCACGAGAGCCTTAGTGCGGCAGTTTTCAATCCGAATGCATAGCCGATCATTCTTGGATGATAATTTGGATGGAGAATTCCTGAAACGAATGTCTCCATCTTCTCTTTCTCTATTGCGATTCTGAATTTTCTGCCGACCTTTACAAGGCATGACTGCTCAACAGCTTCTTTGCGTTCAGGGTTTGCCCGCAAAACTCTGTCTCCGGAAAGCCCCGCGTTCTCCTCATCAATTTCGCAGAACTCTGCGCTTTGATATCTGTTAAAAAGTTCTCTCAAAAGTAAAGTTTCCTCTTCGCTGAACGGCACACCAGAAAGTTTCGGATGTTTCAATCTTGAACCGAGTATTGAATAAAATTCACGTTTCGTTTTATTTTCAGATCCAAGAAAAATTTCTGGAGAGATTGATCTAAATAGAGGCCCGTAAACTGTATGATTGATAAACTCATGCCGCAGTTTTGCAATTTCATTCGCGAAGAGATCAGTATCTCCGCCTTTAATAAAATCATCCAGCAGTTGAAAAAAAATAAGGCGTGAGTGCTGAACTTTATTCATTTTTAAACGGTCAACCAATTTCGAAAGATTTTCGGAATCTCCGAGAAGCGCCAGCCTTAATGCCTCTAGATAATCCGCTCGGACAATTGGACTGTCTGCAGATAATTTGTATAACTTTTTTATTTCTCTGTCCGCCTCGATAAATCTGGAGGAAAAAAGGAGAATTCTCGCTAGAGTAAATCGAGTTGTAAATTGTTTATCATCCTGATCGAGTCTGGCTTTCAGAAGAGTTTCTGCCTCGGCATACATTCCGTCTTCGATGAGCATATCGGCAATCGCCGCCGCATCGGTAGAGGCTTGTTTCAGGGAAAGAGCTTTTAGTCGGGCGTCAAGGGAACTAGGTCGATCACCGAGTTCATAAAGAATTCGCGATTTAACAAAGAGCGCCGGTGCATCGTTCGGATGCGATTCGAGATATTCCTCGATTATCTTCAAGGCACCTCTGGCATTGCCGCCATAAAGCCGAG
>PEWQ01000006.1 GCA_002780065.1 Candidatus Hydrogenedentes bacterium CG07_land_8_20_14_0_80_42_17
TTGCACTTTACAATTTGCAATTTCAAATATAATCGCATTGCAGAAAACGGGACATTTTCGCATTGCTTGTACAGGAGCAACTTTCTGATTGACAATCATTAGGATTATCTCTAATTTAATCTGTTCACTCTTATTAGAGTGATGGTATTAAAAATTTATTTTTGAGGTGACGTTTTATATGGCTAGTCTTCATCCTCTTTTCTGGGTTGCGCCAGTCGGCGCTTTGGCTGCTTTGGCGATGGCATACACGTTCTTTCAGTTGATGATGCAGGCGAATCCTGGAGATGCGCGCATGATCGAGATTGCGGGTTTTGTCAAGCAGGGAGCAATGGCGTATCTGAGAAGGCAATATGGTGTAGTTGTAAAAGTCTTTGTTGTATTGACAATAATACTCGCTGTGATGGCATACTTGGGTTTGCAGTCTCCACTGGTTCCTGTTGCATTTCTTACCGGAGGATTCTTTTCAGGCCTCTGCGGTTTTCTCGGCATGCTTACAGCAACTTCAGCTTCCAATCGCACTACGCAAGGCGCAAAGGAATCTCTGGATAGAGGACTGAAAGTAGCATTTAGATCCGGCGCGGTTATGGGACTTGTTGTTGTTGGATTTGCGCTTGTCGATATTGTTGCATGGTTTCTCTTCTTGAGATATGCGGCGGCGCATTGGGCTGATGCTGAAGGAATGGTCAGAATTCTTGGAATAAATATCGGACACCTAGATCTCGAAACGATAACTGTAATCATGTTGAATTTTGGAATGGGCGCTTCTACTCAGGCTTTATTTGCGCGTGTCGGCGGTGGAATTTTTACGAAGGCCGCAGATGTAGGAGCCGATCTTGTTGGAAAAGTTGAAGCCGGAATTCCTGAAGACGATTCGAGGAATCCTGCGGTTATAGCAGACAATGTCGGAGATAATGTCGGCGACGTTGCTGGAATGGGCGCGGATTTGTATGAGTCATATGCAGGTTCGATTCTGGCAACTGCGGCTCTTGGCGCGGCGGCATTTCGATTTGACCCCTCTATTCAGATAGCATCCATTCTTCTTCCAATGGTTATTGCAGGAATAGGAACTATAGCTTCGATAATTGGATGCTTTCTTGTTAGAACAAAAGAGGGTGCGAGTCAGAAGGAATTAATGGGAGCTTTATTTTTTGGAATAAATTCTGCTTCGATCATTACACTCATTTGCGCAGGTCTTGTGACTTACAAGATGCTGCCGGGACATTTCGGAGTTTTCTTCTCGATACTTGCAGGACTGGTCGCAGGCTTGGTTATTGCGAAAGCAACTGAATACTATACGTCAAGTGATTATAAACCGACGGAGTGGCTTGCGGAGCAATGCAAAACCGGAGCTGCCACGACCATTATCGGAGGAATTGCGATTGGTATGGAGTCGACGATGATTCCCGTTCTTGCAGTTTCAATTGGAACAATTTTGGCTTTCGCGCTTGCAGGAGGCTTTACTTCAGTATCGTTTGGTCTTTATGGAATTGGTATTGCCGCAGTAGGAATGCTTTCGACTTTAGGAATCACTTTAGCAACTGATGCATACGGACCTATAGCTGACAATGCAGGCGGAAACGCTCAAATGTCTGAACAGTCGCCTGAAGTGCGAGAACGAACCGATGCGTTGGATTCGCTTGGAAATACGACTGCCGCCACAGGAAAAGGCTTTGCGATTGGTTCTGCAGCACTGACAGCACTTGCGCTTCTTGCCGCTTATATCGAAGAAGTTCGTGTTGCATTGATGAGGATTGCAATTCATAGCTCTGAAGGAATGACTTATGTCGGCTATGGAATTAATAAAGTCGCAAAAACTGCGGCTGAGATTCGGGAACTTGGACTCGATGAATTCATGAGTCTTTATCAAGTCAACTTTATGAATCCAAATGTTATTATCGGACTATTTCTTGGAGCTATGATGGCTTACTATTTCTGCGCTCTGACTATGCGCGCAGTTGGAAGAGCCGCAGGTGCGATTGTTTTGGATGTTAGAAGACAGTTCAAAGAAATTCCGGGGCTTCGAGAAGGCAAGCCTGGTGTCGCGGCTGATTACGCAGGAATAGTTTCGATGTGCACTGTTGCAGCTCAGAAAGAGATGATATTCCCGTCGCTGCTGGCAATTATCGTTCCTGTTTTAGTAGGAGTCTTTCTCGATGTTGCCGGAGTAATTGGCCTTCTTGCCGGAGGATTATCAGCTGGTTTTGTTTTGGCTGTTATGATGGCAAATTCGGGTGGAGCTTGGGACAATGCAAAGAAATTTATTGAAAGCGGCAATTATGGCGGTAAGGGCAGTGATGCTCACAAAGCAGGTGTAGTAGGAGATACAGTTGGAGATCCGTTCAAGGATACTTCAGGCCCTTCTTTGAATATTCTCATAAAACTCATGTCGATGGTTTCGATTGTCACATGTGGAATTACGGCAAAGTTTCCACCGTTTATTTCTTATTTGCCGAAAATAATGCAGATACTGGGACTTTAAATAGACTGATTTTTACTTAGATTTTTGCTCAAGGGCAAGGCGAAAACGCCTTGCCTTTTTTTTTGACGACGAAAGTGCGCAACTTGACAGCCGCTGCCTTACAATTATTTTTTGGAAATAAATTCCGCTAATCTTTGAAAATATTTTTTGACTGAAAAATTTTCTTGAATCATCTGCAGAGCATTATCAGCACATTTTTTTGCTTCATCGGTGTGAGCTAAGGCATAGAGCATGCTCTCTTTTATTGATTCTTTATCTCTGCCGCAAAGCCAGCCGTTCTCCCCGTGCTTGATTATTTCACGATTGGTGTAAATATCGCTGGCTATTACTGGAATACCGCATGCCATTGCTTCGACAAGAGCGTTCGATACTCCCTCGAAATGCGACGGCAGAATGAAAAAGGAATGAGTGTTCAAAAGCTCGATGATTTCATCCGTCTTTTTTCTTCCATGAAATATTACGTTTGTTTTTAATGTTTGAGAAAAAATTTCAAGTTTCTCTCTGTCTTCTCCATCTCCGACTATGTGCAATTCTGCTCCTTTTATTTCGGATACAGCTGAAATTAGATTTTCTAGATTTTTTTGATAAGTCAGCCTGCCTACAAAAATAAATGAGTTCGGTTTTCTTTGCCTATGTAAAGGTTTGAATATTTCAGTGTCGACTGCAGTCGGGAGAAGAGCGATCTTTGCATTTGGTTTGCTTGCCAAAATCTTTTTTTTATCAGTTTCATTCGTCACAACGTAATAATTGATTAATTTTAATGTCAGCCATGTCCATAATTTTACAAATAGGATATAGTTTTTGCTTTTACCTATTTTTTCGGACATTTCTATCCAGTCATAGTTCCATAGAAC
This sequence comes from Candidatus Hydrogenedentes bacterium CG07_land_8_20_14_0_80_42_17, assembly GCA_002780065.1. Taxonomy (GTDB): domain Bacteria; phylum UBA8481; class UBA8481; order UBA8481; family UBA8481; genus UBA8481. Next base: position 3,334 of record PEWQ01000006.1, read on the forward strand.
GCAAACTCTTTTTCCTCTGAAGAATAAAGAACACCAAAAAGGATATAGAGATGCCGGAACTTGAAGAGCAAAATAATATTTTGCTTTACTGAATTTTTCCCTATGAATGAACGGCATCAAAAAGGCGTAGAGCAGAGAATTTAATCCGCGTTCATTATAAATTATTTTGTCTTTGAATGAAAACTCAAGTTTTGCCAATACAGGCTTGTCAAAGGTCGAAAATAAAAGTTCGCTGAATTCGTTCAGATATGCCTTTCTTCGATCTTCGAAAGCTTTTTTGAATCTATCGCCATATTGAATTGATAATGTATTTCCGGGATTATGAAATTGAATTGCCGGCTCTAACTTCTTCATCTTAATAAATTCGAGAAAGTTTCTTTTTCAATAAGAGTAAATTTTACTTTAGCATGAGATGAAGCTCGAACCATTGTTTCGAGGTAAGGCTCAACATAATCGCTTTTACAGGTAAAAAAAATAATTTCATCAAAACTCTTTATTTGCGATTCAACTTTTTTTGACATCTCCTCGACCTCTTCCATTTTTAATAAATGATCATACCATGGGATTTTATCATCAGCTTTTAATAAACCAAATTTTCCTGACAATATTTTAAATTCAGCTCCGCTCTTTTCAGCTAATTGATTAACTAAAATAATTCGTTCTGAAATATAGCGCTCAATTGCAGGAAGCAAATTTTTACTTATCTTTTTTTCTTTGGAACAATACGTTATATAGCAAATATTTTCCGTAATTCATCCTCTTTGTGGTGAGGCGGGAGGGGCTCGAACCCTCAACAACTGGCTTAAAAGGCCAGGACTCTACCATTGAGTTACCGCCCCTTGAAAAAAATACTTTACTACATTCAAACCTGAATGTGAAGCAAGATAAGATTAACTTTTAATTTTTTTCTCAAGCATTTCAATGACTTCTTTAGTCAGCATTCTTCCGCTTACTTTTTGATAATGCCAGAAACCGGTAGGACTTGTCACGTTTATTTCGGATAGGTATTCTCCGATTAAATCTATGCCGACAAAATTAAGTCCGTCTGCTTCAAGTTGAGGAATAATCATCTCAATTCTTTTTGCTTCGTTCTTTGTAAGTTCGCTGAGAACCGGCTGACCGCCTACATGCATGTTCTGTCTGAAATCAGTAGCTACGCCTCTTCGTATCATAACTCCTTCAACTCTGCCGCCTATGATGAATACTCGCTTGTCGATTCCTTTGACAAATCTTTGAAATATTGCCTGATTTTTTCCTTCTTCTGTAAGTATGTCGATAAGCGACCTCAATCCTTTGTCTCTAGCATTTAGAAGAATTACTCCGACGCCGCCGAACGAGTCGAGAGGTTTTCCCACTGCAATTTTCATCTTAGCCGCAAATTCTAAAGCAGTATCTCTGTCGCGAGTTACTAGTGTATCAGGCATTGCCTCACGGAATTTCATTGCGTAAAGTTTTTCGTTCGCTTTGCGCAGACCTTCAGCAGAATTCAAAACAAATTTTACTTTCGAAAGCTCTACAATTTGAGTCGCATGAAGATATTCGACATCGAACGGCGGATCATGTCTAAAAATGATTGCGTCAAAATAACTCAATTCTTTTAATTGTTTTATTCCAATTCTTTTTCCATTTCCTTTTTTGTCCAGCTTTGTTTTTTGAACGTAAGCCTTGGGAATTCCGTTCTCGACAACCAAATCACGATGCTCTGCAGTAAAATTGGAATGCTTTCTGGACATGGCTTCGCGTATCAGCAAAAGAGTTGTGTCAGTCGGAGGCTTTAGATTTTCGAGCGGATCAATTAAATAGAGAATTTTCAATTCAGCTTTACAACCGTCAATTCGTCATTTGCTGTAAAATATAAAATATTTCCGTCCAAGGAAAATCTCCATGCGGAAAGAGGTATATCAGGCATGACCTGATTGAACCCGTCGGATAATCGTAACAACAATGACCCTTTATCTTTAGGTAGTCCGAGAAAATCACCTTTCGGCGAACAGACTATTGCGTTTGGAGTAATGTCTAACGGCACTCTGTATGATGCAATCTCATTTCCATTTTCGATACTGATCTTCTTGATAAACCATTCTTTTGTAAGTTCGTTCTGTTCTGAGAAGATTAAATCTTTACCTAACCATTCAATTGTTCTTGGAGCTATATTCTGTCTAAGAATTTTTATGTTGCCGTTTTTGTCAGCGGAAAATAAAGATGTACCCGCATCTTGAGGACCAAACCACGCAATATATTCTCCGTCACTTCTAGCAATGGGCAATAAGCTTGTAGAAATGATTGAACCGATTTCGGTTATCACTCCATCTTTACGAATGCGAATTTTTCTGTCGATAGGCGAGACCAAAAATATTCTTTTAGCTTGGATCGGATAATGATACGAAAATTGATCCTCAAAAATGTTTTTGTTTAGCGAAAAATCATAAATTTTTAAAGCAGACGGAGCTACATCCAAACTGGTGAATGATGATTGATATCCCAAAAATTGAAAACCTAGCAGATGCCCTTCTTCGTCCCTGACAAGTTCCGTCCAGTACGCCTCTGGAGAAATTTCTTCGCTCTTACCGCTGATGAATATTCTTCGGACAATATTTTTGTAGGGAGAAACATTTTCTATTAAATAAATATCTTGATCCACCGGCAGGATTCTCTCAATCTGCCTGTCCGAATAAGATTCCTTTATCAGCAGACCTTCCGGAGAATAGAGAGCATGCACATATCTCACGTTCTGCTTTCTTACGACTAACAATCCATTTTCGACAGGAACAGCATGTATAAGAGTTGAAGCGGAACCGTTCCAATGCTGAACTACTCGCACTTCCTGCTGGTAAGCGCATGAAGATAAGAAGATGATCGCAAGCAACAAAAATATTTTTCTAATCTTCAACTTTTCACCTTTCGATGTTTTGATACCAAACTTTGAACCTGCCGCCTTGAGATACTCCGTAAGAGTAAACCTTGATGAAAAATTCTTCGCCTTTTTTTGCATCCCATAGAATAGCTTCGCGTGCAAAATTAGTTTGAGATATTACCAACTGTGTTCCATCAGATTTGTATAGAGCTATGTCGATGTCGTTTGCGTCTTCGTCTCCATCGATAAACACTGCGAAAAGCCCGTCTCTGTCGGAAACTAATCGATACCAGACAAATTCATTTGCTCCGATACTGCCGCGTTCTTTTTGGCTTTCTGCAAGCTGTGTGGCATCCGCAGGCGGCACATCATTAACCGCTGGCGGCTCCGGATTGCTGTTGCCTTCTATGTAACCGGTGTCTATCTTTTCATTAAGAGTGAGAGTAAATGGAATAGAGGTGCTGTTTCGGTAAACATAGACTCTTGCATAATATGCTTCGTCAGCGTCAAGCTCGATAGTTATATTCTCTTGACCTGCCGGACTTTCTGAACGTGTGACAAGAGTTCCGTCAGCTTTTATTACTTCTAAATCAATATCTGCATCTTCATTTTCAGCCGCAAGATTCAGGTCATAGGTTCCTCTTTGCGGAATATTCAATTGATAAACTTTTGAGCTTCCATTTTGCCCGCCAACTTTGTCTGATATTGAACGTCCTAATTCCAAAACCTTATCAACGTTATTTTGGTCCACTTCAAGATATCTTTCTGCCTTAATATTGACAATGCCTTTTGGTCTTCCAGAAGCGGGTGACAAAAGCAGAAAAACTCTGCCTGCATCCGGAATATCCGCTATTTGGGCTCCATCTGAGCTTTTGACCGTTGAAAGCAAAATACCGTTCGGCATGATAATTTTTAAATCAACATCTCCGCCTCTTAGGTTGGATGCATCTACGGAAAATTTATATTTGGCCATAGGAGTTAAAATAAATCTTATCCAGTAATCATCATTTCGCAAAAGTCTCATTGAGATTGCATTAGCAGTTGCAAATTCAGATCTTTCATTTGAAGGAATTAGTCTGCCGTTCGGCAATGGAGCCGTATTTTCTTTCAGCTCGAATTTTACTCCGGTAGGATCGCCTCGGAATGAAAAAACCCGAATCGTGTAACTCGTCCCTTCTCCAACTGCAAGTTCGATTTTTTCGATACCAGTTTTTTCTTCAGAAAGAATTAATGTCTTTCCTTCGGCGTCCAGCACTTCCAGATCGAGATCATAATCTTCAGGAAGCGTTTTCAATTGAAGAGTCCATAAAGTCGGAGCATCGAATCGTCTTTCATAAAGAAATTCTGATGTTGAAGAGTCTATGAATTCATCTCTGATGACATTTCTCTTTGGAGAAACAGCATTGTTAATCGGTTGAGATGAAACTGCGGATGCGGATGAAGGTTCTGCAGTCGCCGCAACATTAACGACTGGCTCGCGAGGCATCTCTTCTCGCCACGGAATCGCTGTTAAAGGGGCTGGAGCGACAGAAGGAGCTGAAACAACTTCTTCGCTCTGCTCATAGAGCGATTCTTTTTCTTTTACTTTTTCCGGAATTCCGCTCTTCAAAAAATCACTCATTTCTATCGCGTTCATTATGCCTTCATGCCTGGCTGATATATTTCCGTCAGGTGAGATGATCAAAAACATCGGAACGCCTTTGATTTCCCATTGCGAAGAAATTTCAGGATAATCTTCAATTGCAATTCTCATAACTCCTGCAAGAGGATGAATGGCAGCCGGCAAATAGGAGTTTTCTTCCTTGACTCTTCGTTCGCCTGTTATGATTGAGGATTGAGAAAGAGGAAGTTTCGAAAAAGGACCTTGAAAATAATTTTCACGGAGCACGGAAGAAACAAGAGGATCGATATAGATTTCGTTTAAATTTGAAATAAGGCTGGTTTTCTTTGATACGACTTCGACAAGAACGGGTTGCTCCTTTACAAATGCATTTGCTCGAGCAACTGTCATCGGATCAACGTTTCCTTCAGCACTGAAAGTCAAAAATAAAGATAAAAGAAAAACAGAAAGTAAACTTCTAATTAATGCCATATCAGCCTCCTGAGGTTAAAGAAGTATCAACCTTATTGAGGAAAATTTCAATACTGATAAAATGTTTTTATGAAAAAAAGAAGCGGCACAGGACGAATATTGCTCTTTACCGGAGACGGCAAAGGAAAGACTACTGCGGCGCTGGGCATACTGTTTAGAGCTTTTGGCTATGGCATGAGCGCAAAAGTTATTTCCTTTATTAAATCCGGCGACAGAATTTGCGGAGAGGAACTTGCCGCGAAAAAGATGAATGGAATCGAGTTCGATTCGGCAGGAGCAGGATTCACATGGCTGTCGAAAGATTTAGAGAAAGACAAAAGACTTGCCAGAGAAGGATGGGAAAAAGCAAAATTGGCTTTATCCGACAAAAAAGTTAATATCGTTCTTCTCGATGAAATAACTTATCCGATTAATTACGGATGGATAACTAAAGAAGAAGTTGTTGAAGCGGCAAAAGAGAGAATTCCGAATCAGCATCTGATTATTACCGGAAGAGATGCTTGCAAGGAATTGATAGAGCTTGCGGATACTGTGACAGAAATGAAAGAGATCAAGCACGGGTTCAAGCACGGAATTCCCGCGACAAGAGGAATTGAGATGTAAAAACACGCGTGATACGCTGTGTGCCACAGTCTATGAAAGGAGGCCGTTAGCCATGGAGGCACGTGCGCTACACGTCAATGGACGCTACACGTCAATGGACGCCTCGCGTCAATGGACGCCTCGCACGTGAATAGGGCTTTTTTCGTTTTTACAGTTTGTTTGTAAAGGTTAAGAAATGAGAAGATGAAAGAAAAGAGAACAAAACTTATTTGGATTATTTTTCTTTGCGTTTTTTCGTTTCAGATGCTGTTTGCTTCCGGACATCTATATTCTTATGACGAAGTAGTAATACTCGAGACTGCAGTCAATCTTGTTGATCGAAGTGATCTATCGATTGATTATACTCCAGCTCGCAGAGAATATACGAAGCCTGGACTCGACGGAAAGTTGTATTCCAAATTTGGAATCGGCATGAGTGCGCTGCTGGCGCCTGTTTACGCTATTTCTGAATATTCTGCAGAATTTGCCGGTTTAACTGATTCGAAAAAAATTGCTGAAATTGCTGTTTCCTTTTCGAATGCAGTTGTTGTTTCAATCATTGCTGTTCTAATCTTTTTAACTTTGCTGGATATGAATTATTCGATTCCTGTTGCAATATCAGCAACTATACTTCTTTCATTTTCCACTTCGCTTGCTGTGTATGGAAGAGGTCTCTTCAATGATGCATTGACCGGACTTCTTTTATTCATTGCTTTCAGAGCATGGATAAAGGATGCGCCTATTCTATGCGGATTGGCTTCAGGCGCGACATTTGCAACTCGAGCGGAATACGTACTGATTGTGCCGATTTTTTTATTCGCTTTTGTATTAAATAATATCGAAAATAGGAAGAGAGATTTATTTCGAAATGTCTTGAAGTTCATTCTGCCGGTGCTAGCTGTCGGTCTTCTTCTTTTAACTTACAATTTTGCGAGATTCGGTTCTCCGTTCGACCAAGGCACATTGACCGAACACCCGACCGACAGATTCGATACTCCTCTTCATGTAGGATTGATTGGACTATTATTTTCACCGGGCAAAGGATTGCTTTGGTTCGCACCTCCGATATGGCTTTCCATTTTAGGAATAAGACATCTTTATAAGAATCGCAAAAAGATTTTGTTAGTTATTGTCTCAATAATAATTCCTATTTTGATTCTTCATTCGCTCTGGCATTCGTGGATGGGCGGCTGGTCATTTGGACCACGCCGATTAATTGCGCTATTGCCTCTTATGATGATTCCTGCGGCTGAAATTATTACTCGATATAGAAATGACAAAACTGGAAGATTGATTTTGCCGACTGTCGGTCTTATAGGTTTTTTGATTCAGTTTGGCGGTTTGACAACAAATTTTATGAAATATATCGAGGCCGGAAATAATGCGAAAATTTCCGTAATCTGGTCGACGCTTTATACTCCTATTGCCGGGCAGTTTTACTCGTTCATGAACGGTGAAAGAGATTTATGGTATTATTATCTTTTTGGAAACACCTCGGCCGCAGATCTGGTTGGAGGATTAATTCTCATTGCCGCATTATTGTTTCTTCTATTGCTTATGAAAGCGCTTTCATTGCCATTTATTTAGTTAATTATCATTTTGGAGGTAGAAATGATAATTAACTGTTCGAAATTTAATAACTTCTTTTTGCTTTGCGGGCTGATGCTGGCGCTTGCATGTACTGAAAGCAAATCATATTCTCAAAAACTTTTACCAAATTCAGAATGGAAAGCAGATGCCTCTTCGGGTGAAGGCGACTATAAACCTGAACTTGCTATAGACGGCGATATGAAGACGCGATGGTCGTCAAACTTTACCGACGATGAATGGTTTAGAATAGATTTTGGACAGGTAAGTTCCATAGCTGGATTCAGAATAAATTGGGAAGCCGCATACGGCAGAGATTACGACATACTTCTTTCTGAAGATGGAAAGGAATGGGAAAAAGTTTATGAGGTTCGTTGGAGCGACGGAGGAATCGATGAGTTTTTCTTTGGGCCTCACAACGCGAGATACCTGAAAATTGCAGGAGTAAAACGCGGCACTGGTTGGGGCTACTCTATTTTTGAGTGCAGTCCGATCGGCATAGATCAGATGCCGGAGCTTTCGGCAACGCCGAATTCTTCTGGATCCGATCCATTGCTCGCTATGGATGGCTCTTTGTCGACCTCGTGGAATTCATCTCTGCCAGTACCTGAAATTCTCATCGCTGATTTAAAGAAAGAAAAAGATCTCGGCGGAATAGAATTGCACTGGTTAAAAAATTACGCATTAGAATACTCGGTCGCAGTATCAAAAGACGGTAAAGAATGGTCGGAAATATTATCGGTTAAGGATGGAGATGGAGAAGAAGACCTTCATTACTTCAACCGCGTATCTGCTCGGTACATCAAACTCTCGGTTGCTAAAAGTGGAACGAGTTCCGGTTTCGAACTTGCTGAATTGCGTCTGAAATCTGGCGACGAGTCATGGAATCCAATGCGCCACTTCGAGTCTCTTCTCTCAAGGCTTCCTGAAGGAGCGCTTCCGCGCTGGGTGAAGCGCAAGCAAGAATTCTGGACCATTACTGGCGTTTTAGAAGATAAAGAGGAATCTCTATTTTCTGAAGACGGAACCGTCGAACCTAGGGAAGGCTCATTCTCCATTATGCCGTTTCTTGTCGCAAACGGGCGGATTATGACGGGTGCATGGCGAAAAAATGGCACTTTCACGCGGCCAGAGCACGGGGCGCAGACCAAGATGCATCCCATCGATTCGTATACCAGCGAGATCGA
>PEWQ01000133.1 GCA_002780065.1 Candidatus Hydrogenedentes bacterium CG07_land_8_20_14_0_80_42_17
TTCGCACCTTCGGTGCTCGCAATGACAACAGGAAATTGCGTCTCAAAGAACGTGTGAAATAATTGAAAAATGAAAATTGATAAATAAAATTTTCAATTTGCACTTTCCAATTTGCAATTTCAAATATTATAACTCGTCTTGGAGGCGCGTGCGCTACGCGTCAATGGATGTCTCGCGACGAAGAACGTGTGAAATAATTGAAAAATGAAAATTGATAAATAAAATTTTCATTTTGCACTTTCCAATTTGCAATTTCAAATATTATAACTCGTCTTGGAGGCGCCTGCGCCCATGTAGAAAAAAATTGCTTTTTTACCACTCTTTCACAAATTCGTACAAAGTCGTTCTCTGAATAGGCTTCATTCCTGTTCGTTTAATAAGTGTAATTAATTTTCCGAGATCCAATTCATACGAAATTCCCGTCTCACGCACAACCTTCTCTTCCATCAATATTCCTCCGAAATCGTCTGCTCCGTAAAGCAGAGCTGTCTGCGCTAGATCGGGGCTTTCTGTGACCCATCCGGCTTGAACGTGTTCAAAATTATCCAGAGCTATCCGCGATAACGAAACCATTTTTAAATAATCTACGCCTGTTTCCTGTTCTCTAGAAAGTCTTGTTCTCGCTGATTGAAAACTCCATGGAATAAATGCTGTAAAGCCTCCGGTCTCATCCTGCAATTCTCTCAATCTATCTAAATGTTCAACGCGGTCATCAATCGTCTCGCCTAAACCATATACCATTGTAGCCGTGCTCTTCATTCCAAGTCCATGCACCGCTCTCATCACACTGAGCCATTCCGCTGTTGATATTTTTTTTGGACTAATTTTTTTTCGCACATCATCAACAAGTATCTCTGCTCCGCCGCCTGGAAGCGAATCCAGACCGGCATCTTTTAATCGACGTAAAGTTTCTTCTATCGTTATTCCTTCTTTTTTTGCCAGAAAAACAATTTCAGTCGGGCTCAAAGAATGATTCCAAATCCGTGTCTCCGATTTTATCCTTCGGAATAGAGTTTCAAAAAAACTTAGACTCAGGTCGGAGTTCAGTCCGCCCTGAATCAATACTTGAGTCGCTCCGTTATTCTCCGCGTTCTTGATCTTCTCTAACACCTCATCTTCAGACAAAAGAAACCCATTTTCCGCGCCCGGAGCAACATGAAAGGCGCAAAAGCTGCAGCCTGTCTCACAGATATTCGTCAGCGAAATATTTCGGTCTATGACGAATGTAGCTCTGTCCGGACAGTTCTTCTGTTTTCGAACAATATTCGCCAGCGAACCGAGTTTTTGAAAAGAAGTCGAATTCCACAAATCAATCAATTCATAGTGCGAGATTCTTTTTCCATCCAAAATTTTTCGACGAACACTTTCATAAATATCATTTTTGAATTTAAATTTAACTGGTGCCTTGCTTTTCTCACTAAAATCTGAGGATACTTTTTCGTCCCAAATAGGTTCATACAAACTATTCACATATCTTGATTCTAATCCTAACTGTTCAATAAACCTTTTCATTTCGTCAAGAGATGAAAAACGTCTTTGATTCGAAGCACCCGCGGACAATGCGATTCGCTCGTCAAAACTAGTTCCTCCGATATCATCAACCCCCGACCGCATCAATACTTGTAAAAGTTTTCGGTCAAGATAATTCGACAAAGCTCGTATATGAGGAATATTATCCATGAATAATCTGGAAACCGCTGTCAAACGAAGTATCTCAGTACCAGTAGGACCGATCTCAATATTTAATTTTGTACCATGAGGATGAAACGGAAGTGGAATGAAGGCTTGAAAACCGTGTGTTCTGTCCTGAAGTTCACGCACTCGTGACATGTGCTCAACAATTTCATCAATATCCTCGACATGTCCGAAAAGCATCGTCGCGTTCGAAAAAATCCCCAACTTGTGCGCAGTCTCGTGAATTGAGAGCCACTCTTTGCCACTGATTTTATTACTGCATATCAACTTCCTAACCCGCTCGGAAAAAATTTCCGCGCCGCCGCCGGGAATCACTCTTAATCCTCTCTCTTTCAATCGAACTAAAACTTCTTCTACGGTTTTTCCTGAGCGTTTGCTGAGAGCGTCAATCTCTACCGCAGTCAGAGCCTTTATCGGCAGTCCTGGAAAATTTTTTTCAATCCTTACAAATAACTCCTCGTAATAATCTAAATCGCAAAGCTCTGTGACTCCACCAACAATATGTATTTCTGTAATGCCGAGCTTTTTCGCATTAATAAGTTTTTCTTCGGCAGAGTTTAAATCAAGATGAAATGCATCTTCAGAATCTAAATCTTTCCAATAAGCGCAGAGTTTACATTTATTTTCGCAAATATTCGTCGGATTCAAATTCAGGCTATTCGTAAAATATGTTTTCGCACCATGCAGTTTAAATCTGAATGAATCAGCCTCATACATCAGTTCCGGTAAATATGCCTTTGTCAGCAATTCCGCCGCTTCGTCTTCAAAAATCCTGTTGTTCATCGTGAAAGCTCTTTATTAAAGAAAGGAATAATCTTCTGTCTGAATTCATTTATCGCTTCGAGTTCATCTTCTCCTAATTCAAAATAAACTGAACGAGTTAAATATTCCAAGCAAAACGACTCTGACAATCCTAGCTGTTTGGAATATCTGCTTGCAATAGTCTCAATCCTTTTTTTTCCGATTTCCAATGACTCACGAATAATCTTCGCAATTTCTTTTCCGCGCGAATCGCCATTTTTATAAACCCAAACCGCAAAGACAAACGGCAGACCGGTAAGTTCTTTCCATGCAAATGAAAGGTCTATCTCTTCAATAACTTTTGGCGCCTTGAAAAATGCTTTGTCGCCTATCACAATCTCAGCATCGTATTCTTCAGTTTCATGATTCACGATATCTGCATCGATTTCAAAAAGTTCACGGGCAAGTACTTTTACAAGAAGATTTGATGTATGAGAAGCCGGATCTTCACGAATCTTTTTTATGCTCTTCAATGGTTTGTAAAGCCTAAGCAAAACGCTTTTGACATTTCCCAATGAAGCAACGCCTATACCGTCTATCAGCTCAACTGAATCATTCGACAAATAATCAACAATCGGAACGAAAGCAGAATCGATTCTATTGTTTAGAAGCTCATCCATCAGCTTCGAAGGTTCCAAATGAATAAGCGTCACATCACTTCGTTCGCGCAATCCTTCAATCAGAGGCGCTGTATTCAAAAAACTTGATGCTCCAAATCGCAGTTTCATATCTTAATGATACAGAAAAAACAGGCACAGAACCACAGATTAGACGGATTACAGGATAATTAAAAAATCATTGCAAGCTGTGATTCTCCGTATCTCGGTATCTCCGAATTTAAATATTTTTTCCTCAATATTACTTTCTCGCGATAAATATTGAGACTATTCCTGCCGTCACTTTTATAGCTTCAACAACCTTCCAACCGGCTCTACTGATCATTTCTATTATCGCTTTCTGCTCGGGAAATTTTTCAATCGATTTCGCTAAATATTTGTATGCGCTTCCGTTTGAAAACAATCCTCCAATAATTGGAAGGACGGTTCTATTGTATATTCTATGAAAAATTCTTATCACAAAATTTCGCGGTCTTGTGAGTTCCAGAACTGTTATGTTTCCCCCAGTTTTTACTACGCGGTAAGTCTCCTCGAATACCGCACTTTGATCCGATATGTTTCTGATGCAAAATCCTGAAATCATTCCGTCGAAAACTTCTTTTCGAAACGGCATCTTCATAGCATCGCCGACAACAAACTTTACTGTTTTTCCAAATCTTCTCTTCTCAAAATTTTTCTTTGCCGCTCGAAGCATTGAATAAACCGGATCCAATCCGATTACCCTTGCACTTTCGCATTTTGAAATGAGTTCAAGGCTCATGGCGCCGGTTCCACAGCCTAAATCCAAGTAGCATTTTCCTTTTGCAGGTTCGAGCAATGTAGCCGTCCTATTTCTCCAATACCTGTCCAATCCCAGAGAAAGTATCGAATTGAGAAGATCATATTTCGGAACTATCTTCGAAAACATTTCTCTGTTGGTTTTAGCATCCATAAGCGCATTCATATCTATCTATTTAATTCCATATCGATTCCATTTCTTCTCAACTTCTTTCACTTTTTCCTGATCAAATTCTACCGGTTTTCTGTATCCTTCTTTCCATCGGGCATCAACCATAATCGGTGTATTCATTAATAACCTGTTTCCTTCTACCCGGATAGATGCCGGATAAATGTCTCGCTCCGGATCGAATCGCGTAAACCATCCCCAGAGCATAAGCATCGAATCTGCCATAGGCACATCCTGAGAAACCAAAACCTGAAATGGAAATTTCGACGTTATCTCATTTCTTGCTAAAGCCTCGCGTAATGAGTGCAGTTCAGATTTGTCGCTCACCTGCGCCATCAAAAAACCTTCGCCAAGCCGATGTAATTTCAAAATGTCTTTGTGTATTCCGCCAGGCAAATCCTTTGGAGCATTTTTCCGAATCTCATCTCTTCTCAGCGCCATCACGATTAATTTCGAGCCCTCATTCATCTTTGGTCCGGTGAAATCGAGTGTGTCTTGAGCAGAAGGAGAAATGATATACAACGAATCTTTCGGATCAAAATATCTGAAAACAGATTTGCTTACCTCTTCGAAGTTTCTGACATTTACATCTTGATCCACAACAATCAACACCTTTGTCAAAGATAGTTGCCCTTCACCCAATACTGAAAACGCGTGTTTCAATGCTTCATGCGGATAGCGTTCCGAAACTGAAAGAACAGCGAGCGGATGGAATCCGGTTTCAGGATACGCCCAAAAATCTTTAATGCCGGGCTTCATTAATTTCAAAAGAGGAATTGTCAATTCCTGCAATGCCTCGCCGATAAAATAATCTTCTTGCGGCGGCTTGCCGACTACAGTCGCGGGATAAATTGCATTCTTTCTGGATAAAATTCTTTCGACTCGGAAAACAGGAAAATCAGCGGAATGAGAATAATGCCCTAGATGGTCTCCAAACGGTCCTTCTCGCCTTGTGTCGCCTTTTGTCACCGTTCCTTCAAGAACAAATTCAGATGATGCGGGGATTCTATGTCCTGACGGTCTTCGAATTGTTTGAAGCGGTTCTCCCATGATAAAAGAAGCTAGAATTCTTTCGTCAATTCCTTCCGGCAGAGGCGCAATCGCTGAAAGAGTCAAAGCCGGCGGCCCGCCAAGAATGACGCTTACAGGCAAAGTGCGCCCTAATCGGACAGCTTTAGCAAAATGAAATCCTCCGCCTTTCTCGATCTGCCAATGCATTCCTGTCGAGGTTGAGTCGAATCTCTGCATGCGGTAAATTCCAAGATTACCAATTCCAGTTTCAGGATCGATTGTATGAATGAGCGGTAAAGTAAAAAAATATCCTCCATCTAAAGGCCAGCACTTCAAACACGGCAAAGTGTTTAAATCCGGTTTGTTGTCTATTCTGTCTAGAACAGCTCCGCGGCTCTTTTCCGAAAAACCGGTTCTCATCACTTTCCAAATAGTTCCACGCTCATTCCATATGTTTGATAAAGTCGGCGGCATAAGCCGATGAAAAAGTGAAACCAGCTGTGAGCCGATTTCAGTTGGCGGCCTGGCGAAAGCGAGTTCGACCCGTTCGCGCGTTCCAAATAGATTCGTCACAACCGGATAATTCGAACCCTTCACATTTTGAAAAAGCAAAGCCGGGCCCCGCTCCGCCAGCACTCTGTGCTGAATAATCGTTATCTCTTCGCAAGGATCGACTTCCTCACTTATTCTGACTAGAAGTCCCTTTGATTCAAGTTCGGAAATAAAACTTCTTAAATCTCTGTGAATCATTTCGAGTCTGACCAGTATCTTCCGTTGTCGTCTCCGAATTGCTGTAAAACTCGATCAGCAAATACTTCAAATGTTTCCGACATTGTGACAGTATCTGGCGCTCGGCCCCGAAAAAAATAATACGGAATCGAAAGAGGCATTACAACCGCGCCTGCAGATGAAACTTTCGCCGCATTCAAAAAGTCAATATGAGACCAAGGAGATTCCCGGACACACAAAACCAGTTTTCGCTTTTCTTTCAAATGACAATGCGCGGCTCTCGTTATCAGAGAATCGGCAATTCCGTTACTGACCTTCGCAAGTGTATTTGTCGTGCAAGGCAAAATTATCATTCCTAATGTTGGAGTCGAACCTGATGCTATCGGAGCCGCCATATCATCATCTTCAAAAACCTTTTCAGCGTTCTTAATGAGCTCTTCATATTTGCACTCTTCTTTTTCGAGAACTATTTTTCCATGTCTGCTAATAATCAGCCATATCGGCCACGGCGACCTCTTCATCAGCGAAATTGCTGATGCAATTCCTGTCGCCCCTGTTATGCCTAGAACAAGTCTCATCTCAAAAGCACCACCAGTGAAGCAGTGCCGGAAGCAATGGCTGAAAGAGGAAAAAATCTTACAGCTATAGGAATATTTTTATTGCCGGAAAAAATAAAAGTTAAACCTGTCAAAAAAAGCGCAAGCCCTGCAAGCGCTCCCTGCCCCAATTCAAGCCAGAGCAAAAATAGAAATGCAAATGCGATCGTATGAGAAATCGATGCAATTTTGACTGCATTTTTTTCTCCAAATTTTACCGGCAGACTTTTTACACCGGTAATCCTATCGGAAGTTATATCCATAATAGAGTAGATGATATCAAATCCGCTCATCCAAAAAAATGTGAAACCGGCGAGATAAATTATATCAGAGTTCAAAGGCAAACTCTTCGAAGTCGCAACATAGGCTCCAAGCGGCGCTAATGCCAGGCACAAGCCGATTCCGAAATGACATAAACTTGTGAATCGCTTGAGCAGAGAATAAAGCGCAAGCGGAATTATCGGAACAATCGAAAGCTTCAGACATAAATTACCGAGTGCGGCGCATCCCGCGAAATATGCAATCAAACCAAATAGCGCCGCGAACATTGCAGATTTAGTTGAGACTTTTCCTGCAGGAAGTTCTCTTCGCCATGTCCTCGGATTCTTCGCGTCGAGATCTTTATCGAGAATTCTATTCAATGTCATTCCAAAAGTCCGTGCTCCAACTCCGACTAAGATAATAAGCATCAGCTCATTAAATTTTGGCTCAACATGAGCTCCAAGCCACGCGCCGGCAAAAAGCAACGGGAGGCTGAATAACGTATGTTCGAGCCGCGTTAATTTGTGCCAGCGTTGAATTATGTTGTCTTGAGTTTCTATGAGCTCGCCAAGTCTTTCATAAATAATCGAGGCAAGCTTTTCTGAAACGATTGGCAGATTTTTTTTCAATAATTTTTTTTCGCCGTCAGAGGCATGGTCAGTCACTCCTTTAATGATATAACATCCGGCATTCTTCTCTTTGCACACTGCCGCTACCGCGAATCCTTCCATATCAACAAGCTGAACCGAAAATGATAACTCTCTTCTTTTCGAATCGTCAAAAAGTCCTTCAGAAATAGAAGCTAATCTTGATTCTTCAAGCAAAGGCCATGACTCGATATTTATCGCGCAACTTTTCTCTTCAGCATTAATTACGTTCACAACTGTAAAGCAATCTCCGATGGAATAGGACTCATTCAACGCTCCGGCAACACCGGCATTGATTATAGTTTTGACTCCGTAATGTTCGATCAAGAGCCTGCATCTTTCTTCAGCCGCTCGTAATCCCATACCGGAAACAGCAACTAAAAATTTTTCGCCTTTTATGAAAAAACAATAAAGGTTTTTTTCGTCTTCAGAAGTCGCATTTACCTTCAACAAGAACGGCTGAGCCTCTTCATAAGTTGCAAATATAATTGCTATCAATTTATTTTAATAAACCTCGCGCCTGCATTAATTCTCCCAGTTTTTCAATTGCCGCCAGTCCGCTAGAACTTATCTCGAATGATTCACCCGTCACGAAGGTTTCAATATGCAATTTCAATATCTTCTCATCAATAGAGACTGAATACTTCTTAGCAATTTTCATAACTGCTTTCGGAGATGACTTAGCCGACTCTAGTGAGTGTAAAATTGTGTCTTCAATCTTCTCGATCGTTTCTTTGCTAAACTTTTTGTCAGCAAAAATTCCAGCCAGCGGTACAGGCAAGCCTGTCTCTTCCTCCCACCATTCTCCCAAATCTATAATTTTTATGAGACCCATCTCTTTAAACAAAAATCGTTCCTCATGAATAAGTATTCCCATATCAGCTTCGCCGGAAATAACTTTATCAGCAACACAATCGTAAGAAACGATTATGGGTTCAATCTCAGTTCTGTGCCACAACCTGAAGAGCGCTTCCGCAGTTGTGTCTATGCCGGGAATTGCAATTCGAAGCTTTCCTGAACTCGTTTTAATATTTTTTTTGGCAACTACAAGCGGACCGCATCCAAAACCAATTGCCGCTCCCCTTTTCAACAGAGTGTAATTACTCTTGACTCTGAACCACGCAGGAAAAGAAAGTTTTGTCACATCGAATTTTTTCTGCCTCGCAAAGATATTCAAATCGCTTATGTCATGAATATGCGGCTCGAATTCTATCTGCACTCCGAGTTTATTCTCAATAAATCTGTAAAAGATAAAGACATCGTTTGGACATGGAGAAAAAGCAACTGAAATATTCATCATTCATCATTCATCATTTATTTCATATGTTTCTTCGGCACCATGATGAACGGAAGATTGCGATACTGATCTTTCCAATCCAGGCCGTAACCTACAACAAATTTGTTCTCGAGAGTGAATCCGACATAATCGACTGTGACAGGCACTTTTCTTGTTTCCGGCTTATCCAGAAGAGAACAAATTTTCACCGACTCAGGATTTCTTGCCTCAATAATCTGTTTCAGATATGCCCACGTGAGTCCTGTATCCACAACGTCCTCGACAACAAGAACATGTTTCGACTCAACAGGTGCCGCGAGATCTTTCATGATTCTGACCACGCCTGATGACTTCGTAAGGTGGCCGTAAGAAGATACCGAAATAAAATCTATCTCCAAAGGAAGATGTATCTCGCGCATAAGGTCGGCAAGAAATACTGACGCGCCCCGCAAAATAGCAACCAATAACAAATTCTTGTCGTGATAATCTTCAGTTATTTTTTTCCCCAATTTCTTGACGGCTTCTTGAATTTCATCCGAAGTCAAAACAACTTCTCCGACAATTTCATCAGCCCATCCGGATCGTTCTCTCAGTTCAGCTGTCACAAGCAATAAACTCCTCTTACGCAATCTCTTTCGAGTCATTCGGTAAACCGTCGGAATGAACCTCGATATGCAAAATCTCTTCTGCATGTTTCGGCACTCTGGTTCGCTCAGCCTGCTTCACTCCGATTATCCAGAGCACTCCTTCATCATCGCACAGAAGAGGCCATAAGTCACGTTCAAGCAAAGGTATCTTTTCATCGATAAAAATATCCTGCAGCTTTTTTGTGCCGGTCATTCCAAAAGGCTGAAGCCTGTCTCCCTGCAAACGAGTGCGCACAATTAATCTTCCTACAACGCTTTCCTCAGAGATATTTGCGCTCGCGGCCCATGGCTTTTGCAAATCCTTGGGGCGAATTTCAGAACGTTTTAATTCAGCAATGTCTTTTCGGTATTCTTTTTTTTTAACAGAAATTTTTAATCCCATAGAAGGAATTATTGTCTCGCCTAAATCAGATAAAGCGCTTTCATTAATCGAAAGGCAAAGTCCTTGAATCGGCCGTCCTATTGTCAGCCTGTCTTCGTTTGAATGGTTTATCCAAACAGAAACTCCTTCTGAGAGGTCGCACCTTCCGCCTATTGCAATTATATCCTCTATGCTTTCAATTACATCCCGCGCAGGAAAAATTCCAATACGATTTAAAATTGAATGAATGCATCTCGATCGTAACGCAGGATGAAGTTCTTTTATAATTCTCAATGGAACCGATATCTTTTCGTCTTCCATGCTCCACAAATGCAGTTCTCGTTCTACAATTGAATAAAAAAAATCTTCGTCCAGTTTTGCCGACTCAGCTAACGAATTTAAGCTCCCGATAATATCGCATTGAGAATGTTCTATGAGGAAAGGCAAAATCTGATTTCTAATTCGATTTCTGAAAAACATATCTGAAAGATTCGAGCTGTCTTCCCGATATTCCAGATTCCGGTTGGAAATATATCTCATAATGTCGGTGCGGCGCACGTCAATGAGCGGCCTTAAAAAAACAAATCCTTCCGCATCCCTTATTGAAGGAATTCCCTTCATGCCGTGTATTCCTGTCCCGCGCATTATCCGAAAAAGCACGGTCTCAGCCTGATCATTCGCAGTGTGCGCGGTCAAAATCGCGTTCAATTTCAGTCGCTTCGCGTTTCGTTCAAAAAAATCATATCTAGCGCGCCTTAGTTTATTCTCAGATATCTCTTTTCCTTCTTTCTGCATACGTTCAATGACACATTCCACTCCCAAAGACTTTGCAAACTCTTCAACAAATTTTGCGTCATCGCCAGACTCAGGTCGAACCGCATGATCGAAATGCAATGCAAAAACGGAGTAATCATTGAGACTGCATACAGCGTCGAGAAGCGTAATAGAATCCGCTCCGCCGGATACACCTATTCCTATCCTTTTTCCAATAAGATTTTTTATTAAGAATTCGCGAACATGCTCGACAATGCCCTTCATGCTTACATTATATGATATTCAAAAATTAAGTCACAAAACTTTCCAAGAAAACAATTTGCCTTTTGAAAATGCGTACAAAGAATTATCATAAGATTATGAAAAAATTAATTGCAATTTTATTCTTTTTTTTCGTGCTGGTGATTTTTTCTCTCAGCTACATGACCGTAAAAAAACAGAAGAATACTTACACCTACTATACAATGGGAACCATTTTATCATTCGATGTGATTGCGGATGAAAAAATTGCAGTGCCGGCTGTCTCAAAAGCATATTCCGAGATTCAAAGAATCAACGATGAGTTTTCAAATTACTCCGAATCTAGTTCTGTCAGCATTCTAAATAATTCCGGCAAGAAAGGGCATGTGGTTTCAAATGAATTTATTTCTATTCTCGAGCGCTCTCGAGAAATGTCGAAAATCACAAACGGCTTGTTTGATATTACCGTTTCGCCGTTAGTCAAAATTTGGGGGTTTTATAGGCACAAAGGCAGAGTTCCTTCTGATACTGAAATTAATTTCACGATGCAATTGTAGAAGGAAAACCATTTTACGAAAGAATTCTAACAGTAGCCGGCAAAGTAAAAGAACCTAAAAATTTGAAAGTGAGAATTGGAACTCTCGTCTCCGAATTAATAGAGCATTGCGGAGGCGTATCTGAAAATGTCGGCAAAATAATTTTAGGCGGGCCTATGATGGGAGTCGCAGTTTCGAAAACAGATATACCGGTGATAAAAGGAACGTCGGGTGTCTTGCTTATGGATTCAAAACGCCAATCAGAATTTCCGACGGCAGTGCGGCGCTCACAGGACTCCTTATGGCATATTGTCTTCCGCCTGACATTCCGATCTAGCAAATAGGAGTCGGATCATTTTTTGCCATTTTCATTACAAAAGAATGTTTCGGCGGAATTGGAAACAACATCTTTAATCCTGCATTCGGAGCAAAAATCAACGATAAGGTTCTCGTGACGTTTAAATATTCAACTTTAAATTCATCAGTTATCTTTTTCGGTATTCCTACGCTTCTTATTATCATCGGGATTTTTGGAGGTCAAATCTTTTTATCTTCTGTAATTTTCGGTCTTTTTTTCAGCATAGTTTTAATAGTCGGCTATCTATTTGCTGTAAAATGTTTTTTGCATAACTACACTCCAAAAATAAAAAAAGTAATCGAATTGAATTAAAATAAAAATAATGTATTCTCTATAATTGAAAAAATAATAAGGCGGAGGTTAACTAAAATGATAGATTCAAAAAAGTTGGCTCAAGAGGCTGAAAAAGAACGCAATAATTGTGCTCAATTTCTAAGGAACATGTGCAGTATACCGGGGACTTCGAATAAAGAAGGTCCGGTGATCGAACGAATTAAAAAGGAAATGAAAAAAGTTGGTTTTGATGAAATAAAAATCGACAAGTATGGAAATGTACTCGGAAGAATCGGAAACGGAAAACATGTTATCGCAATCGACTCGCACATCGACACTGTCGGAGTCGGCGATCCAAAAGAATGGAAATGGGATCCATTCAAAGGCAAATACGAAAATGGAATAATCTGGGCTAGAGGTTCGTCCGATCAGCGGGGCGGAATGGCCGCTATGGTCTACGCTGGAAAGCTGATCAAAAAACTCGGACTTCAAGCCGACTGCACAATTTGGATGGTTGGAGCGATCTGCGAAGAAGATTCCGACGGAATCGCATGGCTTTATTTATTGCGGGAAAAAGTAATCAAACCCGAAATCGTGATTGTGACCGAGCCGACAAATCTCGCAATCTATCGCGGGCACAGAGGAAGAATGGAAATAAAAGTCAAGATCACAGGAAAATCCTGTCACGCGTCTGCTCCAGAACGCGGAATCAATCCTGTTTACCGGGCAGTTCCATTCATCAAAGAGATTGAAAAATTAAATGCAAGTTTAAAAGGCGACAAGTTCCTAGGCAAAGGAACGATTGCTGTGACAAAAATTAAAGAGGACGGCCCTTCGCAATGCGCCGTTCCCTCTTCAGTAGAAATTCATCTCGATAGAAGACTTGAAGCGACAGCTACAAAAGCCTCTGCCATTGCCGAGGTTTCTGCATGTCTCAAACGTGCCGGAATTAAAGATGGAAAGGTTTGGGTTCCAGTTTACAAAGAACCTTCTTGGCGCGGAACAGTCTATCCAATGGAGAACTATTATCCGGGATGGTGTCTCTCACCTGATCATTCGCTTGTAAAAATTTCAGAGGAAACTTATAAATCTGTCTTCAGCAAAAAACCAATTGTAAGCAGATGGGTCTTCTCCACAAATGGAACGGCAATCACAGGACTTTGCGGAGTGCCTGCTATCGGATTCGGACCTGGTGAAGAAAACAATGCGCACTCTGCAACCGAGCACATGCCTGTTGAGCACCTTGTAAAAGCGATGCAATTCTATGCGGCGTTTCCGACGGCTTATTCCAATGCAGACGGATTGAAGCAGGCAGACAAAAAATATTCTGCGGCGAAAAAGAAGTAAGGAGAAATTTATGTCGACACTAATCGATAAACTTGCAGTAATAGAAAATTTAAAATTTAATTTGTATGGAAAAGATTTTCTTTTAACCTCAGAAAAGTCCAATGATGAACTTTCAGCAATAATTGAACTTGCCGAAGTTCTCAAGGAGATGCACAGGCAAAACATTTCTTCCAGAGTTTTCGATTCAGGACTTGCAATTTCTATCTTCAGAGATCAATCCACACGCACGCGCTTTTCATTTGCGTCGGCAACGAATCTGCTCGGACTTCAGTTGCAGGAATTCGACGAAAAGAAGTCTCAGGTCGCTCACGGCGAAACTATTCGTGAAACCGCAAATATGATCTCTTTCCTTACGGAAGCTATCGGCATCAGAGATGACATGTTCATTGGAAAGGGAAACACTTACATGCGCGAAGTCGGTTCCGCGCTCGCTGACGGCTTCAATCATGGAGTTCTGCATCAGCGCCCCGCGATAGTTAACCTTCAATGCGATATCGACCATCCTACTCAGGCAATGGCTGATCTCGCGCATCTCAAAGATTGGGCAGGCGGCAGTTTTGAAAACCTGAAGGGAAAGAAGATCGCCATGACTTGGGCGTATTCTCCAAGCTATGGAAAACCGCTCTCCGTGCCGCAGGGAATAATTACTCTTATGACCAGATTCGGAATGGATGTAGCTCTGTCATATCCTAAAGGCTATGATCTTCTTCCCGAGACGATCGAAATTGCAAAGAAGAATGCGAAAGAATCCGGTGGAAAATTTTCAATCTCTAATTCCATGGACGAAGCCTTCAAGAATGCAGATATCGTATATCCGAAGTCTTGGGCTCCATTCAACGTTATGGAGCGGAGAACAAAGCTTCTGGAGAAATCCGATGATGCGGGTTTGAAAGAGCTTGAGAAGGAATGCCTTGCGAATAATGCAAAATTCAAGAGCTGGGAATGCGATGAAAAAAAGATGAATCTGACCAATGGAGGAGAAGCGCTCTATTGTCACTGCCTGCCTGCTGATATCAGCGGCATCTCATGCAAAGAAGGAGAAGTATCAGCGAATGTCTTCGAGAAGTATCGCATACCGACTTACATTGAAGCAAGCTTCAAGCCGTTTGTGATAGCAAGCATGATACTTGCGTCGCGATTCAGAGATCCAATCGCAACGTTGCACAGGCTGATAAATAAAGGAAGACGCAGGAGATTTTAATTTAATTACAGTCTTATGTGATTAAATTTTTCTCACATGGAGGCATAGGCGACCCTCACTCTGGGGGCACAGGCGCTCCGCGTCAATGGACGCCCTCGCCTGTGCTTGTTGCGCGTAATTATTCTGCAAGTAATATTTTGTCATTGCGAGCACCGAAGGTGCGAAGCAATCTCTTAATGTTAACAGATTGCTTTGTCGCGATGACACATTTAAACACTTTTTGGACAGCCCCGTTGGATTTTTTCCTTCTACAAAAAAAGTAAAAAAATACTTAACAGAAAAAAATGCTTATTTAGTTAAGCAAGAATTGCTTTGAA
>PEWQ01000064.1:0-611 GCA_002780065.1 Candidatus Hydrogenedentes bacterium CG07_land_8_20_14_0_80_42_17
TCCACTCACTTATTGAAAAATGCAAATTGGAAATTCTAAATTGGAAATTTATTTTCCTTTCTTTGCTGTAACTTTGCATTTTCCACTCACTTATTGAAAAATGCAAATTGGAAATTCTAAATTGGAAATTTATTTTCCTTTCTTTGCTGTAACTTTGCATTTTGCTATTTCCAATCTTCAATTTTCAATTTCAATCTTCCACTCACTTAATTGAAAAATGCAAATTGGAAATTCTAAATTGGAAATTTATTTTCCTTTCTTTGCTGTAATAATTGACTTAGCTAAAATATTGCTAATTTGTCTTGTTTCATCAATTATTTTACTCAAATCTTTATTAGCTAACATTACAGTTTTTTGAATCAAACTCAACCAATATAATGATTCACGAACTTCCTTAAAAACAATCTGAAGCTTATGTATAAAATCAGCTCTACTTTCTGCGCCACAAGCCTCTTCATAATTAGCACCGACAGATGTTCCGCATCTCAATAATTGATTTGCCATTTGTTTTCCTACTGATGTTTTCTTAATTTTAATAGTCAATTTTACAATTTCAGCACTATAATTCAATAATCGTTCTGAAAGTTCTCTAGCTTTTTCTTCCATTTTCT
>PEWQ01000064.1:636-11238 GCA_002780065.1 Candidatus Hydrogenedentes bacterium CG07_land_8_20_14_0_80_42_17
TTTCAATCTTCAATTTTCAATTTCAATCTTCCACTCACTTAATTGAAAAATGCAAATTGAAAATTTATTTTCCTTTCTTTGCTGTAACTTTGCATTTTGCTATTTCCAATCTTCAATCATCATCTCTCAATTTGCAAAATTTCCACAATTTTTTCTATCTCTTCCGGAGTCCCTGCTCTGGCGCTCTTAGCGCTCTTCACAATCCGCTTCATCATTCCGCTCAACACGCCGCCGTGGCCGACCTCTATAAAAAGTTCGGCACCCATTTGGCTGATCCTTTCAATCGAGTGCGACCAGAGCACAGAGCCGCATACCTGCTTCACAAGCAACTTTTTTATATCATCCGATTTCGTCACTTCTAGAGCCGTCACGTTTGCTATGACCGGAATTTCAGGATCGGAAAATTTAAATTCATCTACGGCTTTTGCAAGTTCTTCTTCAGCGCTTTTCATCAGCCCGCAATGCCAAGCACCTGCCACTTTCAGAGGCACCACTTTTGTTACGCCGCGCATTCTTGAAAGACGTATTGCCAAATCGAGCGCAGAAGTCTCGCCTGAAATTACAACCTGCCCCGGAGAATTAATGTTTGCGACCGATACAATTCCTTTTCCTTCTTTCTCGACCAAGCGGCAACACTCAATCGCGTTGTCCAAATCAATTCCCAATAGAGCCGCCATGCCTCCAGGATTAGAAAGGCTCGCAGAATGCATCGCCCGCGCTCTAATATCGACAAGCTTCAGTCCTGTTTCAAAATCAAAAACTTTTGCAGAATAGAGCGCCGCGTATTCTCCGATGCTATGCCCTGCAACAGCATCCGGTTCTATTCCAAAACTTCTGAGAACCTCCAGAGCGGCAACTGAAGTTGTAAAGAGAGCGGGCTGAGTTCTATCGGTTCTAACCAATTCTTCGTTTGGGTCCTCCCATGCGATCTTCTTCAAATCCCATCCGAGAATATTATTTGCTCGATCAAAAATTTCCGCCGCAACGGAAAATTTTTCAGCAAGCGCCTTTCCCATTTCAACAGCTTGAGAACCTTGCCCAGGAAAAATAAATGCTTTTTTCATAGTATCCTCAAATCAGCCTGCATAAAATTACGAGCATTTTACAAAATCCTGAATCTTCCCGCAAATATTCTGGTCGATCGACAGCAATGCAACCCTCAAAGCATTTCTCAAAGCTTTCTTATTGCTTGAGCCGTGGCATATTATGCATGGAGATCTCACGCCAAGAAGCGGAGCACCTCCATATTCGGTGTAATCTATTTTCTTTTTAAACTCGACAAAAGCTCGTTTCAAGATCAATGTAGCAACGCGCCTCAAAGGGTTCGCAAGAAGCCTTTGTTTCATGATATCGATTATTGTAAACGCCAGCCCTTCTCCAAATTTTAATACCACATTTCCGGTAAAACCATCGCAGACAATGACATCGCATTTGCCGTTTGCTATGTCTCTGCCCTCTACATTGCCGATGAATTTTCCGTATTCCGTTTTTTCTTTGAAAGTTTTATCGAAGAGCGGAAACGATTCTCTAGTAAGCTCATTCCCTTTTGATTCTTCCTCTCCGATCGACAAAAGTCCAATCCGAGGCGAAGGAATATTGATAATTGTTTGAGCATAAATCGAACCCATCACAGCAAAATTAAGAAGATGTATCGCTTTAGAATCGACATTTGCTCCGGCGTCTATGAGCACAGAATAACCTGTAGCAGTCGGCATCGGAATAGCAATCCCCGGCCGTTCTAATCCATGGATTCTGCCAAGAATCAAAGTTCCCGCGGCTAAAACAGCTCCGGTATTTCCCGGCGACACCAACGCATCAGCTTTTTTTGCTCGAACAGTTCTTGCCGCAACAACAAGCGATGAATCGGTCTTTTCCCGAACAGCTTCAACAGGAGAGTCATCCATTGTGACCACATCTTTAGCATGTAAAAATTTAATATCTTTATTCGAAGCCACGCCAAATTTATTTAAAAGAGGTTCCAAAACTTTTTGGTCGCCGACAATAATATATTTTCCACCGTAATATTTTTGAGCCTCAACTACAGCCTCTACTACTACTTCCGGGCCCTTGTCTCCGCCCATCGCATCGACCGCAACAGTCGAATTATTAAAATCGGAAAGCGATTTTGACATCAAACTAATTGCTTATTCGCTCTTTGACTTTTCACGTTTCACTTTTATTACGTTTCTTTTAGTTCCGAACGCTCCGCACTTTTTGCACGCTCTGTGCGGTTCAATTGCCGCGCCGCATTCAGGGCAAGCCATAATTGCCGGCAAGCCCAATGCATCTCCGGTCCTTCTCAAACGTCCTCGTGTCTTCGAGTGTCTCCGCTTAGGTAACGACATGTTATCCTCCTAAATTAAGTTCAACTAAAATATTTAAACTCTGTTCGATTGAAATCGTGCTTCCAAAATTCAACACGATTTTAATCGTCATGCAACAGCTTCTTCAAAACAGAAAACTGTCCGTCTTTTTCATCGCGGCTGCATCCGCATTCGCTTACATTTAAATCACAACCGCAAATGAAGCATAACCCTTTGCAATCTGAACGGCAATATATAATGTGAGGTATCGAAAGATAAACCCTTTGCCTTAATTCCTCATACAAATCAATTTCATCCGAAGACTTCATCTTGAAGAGCCCTTCTTCAGGCGGAGCCTCAATATCCTTAGCTTCTATTGTGCCTGCATTCAAGTCTATCAAACTTTCGAATTCTGTAACGATGGGCTGTATTATTTTTTTTAAGCATCTTGCGCATTCACAACTGAATTCGAATTTCAGTCTGCCTTTCAATATAAGCCGCTTTGGCTGAGAATCAGCGCCGCCTGCAAGTTCAATCAGTCTCAATTCGTTCTCCGCAGAAATTTCAGAGATATTCGGATCGTCCTCAATTCTAAATAGAATCGTTTCTCTAACCTCTGGAGCTATAGCACTTGGAATTCGCATAACATATTCATTATTGAAATGATTAATAAAAATGCAAGCGGGTTTACTTATCTAAATAAAAAAGTATAATCTATGCGCAATTATTAATAATCAGGAGGAAAGAGTGAAGGAATATAAAGTTGCAGACATTAAATTAGCCGATTTCGGCAGACGTGAAATTTCAGTTTGCGAGCAGGACATGCCGGGACTTTTGGAGCTTCGTAAAAGGTTAGGTAAGAAGAAGCCTTTGAAGGGTGTAAGAATAACAGGGTCACTGCACATGACTCTGCAGACTGCGGTCCTTATAGAAACTTTAAAGATTCTCGGAGCAAATGTCAGATGGGCATCATGCAATATCTTCTCGACTCAAGATCACGCGGCCGCGGCAATCGCCAAGAGCGGCACTCCGGTTTTTGCGTGGAAAGGCGAAACATTGAAGGAATATTGGGAATGTGCTCTGAAGGCGCTGGAGTTTCCCGGCGGCAAAGGGCCTCAACTGATTGTTGATGACGGCGGCGATGCAACTCTGATGATTCATCTCGGTTATCAAGCAGAAGATAATCCTAAAATATTGAATCAAGAGCCAAGCGGAGAAGATGAAAAGGAACTGCAGATTATTCTCAAGAAAATTCTGAAAAAAGATCCTCGATTCTGGCATAAAATGGTTCCGGAAATTCGAGGCGTATCCGAAGAAACCACGACCGGAGTTCACAGGCTTCAGCAGATGCAGGAGCAAGGGACTCTGCTCTTCCCTGCGATAAACGTCAACGACTCGGTGACGAAATCGAAATTCGATAATCTTTACGGATGCCGCGAATCACTTGCAGACGGATTGAAACGCGCGCTTGGAGTTATGGTCGCAGGCAAGACTGTTGTAGTCTGCGGTCACGGTGATGTCGGAAAAGGATGCGCTCAATCGATGCGTGGATTCGGAGCTCGTGTTATCGTCACCGAAATCGATCCGATATGCGCGCTTCAAGCTTCAATGGAAGGGTTCGAGGTCAAGCGCCTTGAAGACTGTTTATCAGAGGGCAACATTTACGTCACTACAACAGGCAACTGTGAAATAATCCGACTCGAACACATGGTTAAGATGCTGGATCAATCGATTGTTTGCAATATCGGCCACTTCGATAACGAAATTCAAGTCGAACGATTGAATAAAATGAAAGGTGTAAAACGCGAAAAGATTAAGCCGCAGGTTGATCGATATACATTTCCAAACGGAAACTCAATTTACATTCTTGCAGAAGGCAGACTGGTAAATCTCGGATGCGCAAACGGCCATCCTTCTTTCGTGATGTCAACGTCATTCACAAATCAAACTCTAGCTCAGATTTCACTATGGAAAGATAAATATGATATTGGAGTTTACTTTCTATCGAAGAAACTCGATGAAGAGGTTGCAAGACTTCATCTGTCAAAGCTCGGAGTAAAGCTGACAAGGCTCACAAAGAAGCAGGCAGACTACATTGGTATCTCTGTTGACGGTCCGTATAAACCCGAGCATTACAGATATTAAATAGTGATTTCCCTAGAACGGTAGCCGGGGCTGTCAAAAAAGTGTTTACATGTGTCATTGCGAGGAGCGCCTTTTCATTTGTCATTGCGAGGAGCGGCTTTACAGGTGTCATTGCGAGGAGCGCCTTTTTATGTGTCATTGCGAGGAGCGGACTCGCTCGATTTTATTCTTACTTTTTTTCCAATCTAATTGGAGCTAACGCATCTAAAGCTGAATTAAATTCGGGTTCATCTTTTGAGAGTCGTAAAATAATTTTTTCAGTCCCGTCGCTTTTCTTCTCTACTGCAGATAAATCGATTTGATTAGGTGCTGCATCTGTCTTTTCCGTCTCCTGCGCGTCCTCTCCAACTCTTCGAGCAGACCATTCCGCTTTGAGTTCAGCAAGATCAAGGAGAATCTTATCAAGCACTTCCCGCGACACAGAAATATTCTTCTCAAGAGGAGTTACGCCTTCGGAATTAGAACTCGAAGAAGATATAATCGTGCCGTTTCCATTTTTGTTTAGCTCAACGTGAAAATCCGGAGTTAAGACTTCAAGAGATGATCCCTCTGCAAGTTCTATTGGCCCGACTTTCAACTGTCTTTCATTTGATGGAAGAGGAGTAATTATCACATCCGGAGAATAAAGCTCATACAAACCGTAAGCTCCAAAAATAATTACAGCAAAAACTATCGCAACTGCAAAAATACGGGTGATCAGCTCCGACCGTTTTTTTTCTTCTCGCACTTCTTCGGTCATGAGTTCTTACCTCCATACGATACATTTTTCGCCGTAATTAAAATATTTCTTCGGCTATTTTACTACATATTCAAATCGCTTTTTAAATTCTTCGGGTCGGACTCCTGCCGCGTTTGCAAGCCTTTCCAAAGATTCTCTATCCTCGAAATCATTTTTATCGAGTCTGATCATATATTCTCTGGCAATTTGATATTGCAGAGAATCCGTATTTACCAAACGTATCTTTGTCCTGCCCGTAACAGGGTCTCTGACATCATCGAACGGTATCGGAACAATCTTCTCTTCCTGAATCGAAATGATAGCCTTGTTTCCGCCATTCTTAAGAAAATTGACGGCGGCATATCCTAGATTGCGCGTATACTCGATGTCAAATGCCACTGGCGGAGCGCATCTCAGCTCGTAGCCAATCTCTTTGTCCACCAAAGTTATCGGAACATTAAACTCCTTCAATACATTCTTCACTGCGTTCTTTACAATATCCGAAAAATCTATCTCCGCGAGTCTGACATGTCCGTGCGCATCGCGCTCCGCATTAGCAAGATCCGCCAGATCCTCCTTTGCAATCTTTTCCGCTAGTCCTTCCGCAACAACAGCTACTCCGTAAGGTTTGTCATAAGTCAATCGCTTGATGATACTGCCGGCAAGAATATCCGCCACTTTCTTCAATCGAACTCCGGCTTCGAATTCCTCAGGTATCAGAATTACCGTAGCTCCCGCAGATTTTCCTACTCCTAAAGCGAGGTGTCCCGCAGTACGCCCCATCATTACAATGATGTACCATCTTCCTGTTGTCTTCGCATCTTCATTTAAGTTTTCGACTAAACTAGAACCGATCTCACGCGCAGTCTGAAAACCAAAAGTAGGTATTCCGTCAGGCAAAGGCAGATCGTCATCGATAGTCTTTGGAACATGCACTACGCTAAGGTCAAATCCTAAAACCTCTTTAGCATAATCACTTACTCGAGCAGAACTGAACGCAGTATCGTCTCCGCCGATAGTTACAAGATGATTGATATTCATTCCAACAAGCGTCTTTACGACATTCTCCATAAGTTTAGGATCCTTCGTAGGATTGACTCTGGATGTCTTTAAAATGCTTCCGCCTGTAAGATGAATTCTGCTTACTGCATCAGTAGTCAGATTAACAAAATTTCTTTCTCCGCGTGAAAGATATTTAAACCCTTCATTAAAACCAATTACTTCATAACCGATATTTTCCGCTTCTATCGTGACAGAGCCTATCACTCCGTTTATACCCGGAGCAGGACCTCCGCCAACTATAATTCCGATTCTTCCTTTTCCAACCGGCGTCATTTTGTTACCTCCGAATTAAAATCTTTGAGTCTGCCATGGATACACCCATCCTGAATTCGAATAGTATCCTGGCTGATATTGGACTTCGGTTCTGTTCTCAGTTCCAGCAGAAAAATTGTTCTGCCACAGCGTTACCGAACCCGCTCCAGTCCACGGCAAAACCTGATGACCCTGAACTAGATCGATATCAGACTTATGAATGTATCCGACTCTGCCCGATTCAGTATTTACCTTAAACCAGTCTCCAGACCTTCCCAATAGAGAAATGTAAGTTCCGGTTTTAACCGCATCAATCTGTCTCGAGCGTCTTGAAGCAGTTCTTCGAACAACTGCAGTTTGGCGCTTCAAAGGATTTACATAACCCAACCCCGCCGCGCCAGGCGCATTCATTTGCGAATAATAAGGTGCAAAACTTCTAGCCCAAATCGCATTCCACTTCTGAGCCTGAACTGAAGGAAGCAATTTAAAATTCGGAATAGCAACGCTCGCGTCCAGTCGTTCGCCGTTTTCGAGAATGGTATTGAAAATCCAAAGTCTGTATTCAGACGAAAGTCCGGTATAAGCGGCGATAGAGTTATCGGCAAACCTCTCGCGCAAGAATTCCTGAAGCAGAGCATCTGTCCGAAGGATTTGAAGCCGTTGACTTGTAGAGAAGAATCTTCTGAACTCATCGCTTGTTTCAATAGCAGAGGCGAGCCTGTCGATATTCATCGGCTGAATCTCCTGATTGTAAAGAACATATCTCGAGTCAAACGCAAAAGCGCTTTGAGCCGAATAAGGATTAATTGCGACAGGTATTACCGGCACAACATACTGTATATTCCCTCCAAATGCCCATGGCGATACAAACTGAGCATTTCCCTCAAAAGGCAAATAAGTCGCCGTTTCAGCGAATAATGCCGATGCAAAAGATAAAAGTGCCGCCGAGCCGAATACTGTCCGAAAAATTACTGCAGATATTTTTTTCATAGCGAAGAAAATATAGAACAGAATTTTACTTTTGACTAGAGGAAAACGAAAGCAAGAGCTAAAATGAAGATGAACTCAAATGAATTTAACAAAAAATAACAGCGAAGAGTTATGCAAGACTAAAACTCTCATCTATTCCAAATTATCGATAGGAATTTGGATATTCGGAATATTCTATCTAATTCTGATTTCAAAAAATCCGCATCTTCAAAATTCTTATTCTTCCTTAAATGTCTTATGGATAGCAAAACGCGGAATATGGCTCCTGCCGTTCGGATTGTGGGGACTAATTTATTTTTCAAAAAGAAGCATATCCGATTCTATTCCATTAATTTCCGGAACTGCCTTATTAAAATCGACATTGGCGTGGCTAGTAATTTACGTTCTTACGGCAATTTTTTTCCCTGCCTCCGATTCAATAATGAAAATTTTTCTAATACAAGCAAGCTCTGTCTTGGTTCTCTTCGGCAGTTTAAACTTCGAAATAAAAGACCTGTTTCCGCTCAGTTCCAAAGAGTATCCGAGCATAATTAAACTATGCGTGATATCAGCAGTTATTCTTCTCTCTTTGCTCTCATCAATTGTACTAGCAGGTCGCACAATAAAACCTGATTTTTTTTCCAATCTCATATTGTCTTCACCCAATATCGAATTGAGCCGCGATTTAATTGAGCTACTTCTAAAGATCATCTTTATTCCTTTATGCGAAGAGGCGCTTTTTAGAATGGGACTGATCGGCTGGATTAGGCCCAGAGTAGGCGTAGTAGCGGCAGTTTTGATCTCGGCCGCTTTTTTTTCATTACTGCATTTTCAAGGTGATATATTCTGGGCACGATTCGTTGCCGGAATTTTTATGGGCTGGCTCTATGTTATGACAGGCAACATTGCGGCTCCGTTTTTTCTGCATGCAGTTTCGAATGCAGGTATAATTTTATTGCCAATTATTTTCGGTTAGGAGGAACAAATGACTAAGAACGACATTTTATGGGAGAAAGCCAAAAGAATATTTCCGGGCGGAGTCAACAGTCCGGTTCGGGCATTCAAAGCAGTCGGCGGAACTCCGATAGTTTTCGAATCCGGCAAAGGCTCGAAGTTGACGAGCGTTGACGGAAAAGAATATATCGATTATGTCGGAGCATGGGGTCCGCAGATTCTAGGTCATGCGCATCCTGCAATAACGGAAGCAATCAAGAAAGCGGCGGGTAATTCGGCTTCGTTCGGCGCATCGTGCAATCTCGAAATAGAACTTGGCGAAAAAATATTATCCTCAATTCCTTCGATCGAAATTATTCGTTTCGTAAATTCCGGTACTGAGGCTGCTATGTCCGCTCTGCGGCTTGCCCGAGGATTTACCGGCCGCAACAAGATAATTAAATTTGCAGGCTGTTATCACGGACACGCAGACTTTCTTCTGGTGAAGGCTGGGTCCGGAGCAATGACTTTCGGCACTCCTGATTCAAAAGGAGTCCCCGAGTCTTACGCTTCCGAAACGCTTATTGCTCGTTACAACGATATTAACGACGTTGACAGAATTATTAAAATGCACGAGAAAGAGATCGCAGGAATAATTCTGGAGCCGGTTGTAGGAAACATGGGAGTCGTATTACCTGAAAAGGATTTTATCGAAGGACTCCGAAGTCGTTGCGACAAAATCGGAGCGCTCCTGATCTTCGACGAAGTGATGACCGGTTTTCGAGTAAGCAGATCCTGCGCGCAGGGTTTATTCGGAATCAAGCCGGATTTAACGTGTCTCGGAAAGATTATCGGAGGAGGACTTCCGATTGGGGCGTATGGAGGTCGACGCGAGATCATGGAACAGCTCTCTCCGTTAGGTCCGGTTTATCAGGCAGGAACTAACTCAGGAAATCCTGTAGTAATGGCGGCAGGCTCCGCGGCATTGGAAAATCTCACACCGACTGTTTACGAAAAACTCGAACATCTCTCTAATATGCTCGAGAAAGGATTCAAAAAGTTTTCAAAAAGAAAAATTCTCATTCAAAGATGCGGCTCGATGATGACTCTCTTCTTCGTCAATGACGCAGAAGCTCGAATTCGGTCGGCAGATGATCTAGATATTGTCGACCGGAAAATATACGGTGAATATTTTCAGCACATGCTCAAGAATGGAATTTACTTGCCGCCTTCTCAGTTCGAGGCCTTCTTTGTTTCAGCGGCGCACAGCGAAGAGGACATTTCGAGAGCGATCGAAGCATTTTCGAAATTCTGACCATATGATTATTTCGGAGGTTTTAGATTCTCTCAAGGATCTTTATCTTCCACAAACATGTGCGGCGTGCCTGACTCAATTCGGCGAAGACGGGCACGACGGAATGTGCGGCAATTGTCTCAAAAGACTCGAGCTTTTCGAAGTAGCACTTTGCAAGAGATGTTCGAGGCCATCAGGAACTGATATTTGTTCGAGCTGTCGAAGAGATCCTCCAAAAGCAAACAGAATAATTGCTCTAGGCTGGTATCAAGGAATTTTTGCCGAGATGATTCGAGGCGCGAAAATTTGGGGAATACACGAATGTTTATCATATCTGTATGATCGGATAAAATCAGAATTGGAGCCTGAATATGATGCAATAGTAGCTATTCCATCGAATCATAAATTAGTCAAAATACTTTCAAACGAAATTGCAAATATGCTCGATGCAGAGTTTTTGGAATTAGTGCGCAGAAAAAAGGAAGCTATAGAGCAGGTCGGGCTCACGAAAAAAGAGAGGAAAGAAAACGCAAAGAAAAGTTTCGAGCTAACCTCAAAAAAAATTCCGCAGAGTATTTTAGTCATCGACGATATTTCCACGACCGGAGCCACGCTCGATGCTGTATGCAGTTTACTGAAAGATAACGGAGCAATAAAAGTTGATGCGTTTGTTCTGGCAATCGTTCCAGAATAAAAAGTGAGGCGGGATTAATGAATCAGGATACAAGATACGTGATTCACTATTTACGAATTATAAACGAAATTTAAATTGCAAGAATGGCCACTTAAACGTCTTCGCCCCAGATGCGAGCGAGGGTGGCCTGAATCTTTTTTTTGAAGCGGATGATCAGTGAGCGGTTGGCGGCGACTATTTATTTTTTAATGAAAACGACATGGCTTTTTTTAACGAAATTGCAGAAAATTCT
>PEWQ01000019.1 GCA_002780065.1 Candidatus Hydrogenedentes bacterium CG07_land_8_20_14_0_80_42_17
GACAATGCTTCTTCATGCTTCTTCTCGCCAAGAAATAACTCTGCTGACTTCGATGCCGCAAGCGCCATCGTTGTCATATCTCTTTTTTCTATTGCCATCTTCATCGAACTGTCCAATAACTGAATCGCAGAATCGGTATATTCCATATCCGCAAGAGCCATTCCAAAGCGCAGAAACGTTACTGCAGGCTCCGAGCCTAACTCTATTGCTTTATTCATCAATGGCAAAGCTTCATCAGGATGCCTGCTATAAATCAATTTCAATCCGTCTCGCATTGCCATGTTCGATCTTGTCACATTAGAAAATAAATGAATAAAATAAACAAGCATTGCCAAAAATATCGGTGCACCTACTATTATCGCTGTCCATTGCCACGGCTTAATTGCATAGATACCCTCGCGTCTGTATTTCTTGACGCGTTTCAATATTTTGGGATCAGATAAAACTTCTTGTTTAAACTTTAGAACTGCATTCTTAATCCGTTCGGCTTCTTCTGCTTCCTTTGCAGAAATTTCAGCTTCAGTCGGAATAACTGCGTCATGGCCATCATGAACCTGTTGAAGAAGTGACTGAATCGAATCAAGATTATCTGTCATAATTAGCCTTCTTCGCTTCTATCATACGGCTCTCAATACTGCGCACTTCAAATAATCCGTTTCCGGAATATTCAGCCTTATTGGATGATCCGGAGCGGCAGACGTCAATTCAAGTAATTGTAAATTTCGTCCTGTATCCTTCATTGCCGATTTCAATGTCTCAATAAAATCTTCCCGCTTCAAATGAAATGAGCACGAAGATGTAAAAAGAATTCCATTTTCTTCAATCAATTTCATCGCTCTCATATTTAATTCTTTGTAGCCTCTCAAAGCTTGCCTCAACTGTTCGCTTCGCGGAACGAATGCGGGAGGATCGAGCGAAATTAAGTCGAAACGTCTGCCTTCAATTTCAAACCTCTTCAGAGTTTCAAATGCGCTCTCGATAACAGTTTCAATATTCACTCCATTCATTTCTGCATTTTCTTTCAAAATATCCGTCATGCTTTTCGAAGATTCTATAGCTGTCAATTCCTTTGCTCCACCGGCGGCAGAATAAAGACTGAAGAGCCCGTTGTATGCGAAAGCATCCAGAACTTTTGCTCCAGTCGCATAAGACGCAAATCTTCGCCGGTTCAATCTCTGATCCAAATACGCTCCGGTCTTGTGCCCAATCTTCGGATACACGACAAACTTCACGCCATCTGATTCTGTCTCTATTCTGTCCGGAGTTGTTCCATATGCGTCTGAAAGCCTAATTTCCAGTCCTTCCAGAGAACGCGATGCAGAATCCGAACGCTCATATATTGCAGAGGGTTTGTATACATCCAACAGCGCCTCAACTATTAATTCCCTTTTCAATTCAAGGCCTAAAGAAAGAATCTGAAATACGATAACCTTGCCGTAAATATCCGCAATGAGTCCCGGCAAAAAATCACCTTCTGAAAAAAATATCCGCCTGGGCTCATCTTCAGAAAAGAATTTTGCTCGAGCTATTTTTGCAGAGACAATTCGTTTACGTATCAGATTGATATCCAATATAGCTTCAGGATCTTTCGAAAATATTCTGACAGCAATCTTTGATTTGGGATTGTAATAACCTATGCCTATGAATCGTCCGTTCCAATCCGCCAATTCTACCGCTGAGCCGGATTCGATTCCTAGAGGCGCGGCAAATTCATTGCCAAACACCCACGGATGTCCGTCAAGACATCTATGCGTGCCTTTTCTAGCTAATGTAATCAAAGGTATCTTTTTTGTCATCTTCTCAAGCAAAAGAATATGACACGATGAAAAATTTTACAATGGTAGTTCAGTGTTCAGTGTTCATTCAATAAAAAGTAAATAAGCAAATCTCCGTTCCCTATACTAATCTGCTTTCACGCTCCACAGCAAGAACCAGTCCTAGCATAATAAATATCGAGACCATAGCGGTGCCGCCGTATGAGGCTAAAGGCAAGGGAATGCCCATGATAGGCATAATACCCACAGCCATTCCCATATTAATAATTATGTGAGTAAGCATAATTGTAAAAACTCCCGCAGCTAATATAGAACCGAATCGGTCGCGGGCATTCGCCGCTATCCAGAGAATTCTTAAACATAAAATCAAAAAGGCTGATATGACTATAACAGTTCCTGCAAATCCAAAAACTTCTCCGATTACGCTGAATATAAAATCCGTCTGACGTTCAGGAAGAAATCCGAGCGAAGACTGAGTAGCTCCGCGAATTCCTTTGCCTAAGACTCCACCTGAGCCGAACGCAATTCTCGACTGAATAATATTATATCCGGACCCTTTCGGATCCAACTGAGGAGCAATGAAAGAGAGTAATCGAGTCTTCTGATAATCCTTCAAATGCTCTGTCAAAATAAATGAAGAAGAGACTGCGGCTATTGGCAGAACAAAATACAGAAAAACACAAAATGCATTTTTCATTCGAAGAAGACGCATCGTCAAAGCAACTACCGCTCCGATTATTCCTAATACCGCAAAAGTTTTGTATGAAAGCGTTGGATCCACAATTACTGCCGGCATACTGCCCTGCTGAACAATCTCGGGATGTTCAGCCGCTATTCCTAAAAGCAATCTCAGTCCTGAAAGCATCCCTGAAATAACAATCAAGACCATATATCTTGCCGGAAGCCCCGCAATAAACGGCAATGTAAGAAGCAGAGAAAGGTAAACAATAACCGTTCCCATATCAGGCTGTTTCAAGACAAGCACTGCCGGAATTCCCACTAACACCGCAGTCACAATCAGAGATCTCAATCTTTTTTCGCGTCTTTCCTTCTTCGCAAGATACGCCGAAAGCGATATTACCAAAATAGCTTTTACCAATTCTGACGGCTGAAATGTCAATAAACCTATCGACAGCCATGCGCGTATATTGCGAACCTTTATTCCGAAGAAGAGCACTGCCAAAAGCAAAATGATTCCGGACAAATAAATCCAAACCCAATTATTTTTTAAACTGTCAGTCTTCGCAAAAGCAATAAATGTCATTCCTGCCATTCCAAATAGTCCCCATAACAAGTGCTTGGTAAACGGTGTTGAAATATCTTTTGCAAGTCCGGGATTTATTTCGAAAGCAATCGGATGATAAACAACCGAAAATAATGCTATGAGCGACGCCGACAGAATAAGCAGAGCAGGAATTGCAATCCATGGATCAATTACAATTCTAAGCTGACGAAGCAGACCATAAGACGGAGTTTCAGGATTTCGAAATTTCATCATTTGCCGACGTCACCTATTTCCTTTTGAGCGGCATTAATCCAACCTTCACGTTCGGCATATCTCTGAAGCACATATTGAGCAATCGGAGCCGCAACAGTTCCGCCATGCTGTCCCGCATGGTCGACAATAACAGAGATCGCTATTCTCGGATTCGAAAGCGGAGCCGCGCAAATAAACCAAGCATCATCCATATTTTGTGGATTTTGTGCCGTGCCGGTTTTGCCTCCAACATCCAAGCCCTTGACCCTTCCTCTTCTTCCGGTTCCAACTTCTATAACTCTCCGCATTGCTCCTCGAATAAATTCTATTGTCCGGCTGTCGAGTTTTAAATTTTCACGAACGCGTTCTTTGAATCGAAATATTATTTCATTATTCGGAGATTCTATTTTATTTATAACTCCGGGAAACATTCCTATTCCTCCGCTTGACGCTCCAGCCGCAACCTGCGCCATCTGAGCAGGAGAAACTTGAACGTAGCCTTGGCCTATCGCAGTATTGCGAACGTCACCTGTGCCCCAATGTTCGCCGTCAGGTCCTTTAACATGAGCGTGCTCCCACTCAGGTGTCGGCACTACTCCGTGAGCTTCCGGGCCAATTCCGAAACCTGGATATTGATCGAGTCCGAACGCTTGCGCTACAAAATGAATAGGCTCGATCCAAACCCGTTCACCGGCTTGGTAAAAATATACGTTGCATGAATGTTGATATGCTGACGCAAGATCCAGAGTGCCATGCCCGCCTTTTTTCCAACACTTCATTCCTTTGTAACTCCCACTGCAATTAAAACGAGTTGACGGTTTCAATAGACCTGTCTTCAATCCTGCGATCATGGTAATTGTTTTGAAAGTTGAACCTGGCGAATAAGTCGCCATCAACGCCCGATTAAAAAGAGGAAGGTCGATATCCACGAAATAACTCATTCGTTCCTGAATCCGTTCTTTGTCCACAAACGCATTCGGATCGTAAGCAGGCGAAGAGTAGAGAGCCAGAACCTTGCCCGTTTGAGGATCAACCGCAACCAATGCACCCTTTTGCCCTTTAAATGCCTCGTGCGCCCAAACCTGCAAATCAGCATCTATAGTCAAAACAACTTTATCTCCGGCACGCGGCTCGAATTTTGAAAGCACCCGCGTTGTCTGCCCCAACGCATCTACTTCCGCATTCTCGCCTCCTTTTACTCCGGCAAGTAATCCCTCCAAAGAAAGTTCGAGTCCTGCTCTGCCAATCCAATCTCCGGCAATAAGTGTATCCGAATTGTCTACCTCTTCTTGAGTCACTTCTCCAATATATCCCATCAGATGCGCAGTTGCAGGCCCGAATGGATAATACCTTATCGTTCTATTATCTATTCCGACACCGTTGAGATTAATTAAATTTTCCTCGACGGCAGCTAATATATTTCTCGATATATCTGAAATAAGAATTACCGGTGTAAATGGTCTTTTTCTCGAATCGAGCATCTTTAAAAAAAGTTCGCCGGCAGAAGCTCCGGTCAATTTAGAAAGCCTCTCAGCAATCGCTTCGTATTCTTCTCTCGGCACTCCTCTGGAAGTAAATATCAAATCGAACGATGCCCTGTTGGTCGCAAGCGCTTTTCCTCTGCAATCAAGAATCACTCCGCGAACAGGTCTCAATATTCTATTCTGTTCTGAATTGGATTCTGCGGCGTTTCTATAGTATCCGCCTTCTATCAACTGCAAATAGGCTGAACGTCCAATTAGCACAATAAGAAGAACTACCGCAACCACTGCCAGCAATCCAATGCGTTTTACATCAATTTCATTTGAAGATTCATTTATAAACATTATTCACTCTTAGAGCATACACGATGCCCGTATACTATCAGTTATGCCCGCTCCGAACCGCAAAGGAAGAGACGATTGGAGTCAACAGCACCGCACATGCGGCATTTGCGATGAGAAACGTGAATGCTGATCTGTATCCAATGACCGGAGCATTACCTGCAATAGATGTGAATAAACGTGTAAGCGGAATATGAATAAGAAGGAGCGGAGAAACCGCCGCTATTTTCAGAATGCGATTCCACTCAGGCAAAAATCTTGCAGATTTTCCGACCACAAATCCGATTACGGCAAAAGAGCCCATGTTAACTCCGATAGCGCCTGTTCCAATTAAATCAAAAAGTATTCCGGCTATCATTCCGGAAGCAACTCCGAAAAGCGGCCCGTTCAATGAAGCTACTACACAAATTACAACCAAAGTAAAAGAAGGAGGAATTGAGATGAAATTTGCAAAGATGGGCTCAAAGATCATAGATGCAAGAAGAGCAAATACCATAAGTATTGCTACTCTTATCCATGACAGCGGAAGAATCTCTTCGACTCTCACTTTCGTTTCTCCTTTACAACCCAAACAAATCTAATCATGTCTTCCGAAGTCATAGGCTCAACGGATATATCGTGGAAGAGCGCGCTTCTCGTTCCAATCGCTTTAATTCTCCCTATCAGAAAGCCGCCCGGAAACAGCCTGCCCTCCTCCGAAGTAAATATTTCATCACCAACGTTTACAGTTTCTTCACGCGGAACATAATTCAATCTGCCGCTCCGATTATCCGTAGAGCCGGAAAAGACATATCCACCACGGCCATTCAAACTCGCCGAAATCTTTGTGGTCGGATCAAGAATCGTCTGCACCTTGGAAAGATTAATCGATGTTTCCACAACTTTTCCGATAACAGAAGTCTTTCCGTTCTCTGCTCCGAGAACTATCGCACCTTTCTTGATTCCATCATGACTTCCTACATCCAAAAAAAGTATGTGTCTATCCGCACTCAGCATTCTGCCTGAAACAGTTGCAACTATGCCTTCAAACGGTAATTCAAGATGAATAGAATTCAATCCGCGCAGTTCGTTGTTCTCGCGTTTCAAAGCTTCAATCTCTTCTTTCGCAACTGAAAGTTCCAGTTGAGTTTCTGCAGACACGCGGCCTAAAGGCTCATCTTCTCCGCCCACGGAATTCATAAGAGCAGTTCTGATTCCATCCACAACAGCTATCGCCGGCGCGAACGGAGTCAGCAGCCATGTTCGATAAGAAGAA
Source organism: Candidatus Hydrogenedentes bacterium CG07_land_8_20_14_0_80_42_17 (assembly GCA_002780065.1). GTDB lineage: Bacteria > UBA8481 > UBA8481 > UBA8481 > UBA8481 > UBA8481. The sequence goes on from PEWQ01000019.1 coordinate 6,331, forward strand.
GTGACCGGAAGTCTGTGAAGCAAAGAGCCTATTACTGCAATAACGATTGCAACTATAAGAAGCGAACGTGCTCTTCTGTCAGCATCTTCTCTAAAGCCGATATCAAGCGGTCTTATATTCATTCAAATTCTCAGACTGCCTTTCGAAGGCTTCCTTTAATCTCAAGTAAATATTTTCCTGTTCCAAGCGCAACAACAGAAAGAGGATCCTCGGCGATTGTAATCGGAAGTCCTGTCTCGTCGTGCAGTAATTGCTGAAGTCCGCGAATAAGCGCTCCTCCTCCGGCAACTACTATTCCTTTCTGCATTATGTCTCCCGCAAGTTCCGGCGGCGTATTTTCTAGTGTCTGCCGAATTGAATCAACAATCGCAGATACCGGTTCCATCATAGCTTCTCGAATTTCACCGGCTGTCACCGTCACAGTCATAGGCATTCCGGAATAATCTCGGCCGCGCACCTCTTTGGTCACGAGATCGTCCTGAGAAGGATACACGTTTCCAATCTCAATCTTAATCTCTTCAGCAGTTCGATCTCCAATCTGAAGGTTATGGACGCGGCGCATATAATTCATGATCGCCTCGTCGATTTTATCGCCTGCAACTCTCAAAGAACGCGCTACCACTATATCGCCAAGAGATATTACCGCGACTTCAGATGTGCCTCCGCCAATAGTTACAATCATATTTCCAACAGGCTCTTCAATCGACATATCGCATCCGATTGCCGCGGCAATGCATTCCTCGATCAGCCAAACTTGAGATGCTCCCGCCTGCAGAGCCGATTCGCGCACTGCTCGCTTCTCGACCTCGGTTATGCCTGAGGGAACACCGATAACTATTCGAGGCGCAACAAGAGTTCGCCGATTGTGAACCTTCTGGATAAAATAACGAATCATCTTCTCAGCAACTGCAAAATCCGAAATCACTCCATCGCGCATCGGTCGAATGGCTCTAATAGCTGCGGGAGTGCGTCCCACCATTAGTTTGGCTTCAGCCCCCACAGCAAGAATTTCGTTGTCCTTCAACGCAACAACCGACGGTTCTCTCAAAACTATTCCTCTTCCTTCAACGTAAACCAGAGTATTAGCCGTTCCGAGATCAATACCCATATCGTTCGAAAAATGTCTCCACAACGTTTGCACCTTGTTTAATACCGTCATTGTTATTGCCTCCATTTAAAGCCCTTTTTTTCGGGAATAGATTTCTTTACTATTTTCGGCGTATTCACTAATTCGCTTGAAAGATTTCAACTAAATATTTTTTTAAATTCCTGTTAACTTTTCGAAAATATCTATGCAAAGTTAACAATAAGTTGCATTCACTGCTCAACACATTTTCGTTTTCTATGAAAAGACCTTTATTTTTTTGCAAACTTTAGTTATATTATAGTCCGCATTAAAAATGGAGGCTTCAAATGAAAGTCGTATTAAACTTATGGGATGGAGTCAGGTTCGACGCAATTTTTAAGGTTAATCAGTGGATGGGTTTGCCTAATCTCCAGCGCGTCATAAAAAACGGCGTTCTGTTTTCTAATGTTTATACCAATGAACCTGTGCTGACTCCCAACGCAGTCGGCAGAATAATGCATAATCGATATGGAAAACCTCTTTGCAAATCGCTCTGGGAAAAGATGCGTTTAAAAAGCTGTTATGTCGGATATCCGGAATCGGAAAATAGAATATATTTTCCGAACTGTAATTTCATCGACTGTCTTTACAATAGAGAAGCAGAAGCAGAAATGCTCAGAAGAGACGGCACCCTGCATAGACACAGAATTACAACTCCGGATCAAAAGCGGCTTGATATTGCATGCAAGGTAATTCCGAATCATGACTTCAGCTTTGTCTATTTTCACGGCCCGGATACTTATGCTCACGAATGCCGCGACACCAACAGACATATCTACTGTTGGAAATCGCCTTATGTTCACTCCATAAAAAAATGCGATCAAATGTTAGGACACCTTCTAAATACACTCGACTGGTGCGCGCCGTATGACTACATTGTAATTATTGTTGCCGATCACGGCATGACGGACGGAGGAAGACATTCTATAGCAAAATGGACTGATAGAGAAGTCATGCGGGTGCCTCTTGCCATTATGGGCAAAGGAATTCGAACCAATTGGATCGAGCAGAATCGGTATTACACTCACGATATAACTTCAGGTATAGTCGGACTCTTCAAAGGCGATGCTGATAACACAATATTCAGATACGCGCTGAAAAGATTTTCGTGAGCAATTTATACGTGAAGAAATTTAGTGATTTGCCAAAGCTATTTGATTACAATCTCCACAAATATAAAATTGTAGCTGAGGAATAGAAGAATCGATGGATAAAAATGAAACTCTAACAAATGAGTCGGACAATTTAAAAATAAATAACCAACTCAGCATCAAATGGCACATCATAACTTTTCTTTTCATTATAGTCTTTGTAACAATCTTGCTTTACGGAATATACGTTCCTTCCATGAAAATGTTGGCAAATAAAAATATGGTGCACGGCGATGCATTTTTAATCAGAGCCGAAGAAGTCAAAGTCGGAAAAGCTCTTGATTCTTCCAACGACAGCATTGTCGAATTAATGGACGCCAAGATTTTAAAAGTTTTCAAAGTTGTTGATGCGTATTCCAAATGGCAATCTAACGGCAATTCATTTGAAGAATATAATCCTTACAATCAAGAAGTTGTTCGTTCATTGAAAGCAATAGAACCTGATTTGCGAAATATTAACAAATACGTTAATGATGTCGTTAAAGACAAAAAATTAAAAGAATCTTTTGCTTTTCTTTTCGATCAGCTTTCAAAACGAAGCAATAACATCAATTCGAGATTGGATGCTACACTTGGAAAACCTCTGAATGTCCAAACTTATTCTGAAAAATACTACAACGGGCTTTGCTATACTGCTCTTCAAGATCTTCTTACAATTCTCAAGCAAATCAGAGACCTGAACATTCCGGAAGCATGCTATGACAGAGCAATGAGTGATTATTATGATGCAATAATGTACAGCAGGCTCTGGACACTTCCGAGATTTAAGATGGCTGAACTATACAGAAAACGCGGGTGGCCTGAATTTGCAATGGAAGAATATCTCAGAGTCATCAAACTTAACAAAGATGATGAACTTGCAAAAAAATCTTTTGAAGCAATAAAAAGTTATTTAGGAAAGCATAACGAAGCCGAGTATTATACGGCAGTAGCTGAATTAATTTACGAAGACAATAATTCAGCTCTGAAACATTTTAGAATCTTTCTGGGTGCAAATCCTACGGATATCCTTGCTCCAAAAGCTGATGAATTAATAAAATACATTCAGGCTAACAATGATTATTTCATAAAAACATTTATCAGGGATTCAATCTGGATTTAAATGAATGCTCCTGAACTCAGAAGAAATCCTACCGATGGGCGCTGGGTAATTGTTTCTGCTGACAGAGGAAAGAGACCTTCTGATTTAAAATCGGCTGCTGTTCAATCTCAAAAAGAATCATGTCCTTTCTGCCCCGGCAATGAGAATAAAACACCTTCAGAAATATTTGCGGCAGGAGACACAGCCAGAGCTCCAAATACTCCGGAATGGAGAGAACGAATATTTTACAGCCTTAATCCAGTAGTCTCCCTAGAAGAAGAACTCGATAGGCAAGGCGAAGGAATGTTCGATATGATGAGCGGATTCGGAGTTCATGAGGTAATTGTGAATACTCCGCTTCATGAAGACTCCATCGCAACAATGCCGTTGGAACAGCTCAACGAGCTCATTCTTCTTTGGAAATCGCGATTGCATAAATTGAGAGCCAATCCAAATCTGAAATTTGCGATGGTCTTCGGCAACAGAGGCGAAAAGGCCGGAGCCACAATCGAACATTCTCACTCACAAATAATTGCGACTCCGGCAGTGCCTTACAGAGTTGCAATCGAAATCACTACCGGTTACGATTATTTTATCTCACGAGAAAAATGCGTCTTCTGCGACATCTTTGAGAACGAAATAGGCGGAGAACGCTGTTTGTGGGAAAATGGAAATTTTATTGTTATCTGTCCTTACGCTCCAAGATTTCCGTATGAACTTTGGATCATTCCGAAACGTCACTCATCGCATTTCGACGAAACGGAAGATTCGGATTTAGCCGGGCTTGCCTCTGCGTTTCAATCTGCAGTAAAAGCGCTCAACAAAACTCTGAACGATCCTCCTTACAGCTTTGTTCTCCATTCAGCGCCTTTTATAGAAAAAAGAATGGTTCATTATCATTGGCACTTTGAGATTATGCCTAGACTCTCAAATGTTGCCGGATTCGAATGGGGAACAGGATTTTACATCAATTCAGTTCCGCCGGAAGTTGCCTGCTCAACGCTCAAAGAGTCGTTGAAGTAAAGAGTGTGAAGGGTGCCATGTGTCATTGCTAGAAGCGGACTCGCAGAGTCATCGCGACGAAGCAATCTGTTAACATTAAGAGATTGCTTCGCACCTTCGGTGCTCGCAATGACAACAGGAAATTGCGTCTCAAAGAACGTGTGAAATAATTGA
>PEWQ01000131.1:0-10683 GCA_002780065.1 Candidatus Hydrogenedentes bacterium CG07_land_8_20_14_0_80_42_17
TAAAATAATTGAAAAATGAAAATTGGAAAAATAAAATTTTCAATTTGCACTTTCCAATTTGCAATTTCAAATATTATAACTCGTCATGGCGGTGCGGGTGCTCCGAGTCAATAGCCGCCTCGCTTGTGCTTGCAACTTTTCTATTGCATATTGATTACGTATTCGATATTATCTTTTGACTCATTCAAAAACACAGATTGAGTTGCATCAAAAATTTGGATTTGGAGATAATTATAAAATGCAGATTGTCACAACATTTCGGCAGATGCCGACTTCAAAGCCGTTGAGGGATTATGCAGAGCTGAAGATATCAAAGCTCGAAAAATATCATCAAGGTATTATCGAAGCAAAGATAACGTTCTCTTCAGGTAAGACCTCGCACAATGCGGAAGTGACTCTGATAGCTTCAGGCACAACGATAAGAGCATCAGAATCTTCATCTGACGCTTATTCGGCGCTTGATCTCGTGGTAGATAAGCTGTCGCGACAGCTCTGTAAGTTTCAAGACAAGTTGAAGACTCACAAAGCTGCGAAGAACGCAGTTAGCGCCGACGAACTGCTCGAAGCAGTTTCCAAAAAGAAAGAGAAGATAAAAAAGAGAACAGGAAAGCCCAGGATAATCGATTATCTCACATTCCAGATGAAACCTCTTTTTCCTGATGACGCGATGCTTCAGCTTGATCAAGCAGGTGATGATTTCCTTGTATTTATCAATGCCGAGTCATACGATGTGAACGTAATTTTCAGAAGACCGGACGGCCATTACGGCTTAATAGTTCCGGATAGATAAATAAGCATATAAATGCAGAGGTGAATATGATGAAGCTTTCGGAATTAATCAATGAAGCCGGGATATCGGTTTCGTTGCAGGCAAAAGACAAAAAGGGAATTATCGAGGAATTAATTGATTTGCTGGCAAACTCTACCGGTTCAGTTAAAGATAAAGAAGCGGTTTTAAAGGCTGTTTGGGACAGAGAAGAGTTGATGTCCACGGGCATAGGGCAAGGAGTAGGAATACCTCATGCTAAAACTAATTCAGTTGACCGTCTTTACGCTGTTTTTGGAAAATCGGAAGCTGGAGTTAACTTTGCCGCGCTTGATTCAAAGCCGGTTCATCTCTTCTTCCTTTTGGTGGCGCCTGAAGATCAGTCAGGTCCTCACGTAAAAGCTCTCGCTCGAATTTCGCGGCTCCTGAAGCAATCGTATTTCAGGCAGGCGCTTCTTGACGCAAAGAAGAGCGAAGAGATTTTAGCCATCATCAGAGAAGAGGAATTGAAAAGCGCCTGAGCGGAGTTCGTGATATGGAATCAGGCAATGAAGTTCTGGTTCAAGATTTATTTGAAACTTTAGGTGAAGATTTGGATTTTGCTGTTGTAGCAGGCAAAGTCGGATTAAAAAACTCGATTCATGCTCCTGAGGTTCAGCGGCCCGGACTTGCTTTAGCAGGTTTTTTGGATTACTTCGATTCAAAGAATATTCAAATAATAGGTCAGACAGAATTGGCTTACATGTCAGCTCGGCCTGAAGCCGTTATGATTCGCAATTGGTCTGCATATCTTTCACATCACCCACCGCTCGTTATCGTCACTCGCGAACTTTTTCTTGCTCCTGCATTATTGGAGATTGCCGACAGATTGGGCGTCTGCATTTTTTCTTCGCCAAAGAAGACCGACTTCTTGATTCATAAGATAGGCCTTTATCTTGAAAGAGAATTAGCTCCTACGGAGATGATTCACGGAGTTCTAATGGATGTTTTCGGACTTGGAGTTTTAATACAGGGCGAGTCAGGAGTTGGAAAATCGGAAACTGCCTTGGAACTCCTTCAGCGCGGCCATAGGCTTGTCAGCGACGATATTGTGGAAGTGAGAAAGATGCGTCAGGAAATTTTGAGAGGGAAGAGTCCTGATTTGACGAAGCATCATATCGAAATCAGAGGGCTTGGCATTTTGAACATTCGCCAGCTCTATGGAGCGTCAGCTGTTGTGGACGAAATGGATGTGTCAATGGTGGCGAAGATGGAGAGATGGAGAGAGGGCTATGAATACGACAGGCTGGGCCTTGATCAGGAGAAAACAATGATACTTGGAATTGAAATTCCATCAATTTTGGTTCCTGTTCAGCCTGGAAGAAATATTGCGATCATAATAGAGGTGGGGGCAATGAATCAAAGATTAAAGAATATGGGAGTTCATGTGGCGGAGGAATTTAGTTTGAGATTGGAAAAAATATTGGAGGAAAAAAAGATATGAATCCTCCTCTCTTGATTGTAGCGTCGCATGGCAATATGGCATCGTCCGCAATTGAAAGCACTTTTCAGATTTTTGGGCGGTTCGACAATGTTATTGCGATTGGGCTTGATCAGAACGGAAGGCTTGATGAATTCGAACTGTCTATTTTGGACGCGCGTAAAAATTTCGGCTCCGACAGGCCGACATTGCTACTTGTGGACCTTTTTGGAGGTTCATGTTCGAATGTCGGAGCAAAGCTGTTGAAGAAGCAAAAGGAGACTGACTTTCCTTTGAGAATTATTGCAGGATTCAATCTTGCGATGCTGATCGAGTTTGCATTTTCGAGAGACAAATACGATTTTGATCAGCTCGTCGACAGAATTCTTGAGGCGGGTAAAAAAGCGTGTCTCGATGTAAATGCTAAATTCAAGGTGATGAGCAGATGAAGTTTGATTCGAAAAAAGGCTGTTGAGTTATGATACTTTTAGCCAGAATTGATGACAGATTAATTCACGGACAAGTGACGGTCGGCTGGTCTCGATTTCTCAACATAGAAAAAATCGTCGTCATTTCAGATGAATACGCGGAAGATGAAATGCAACGCCAATTTTTAGCCTTTGCAGTGCCTGAATCAACAGAGTTCGATCTCTGCTCTGTCGCAGATGCGGCTAAAAATTTGAGCGACAATAATTACACGAAAAAACGAACTCTTCTTCTTTCCGCGTCTCCGCAAGAATATAGGGCTCTTGTATTAGAACACAAAGTTGATCTGAAGGAGATTAATGTCGGCGGTCAGAGATATGAAGACGGAAAGCATGTAGTATGCGAAGGAGTAAGGCTGACAGATAAAGCTCTTGAAGACCTCAAAGCGTTGAGTGATGCGGGAGTGAAAATAGAAGTAAGATTGATACCGTCTAATGAAAAGAAAGATCTCTTCGATCTTTTCGAAGCCGCGCAGAAATGACAATTACTTCTCTGCTTTCTGCGGCATTTGTAGCTGGAATTCTGGCGCTGGACAATGTTCAGATTATGCAATGGATGCTCTCCAGACCTATTGTATCAGGAACTATTATCGGAGCAATTCTTGGCGACACTGCGACGGGAATGCTGTGCGGCGCATGGATTGAATTGATTTGGCTCGGAGTTTTGCCGATAGGAAATTATACTCCGCCTGATGCGCACATTACTGCAGTTTGCTCCGCAGTTGCCGCTCACGCATGGGGCGGAAGCGTTTCCGCGGCTGTGCTCGCTACATCTTGCTGTGTTCCAATCGGAATCATTTCGAGAAAATTCGATCATTTGTTGAGGATAGAGCTCTCCGCTAAGATGGAAGAGATGATGAAAAAGGAATCGCCTTTTGAACTGATTAGGCTCGTGGCTATGGGAATACTTCCAATTTTTCTTAAGGCTTTTTTTGCAGTTCTGATTACAGGCATTGCAGGATACATATTGGTTCCTGCAGTGACAAAAATCATTAGCACTGATAAATTGATGAAGGCTCTTGAATTTTCTGCAACGCTGATTCCGGCTCTGGGTATGGTTCAGCTGGCAAGGTGCATAGGAGCAAAGAGCAGAAAAACATGGCTTGCCGCCGGAGCTATTTTTTCGATTGCATGCATTATTTTAGTGAAGATGTCATGAAATTTTTAGAGAGGCTCGATATTTTTATCCGACTTCATTTTCTGCAGGCGCTATGGAACTACAAAGGCATGCAAAATTTAGGATGCCTATTTGCAATCAGGCCTGTATTGAAACGGCTATATTCCGGCGACAAATATGTTGAGGCTGAAAAAAGGCATACTCAATATTTTAATACTCATCCTTACTTTGCTCCAATTTGCATCGGCGTTGCCGCAAAATATGAGGAAGATTTGATGTCCGGTAATTTTTCCAAGCCTGAGATGATTCCGGTTTTAAAAAGCAGAATGAGCGGACCGCTCGCCGCTGTTGGTGACGCATTTTTTTGGGAAACTGTGCGGCCTGTTATTGGAAGCCTTGCCGCTTTGAGCGTTTACGTGTCTAATCCCGGTTCTTCTTACTCAATTTACGCGCTGATTTTTTTGCTTTCTATTTACATCATTCCTGTTGAGTGGATTCGCTGGATGGGATTTGATTGGGGATACAATCACGGAATGAACGTAGTTGATATTTTAAAGAAGAGAGACTTTCACGGAAGCATGCGGAGAATAAGAAACATTGGCGCATTGATTATCGGGCTTGTCTCTGTTTTTTATGTTGCAGACGGTTTGCTCTTTTCAAACCGCCAAATGATCTTTATTGCGATTAGAGCGGGATTTTTAGGACTGCTGATACTTGCAACTATGCGCAAGTGGTCTCCAACTTTCCTTTTTTATCTAACTGTAATTGGCGGCGGGATTGTCGGAGGTTCCCTATGAGTTTGAAACTGGAAAAAAAGTTTATAATCGAAAACAATGCCGGTCTTCATGCTCGCGCCGCTGCGCTTTTGGTGCAGTGCACATCGCGATTCAAATCTCACGTTGAAATAAAAAAAGACGACGAAACGGTGAACGGCAAATCAATCATGGGCGTAATGATGCTGGCTGCAGTTAAAGGAAGCGAGATTTTCGTCCAAGTAGAGGGCGAAGACGCTCAAATGGCAATGGATGCTCTGACTGACTTGATTGCCAGAAAGTTTGACGAGGATTGATGCTGATGAATATTTTCTACGGAACTCCGATATCGCCCGGCTTTGCAGAAGCACCGCCTCTTCTGGTGCAAGGAATGAAACTGAAGAGCGAAGAGCGGGCAATATCGAGCAATGAAGTTGAGAAGGAATTCAAAAGATTTACAGATGCTATTGAAGCGACCAAAAACGAACTACTTGCAATCAGAGATAAGACAGCTGAAGAGATAGGCGAAGATGAAGCGGAAATATTCGATGCTCATATTCTGGTTCTTGAAGATCCTCTGCTTCATGTAGAAGTTTCGCGCAAATTGGAATCGGAACAGAAGAACGTTGAAATAGTTCTTCAAATGGTCATCGATGATTTGGCAGAACGTTTTTCAAAGATAGAAGATGAGATGATGCGCGAACGAGCGACAGACATCGCCGATGTTGGGCAAATTCTTATTCGAAATTTGATGGGACGTCCTTCGGCGGCAATCAGAATTGATGAGCCATGCATTTTAGTTGCAACTGAAATTTCGCCGTCCACTGCCGCTAAACTTGATTCGGAGCTTGTATTGGGCTGTGTCACCGAGATAGGAAGCGTCACCTCGCATACCGCGATTATTGCTAGAGCTCTTGGAATCCCAGCAGTCGTGGTTCCACCGGGCACTATAACAGAACTTCAAAACGCTAATACTATAATTGTTGACGGAATGGACGGCGCCGTAGTAGCTGATCCTGATGAGAAAACTATAGAGGAATACGAAGAGAAAGAACAGAAGCGTCTTGAACGCGAAATTATGCTCCGCAGAAAAATCGGTTTGGATGCAGTAACGACGGATGGAGTTAAAATCGATATTTCGGCAAATATAGAAATGCCAATTGAGATTAAAATTGCAAAGGAAAACGGAGCGGAAGGAGTCGGACTTTACCGAACGGAATTTCTTTTTCTGAATCGCAAAGTACTACCAAGCGAGGAGGAGCAGTATCAGCATTACAGGCTCGCCGCGGAGGCATTTCCTCAAAATGATGTAATAATCCGAACAATCGATGTTGGCGGCGATAAGTTTCTTTCCGGTTCAGGCATGCCTGAAGATGTCAATCCGTATCTTGGAGTCAGGGCTATACGATTTTCTCTTGTAAAACCTGACATATTTAATTCTCAAATCAGAGCTATAATTCGGGCATCCAGGCACGGAAAAGTTAAATTGCTTTTGCCGATGATTTCATGCATTGAAGAGATAAGTTCAGCGATGGGATACATCGATGAATGCTGTAAGAAATTCGATCTGGATTCAGACTGCATTGAAGTTGGAATTATGATTGAAACTCCGGCCGCGGCGCTGAATACCAAGATTTTTTCCAATTACATGGATTTCTTTTCGATTGGAACCAACGACCTCATTCAATATACGATGGCGGCGGAACGCGGAAACAAGCAGTTGGATTATCTCCACCGACCCATGCAACCGACTATCATCAGACTTATTAAAGAAGTGACTGACAATGCAAAAGCAACAGGAATCGAACTTTCCGTTTGCGGCGAAATGGCCGGCGATTTAAGAATGATTCCGATTCTTGTCGGCTTGGGCATTACAAAGCTTTCCATGAACCCGAGGTCGATACCTGTTGCAAAGGAAATGATTCGAAGAATTTCGTTTGAAGAGTCAAGTTCAGTTGCAAAAGAAATTGCTCAGTTGCTCTTTACAAAAGACGCAGTGGACAAAGTTGAAAAAACATTTGGCGAAAGAGTAAAGAGTCTCGAGATTAACGGCGCTCGTTTTCAAGATTGAGTATGCAGAGTTTCGATAAGGCATTCATACGTAATTTCTGCATAATAGCGCATATTGACCACGGCAAGTCGACATTAGCCGACAGACTTCTCGAAATTACAGGAACAATTGATAAGCGTGAGATGCAGGAGCAGGTGCTCGACGGAATGGATCTTGAGCGCGAGCGCGGTATAACAATAAAAGCTCATCCGGTAAAGATGAGGTACCGTTCTAGCGCAGATTCGCCGGAGTTTCTTCTTCATCTCATTGATACGCCCGGCCACGTTGATTTTAGATATGAAGTTTCGCGCGCGCTTGCGGCATGCGAAGGAGCTTTGCTTGTTGTTGACGCTTCGCAGGGCGTTGAAGCTCAAACACTTGCCAATATCGATCTTGCGTTTGAAGAAGACTTGACCTTAATTCCTGTGATTAACAAAATCGATCTGCCTGGAGCTGATATACCGCGCGTCAAGTCTCAGCTGAACGAACTTGGTTTTTTGGATGATGAAATTCTTCTTTGCTCCGCAAAAGAGGGCAAAGGTGTGAAAGAAATTCTCGATGCTTTGATCGAAAGGATTCCTCCTCCTATAGGTGATTCTGATGCTCCGTTTCGTGCTCTGATATTCGATTCACAATATGATTCTTATCTTGGAGCTGTTGCGTATGTGCGAGTCATTGACGGAACTGCCAAAAGAGGAGATATCGTAAGAATGGCATCGAGCGGAAAGCAAAATGAAGTGACTGAGGTCGGAGCTTTTGCTCCGCAGAGAGTGCCTATCGATGAACTGCAATCCGGATGCGTAGGCTACTTGACTGCATCTCTGAAACGAATCGATGGCATTCGAGTTGGTGATACTTTAACAGGAAATGTTGATGGAGTTGAGCCGCTGGAAGGTTATCGCGAACCGCTCTCAATGGTCTTTGCAGGCCTGTATCCGGTTGATGGAGATAGATACGATGATTTAAGAAAATCGCTTGAGAAACTCCAGTTGAATGACTCGGCATTTAAATTCGAACCTGAGACTTCGGCGGCGCTAGGTTTTGGATTTAGGTGCGGATTTCTAGGATTGCTTCATCTTGAAATTGTTCAGGAGCGTTTGGAACGAGAATTCGGAATGGATCTTTTGACTACCGCACCTTCTGTTGAGTATAAGGCGCTAATGACAAATGGAGAGGTTGTGATTGTAGAAAACCCTTCGATGCTTCCGCCGATAGGTCAAATTCAAGAAATAGATGAACCTTACATTCGAGCTCGAATTTATACTCCTGAAGAATTTATCGGTCCAATAATGCAGTTGGGGCAGGATAAGCGCGGAACGTTTATCGACATGAAATTTATCTCCAAAGAAAAGGTCATTATCGAGTATGAATTTCCGCTTGCAGAAGTTGTAATGGATTTTTTTGATAAGCTGAAATCCATATCGAAAGGATACGCATCGTTCGATTACGACTATATCGGTCATCGAGAAGGCGATCTCGTAAGACTCGACATCAAAGTGAATGAAGAGACAGTTGACGCTCTGACTATGATTGTTCACAGAGATAAGTCATATTTTGTGGGAAGAAAGCTATGTGAGAAATTAAAGGAACTTATACCGAGACACCAATTCACTATTCCGGTTCAGGCCGCGATCGGCTCAAGAGTTATTGCGCGTGAGACGATACGCTCGCTTGCAAAAAATGTTATTGCAAAATGTTACGGCGGAGATGTGACGCGCAAACGCAAATTGCTGGAGAAGCAGAAAGAAGGCAAGAAGCGAATGAAGACAATAGGCAGAGTCGATATACCTCAGAGCGCATTTATGGCTGTTCTGGAATTAGAGGGACACAATACCTAATTCACCGAATTAGGTATTGTGTCCCTCTAATTCATGGAATAAAAATTTATTATTGATTTCATCTTGAAAATAGTTATACTTTTTTTGGTGATAAAATGGTTAAAGAAGAATTGGTTGAAGAGATTGCAAAAAGTTTAAATCTGACGAAGTTCGAGGCTCATAATATTTTTGATGCCGCTATCGAGTCCATCAAGGAAATGCTCGAAGAAGGCAAAAAGATAGAAATTAGAGAGTTTGGAACTTTTTCGGCTGTTATGAGAAAACCTAAGTTAGGGAGAATCATTTCGACTGGCGGCACGGTGAAAATACCTGCGAGAATGGCTCCTAAGTTTTTGCCTGGGAAAATTCTTAAAGATCTTGTCAATCAAGGCATTTCTACAAAATCAGAAGTTATTAAGACTAGCTCTGAAAAGTAGAATTTGTATTTTATTGCGGGAGTAGCTCAGTGGTAGAGCTCCAGCCTTCCAAGCTGGTTATGAGGGTTCGATTCCCTTCTCCCGCTCCATGTTTTTTTTCATTAGAATGGTATCCGTATTCGAATTGGTTGCATTCGAATTGGTAGCCGTAGGCTTTAGCCTGCGAGGTAAGGGTGAGGGTATGAAAAAATATGCTTTGATTTCTGTGACAGACAAAACCGGTCTCGATCGTATCGCTGTGAGACTTTCACAACTTGGTTTTGGAATAATTTCGACCGGAGGCACTGCGAAGATATTGAAGAGCGCGGGGCTTGAAGTTATTGAAGCTGGTGAACTTTCCGGTTACGGAGAAATGCTTGGTGGAAGAGTAAAGACTCTTTCTCCTCCGATATTTGCCGGCATTCTTGCGCGGAGAGATAATATCGAAGATATGCGTGAACTCGAAGAAAAGAAAATTCCATTAATTGATATCGTAATTTGTAATTTATACAAATTTGACAAAGACGCACCGAATAGGGAAGAGCTGATAGATATTGGTGGAGTATCATTGATTCGCGCGGCGGCGAAGAACAGCCGTTTTGTTTCTGCTCTGATAGATGCAGGCGATTACGATGGTTTTATTTCGAAGCTTGAATCAGCAGATGAGAAACTTTTGGACGTGGAACGCAAAAGACTTGCAGTCAAAGCGTGGGCTATGATTGAAGAATACGATAGCCGCATAGCATCGGCATTTTCCGATGATTCGGAAAAGAAGATCATCCGTCTTTCAAAGCATAGAAGTTTGAGATACGGCGAAAATCCTCACCAGTCTGCTGATTGGTGGGTTTTGAATGGCGGTCACGGTTTGCATGAAGCTGTCACGAAAGAAGGAAAGGAACTTTCATATAACAATATTCTCGATCTTTCTGAGGCAATGGCTCTTGCATGCGATCTCGGAGAAAATGCAGTTGCAGTTATAAAACATCAAAACCCGTGCGGCGCGGCCAAGAAGAAGACTGTTTTAGAATCTCTGCAAACAGCGATTAACTCGGACTCTTCTTCCGCTTATGGGGGTATCGTAGCAATCAACGGATTGTTCGACGAATCTTTAGCTTCAATTTTAAAAGGTTTTTTTATAGAAGTTATTGTTGCTAGAAAATTTTCTGAAGAGTCTTTGGAAATTTTGAAAAAGAGAAAACAGTTAAGAGTTTTAGAATGGCCGAATCCTGAATTTGAAACCTTCGAGATGAAAAGCATTTCAGGTGGAGTTCTGACACAAACAAAAGATACCAAAACTGTTTATTTAGATGAAGCAGAGCTGAAAGTCGTATCAAAACGGGAGCCGACTGCCGAGGAACTTTCTGATCTTAAAATTGCCGATACGATAGCAAAACATGTTAAATCCAATGCGATAGTTTTGGTCAAAGACGGAGCAACGGTTGGAATCGGAGCAGGCCAGATGAATCGATCCGACTCAGTTAAGATTGCCGCTATGAAAGCCGGTGAGAGAATACAAGGTTCCGTAATGGCATCCGACGGTTTCTTCCCGTTTTCAGATGGAATTGAAAATGCGGCTGGCGTTACTGCAGTGATTCAGCCAGGCGGTTCAATCCGTGACAAAGAAGTAATATCAGCCGCCGATAGTTTAGGAATTGCATTGTGCATGACCGGAGTCAGACACTTTAAACACTGAGTTACCGGGCTCGTGCAAGCAGCATTTTTGAACCACGAAGACACAGAGACACAGAGACACGGAGATTTTTAAAATAATTTTTTATTTTATCTTTTTTACCTTGTCTCCAGCCTATCTTCCAAAGAACG